>JAUIIP010000179.1 GCA_030431555.1 bacterium
AGAAATACAAGATGCATGTCAGGGTATTTCTTTCACGCTACCGTTCGGAGTCGCTCTGCCCGGATTGCGATGGCTCCCGACTGAAACCCGGTGCCTTACTTTACACACTTGGAGAAGCGACCCTGCCCGAGATTTGGGAACTACCTCTCAGCTCACTACTGCCGTTCTTCGAGAAGCACCTAAATGAGAACTTGGGCGACCCGGCAGTCGAGCCCGCACTTCTCGAAGTTACGAGCCGCCTGCGCTATCTTTGTGACATAGGACTGGGATACCTAACGCTGGGGCGACAGAGCCGAACCTTATCCGGCGGTGAACATCAGCGGGTGAATCTAACCACCTTGCTCGGAGCAAGGCTTGTAAACACTACGCTGGTACTCGACGAGCCTTCTATCGGACTGCACCCGCGCGATACCGGCAGGCTGCTGCGAATAATCCGTTCATTGCGTGACCGAGGCAATTCGGTAGTCGTCGTAGAGCACGAAGAAGACGTCATTAGAGCTGCTGATCATGTAATCGACCTAGGCCCAGAGGCCGGATCAGCCGGCGGAAGAATTTGCTTTAGCGGAAGTCCGCAGGAACTTGCACAGGAAGCCGATTCGCACACCGGCAGATTTCTTCGCGGGCTCCCGGCCAAACGAGCTTCCGGCGAACCGGTTCCGAGCAGCGGAAAGATTCTGATTAAAGGCGCATCAGCAAACAACCTGAAGGAAATTGATGTAGAGATTCCGCTCGGCTGCTTTTGCTCTCTCACAGGAGTCAGCGGTTCGGGCAAATCCACACTCGCTGTCGAGTGCTTAATAAAGCCATATCGCCAGCTAGAGAGCGGCATGCCGATATCCGCTCTTACCAAAGGCAAAAACGCGCCAATCAAGGGATTGAAAGGCATCGACGAAGTAAGCGACATTGTCCTGATCGATCAGTCCCCTGTCGGCAAGAGCCCTAGATCAAATGCCGCAACTTACACTAAGGCCTGGGACGTTATCCGGGAATGTCTGGCCTCAACCGACGAAGCTGTAAGTTTAGGACTCAGCAAATCAGCGTTCTCATTCAACGTTGACGGCGGGCGCTGCCCGGAGTGTTCCGGTGCGGGCTATCACAAAATTGAAATGCAGTTTCTGGCGGATGTATATGTCGAATGCGAGGCCTGCGGCGGCAAGCGTTTCACGGCAAAAATTCAAACTATTCGCTACGGCGGGAAGAGCGTTACAGATTTCCTTGAGATGACGCTTGAGGACACGGTGAAGTTTTTTGCCGCGCGGGGTGAGGACGCTAAAGCTGAGGAGGTTGTTAAACGACTGAGTCCCCTGCTCGATCTCGGGCTCGGGTATTTGACTCTGGGTCAGCCACTAAGCAAACTCTCGGGCGGTGAAGCACAGCGGGTAAAGCTAGCTTCCTTCCTCAGGGCGGACAGCAGCGACAAATTCTTGTTCGTTCTTGACGAGCCGACCACAGGACTTCATGCACATGATGTAGCGCGCCTGATCGCCACCTTACGCCGTTTTACGGAGCGCGGGCACAGTATCCTTTGTATCGAGCACAACACCGAGGTTATTCGCCAAAGCGATTGGATAATCGACCTCGGGCCGGACGGCGGCGAGGACGGAGGGGAGCTGGTGGCTTGCGGCGCACCATCGAAGCTTTTAAGCAGCAGCGAAGCTAGGCGGTCTTACACTTTAAAGGCCCTGCGCGGAGATCTGCCTAAACCCGAGGCTGACGCGGCTCCGTCCCAGGAAGCTCCAAACGTTTTCGAGAATGAAATCGCGGTTATCGGTGCGCGCCACCACAATCTAAAGAACATCACGACACGCATTCCGAGAGACTCGCTGAGCGTAATCACCGGTGTTAGCGGCTCAGGCAAATCTTCATTAGCTTTTGACATTGTTTTTTCGGAAGGTCAGCGCCGCTACATCGATTCCCTCTCGCCGTACGCCCGCCAGTTCATCAAACAGCTGCAGCGCCCGGACGTTGACTCCGTAAGTTCGCTGCCTCCGACTGTGGCGATTTCCCAAAAAACTGCAGCTCGACTCGGCATCTCAACTATCGCTACCACAAGCGAAATTTATCAGTACCTGCGCCTGCTTTACGCTAAGGTCGGAACTCAGCACTGCCCGGAGCATGACAAGAAAATCGTCGGCTTCGACGCAGAGGAGATCGTCGAGCTCCTGTTGTCTCGTCACGACGGTGAGCGGCTGCATCTATTTGCACCGGTGATCTCTGGCCGCAAGGGTTTCTACACCGAACTGTTTAATCGCGCCCTGCGTGCCGACATTACTCACGCCAAAGTCGACGGCAAACTGCTTACAATTGAAGAAAACATGCGGCTTGAGCGTCACAAACTGCACTATATTTCGCTGCTCGTAGCCTCGGCCGCCTGCAACGTCAAAAACCGAGAACTACTGCGCAGCGCCGTTGAGCAGTGTTTGCTGCTGGGCAACGGCATGCTCGAAGTTGCCGTAGGCGATAAGAAAGCGAAAGCAGAGACACTCTCCACCTCTCGCATGTGCCCCGTCTGCAAACGCGGTTTTGCGGAACTCGACCCCCAGGACTTTTCTTTCAGCAGCTCACGGGGAGTTTGCGAGGAGTGCTCGGGTCGAGGCCGCACTGAATCAGGAGCCGAGTGCCCGCAGTGCGGCGGAGCGAGAATCAAGAAGCTCGGACGCCATGTGTACATCGGTGAAAAGCCGATTTTTGAGCTGGCGAACATGACCGCGCCGCAGCTCGCGCGGTTTATTTCAGACTTAAGTTTTGATCGGCGGCTTGACCCGATCGTTAAACCAATTCTCGAGGAATTGGAGTTCAGGCTCGAGACGATTGCATCAATCGGCCTCGACTATCTCCAGCTCGACCGAGACACTTCAACTCTGTCAGGCGGCGAAGCTCAGCGCTTGCGATTAGCCCGCTCACTAGGATCTCCGCTGACGGGTGTGGCCTATGTCCTTGACGAACCGACTATCGGACTGCACCCGAAGGACCACGAGCAGCTGATGCAAATTCTGTTTGGACTGCGCGATTCCGGCAATACGGTAATAGTCGTAGAGCACGACGAGGAAACGATTCGCCGAGCGGATCACATAATTGACATGGGACCGGGCGGAGGCTCTCGCGGCGGTCGCATCGTCTCTTCCGGCAGTTTGGAGCAGATTATTGCAGATCCAGAGTCTCCCACGGGCAAGGCCCTCAAGCAGCGGGAAAGTCTGCCGGCTCCAAAACTTAATTCTAAAGGAACAAGGGGCTGGAAGTTTATTGAGATCCGAGGTGCCTCGGCGAATAACCTCAAGAAAATCAACGCTAAGATTCCACTCGGCAAGCTGACTGTAGTCGCCGGCGTTTCCGGGGCGGGCAAAAGCTCGCTTGTCCACGAGTGCTTAATCCCGGCAGTGTTTGATGCCTTCGGCGATCCGATTACCGACAGCATCTGCTGGGAGGAACTTCGCGGAGACTCGGAGCTGGAGCGCTTTGTAGAAATCGATCAGAGCCCAATCGGCAAAACCCCCAGTTCCTGCCCCGGTTCGTACCTCAAGGTTTTCGATGACATCCGTGCGGCATACGCCAAACTGCCGGAGGCCATCGTCAGAGGCTGGGGCAAGAGCCACTTTTCTTACAACACTTCGGGAGGTCGCTGCGAAGCATGCAGCGGCAAGGGGTTCACTAAAATACCGATGTCGTTCCTGCCGGAAGCCGTCACTGTTTGTGAAGCCTGCGGTGGAAGCAGATACAACGAACAGACATTGGAATTACTGTATCAGGGGGTTTCAATTGGGCGCTTGCTTCAAATGACGATGGATGAAGTTCGCGAGATTTTTAAAAACCATCCGCGCATTCGCCGCCCACTGGACTATGTGCATCATCTCGGCCTGGGCTATCTTACCCTCGGACAGCCTACCTACACTCTCTCCGGCGGCGAAGCTCAGCGGTTGAAGATCGCAAAAGAGCTGGGCTCAAGAGAAGCTGTGAATACTTTATATGTGCTCGACGAGCCTACCACCGGGCTGCATATGAACGACATCGATAAGCTGCTCAACGTGTTGTATGAACTCATCAGCAAAGGCAACACCGCAGTGGTCATCGAACATAATCTCGATGTCATTCGCTCGGCTGATTATTTAATAGAACTCGGCCCCGGACCGGGAGATCAAGGCGGCCGGGTAGTCTTTTCCGGTGAACCTGCAAGTCTTCTGCGCTCCAAGAGCAAGGACACCGCAACTAAGTCGTTTTTGAACGGCAAGAATGGTCATTATCAGAGCAAAAAGCTACCCATTCGCCCCAAATCTTTTCGTGACGCCTGCAGTCCGGCCTAGGTATTGTAGTGACGCTATGCCTATTTTAAACGAAACAATCGAATCGATTGACGCGAGACGATCAGTCAGATTCTACGATTCTAAACCCGTCGATGATGAAGTTCTTTTGCAGCTTCTAGAATCTGCCAACCGCGCCCCGAGCGGATTCAATCTGCAGCCCTGGTATTTTGTAGTTGTGCGTGATGATGATCTGAGACTGAAGCTTCGCGCTGCTGCGATGGATCAACGCCAAGTTACTGAAGCTCCCGTGGTCGTCGTGTTTGTCGCCGACCCGGAGTGCTGGAAGGAGCAGTATGACCGGGTACTTGAACTCTCACGCAAATCCGGCGCACTGCCGGAGGAAGTCTGCAGGTTCTACCGCAAGAATGTAGATTTGCTTTTCCGGACCGGTCCTTTCGGACTTTTCGGCTTCCTAAAGAAGTTCGGCATTCCGCTGAGACGGCTGCTCAAACCCACTCCGAGCGCAATCACTTCGCCGACAGACGCGCGAAACTATGTGAAGGCTCAAACCATGCTGTCCGCTGCGACGTTTATGATAGCGGCGCGCTCCTTCGGCTTAGACACAAGTCCGATGGAGGGCTTCGACGAGTCTCGAGTAAGGCGGATCCTCAAGATCCCGGCGTCAATGAGCGTGCCGGTCATGATCGCCCTGGGCTACGCCGACCAATCAGAGCAAGCAGAGCGCTCGGCAAGAATACCTTTGAGTGAAAAAGTGCGGATCAATCTATTTCCTGAGGAAGAACAGAAATTCCCGCTGTCATAGAACCTTGCATACAGAATTTCGTAGTTATTGCTAGTTTTTAAGCGGAGATGCGCGTGTATACAATTCTTGTAACTTCTTACTTTTTTTAGCTTAATTGACTGGCTTTTCTTGCCTTAGGCGGCGTACGACCATAATCTATGCCCCAGGGCAGCAATCTCCGGAATTTAAATGGACACACTAATAGCTTTTTTCTCGTCTTCAATCGGCCGCAAAGTCCTTGTCGCTGTTACCGGTCTTGCGCTGGTTCTGTTTCTTGTTGCGCATCTAATCGGCAACCTTCTGTTCTTTCTCGGCCCCGACGCGGTGAATTCCTATGCGGCAGCACTCAAGGGAAATCCGGGACTGTTGTGGACAGCGCGAATCGGCTTGTTGGCTGTGTTCATCCTCCACATGATGAACGCGCTGACTTTAGCAATACGCAACCGACAGGCCCGCGGTCCGCAGTATCAACAAAAGGATTTTATGGAAGCATCAGCGGCTTCGAGAACAATGGCGCTTACCGGCATCTTAATCCTTTTGTATGTATTCTATCATTTGTCGCATTTTACTTTAGGCCTTACACATCCTGAGCATTTTTCAATGCACGATGCTCAAGGCAGGCATGACGTCTACGCTATGATTGTCCATGGTTTCAGTATTCCGATTGTCGCTTGGGGCTACGTTGCCGCAATGCTTATTACCGCATATCACCTCAGCCACGGCATCCAGAGCTCGCTGCAGACCTTAGGCTTGCGAAATGAAAATTATGTTTCTTGCATCAAGCAGTTCAGTGTTCTTTTGGCGCTGCTGATTAGTTTAGGATTTTCGTCGATTCCGCTGGCTGTCCAGTTTGGTATCGTAGGCTAGTGTTTGGAGAAACTCATGGAACTTGATTCCAAAATCCCGTCCGGCCCCATAGCGGAAAAATGGACGAAACACCGTTTTAATATCAAGCTGGTTAACCCGGCCAATAAGCGCAAATATGACGTAATCGTCGTCGGCACCGGCCTGGCCGGCGGTTCAGCCGCCGCCACTTTAGCGGAGCTGGGCTATAATGTGCATGCGTTCTGCTTCCATGGCTCTCCCCGGCGCGCCCACAGCATCGCCGCCCAGGGCGGTATCAACGCGGCCAAGAACTACCCCAACGACGGTGACAGCATCCATCGCCTGTTTTACGACACCGTTAAGGGCGGAGACTTTCGTTCGCGCGAGGCCAATGTTCATCGCCTCGCAGAGGTAAGCGCCAATATCATCGACCAGTGCGTCGGGCAGGGCGTGCCGTTTGCTCGTGAGTACGGCGGTCTACTAGACAATCGCTCCTTCGGCGGCGCTCAGGTCTCAAGAACGTTTTACGCCCGCGGACAAACCGGTCAGCAGCTGCTGCTTGGCGCGTATTCCGCACTGAGCCGTCAGATTGGACGCGGCAAGGTTCGGATGCACGTTTTTAAAGAGATGCTTGATCTAGTAATCGTCGATGGTCACGCCAAGGGCATAATCACTCGTGACCTTAGAACCGGCAAGATTGAGTCTCACGCTGCCCATGCGGTAGTCCTGGCAACCGGCGGATACTCAAACGTGTTTTTTCTATCCACTAACGCGAAAGGCTGCAACGTCACCGCCACATTCCGCGCTTACAAGCGGGGAGCTGCATTTGCTAACCCCTGCTACACGCAGATTCATCCGACCTGCATCCCACAGCACGGGGATCAGCAGGCCAAACTGACATTGATGTCCGAGTCTCTGCGTAATGACGGGCGAGTTTGGGTTCCCAAGAAACCCGATGACCCACGGCGCCCGCGAGACATTCCGGAAGAAGATCGCGACTACTATCTCGAGCGTAAGTATCCTAGTTTCGGCAACTTGGCCCCGCGAGATATTGCATCGCGCAGCGCGAAAGAAGCCTGCGACAACGGCCTAGGAGTCGGCGCAACCAAGCGCGGCGTGTATTTGGATTTTCGCGATGCAATCAATCGCTTAGGAAAGGATACGATTAGCGCCCGCTACGGCAACTTGTTCGATATGTATCAGCGAATAACGGATGAAAATCCGTATGAAGTCCCCATGCGCATCTATCCTGCACCGCATTACAGCATGGGCGGACTTTGGGTTGATTACAACCTGATGAGCACAATTCCCGGACTCTTCGTGATTGGGGAAGCAAACTTTTCAGACCACGGTGCAAACCGTCTCGGAGCAAGTGCTCTAATGCAGGGCCTAGCTGACGGCTACTTCGTCCTGCCCTACACGATAGGCGATTACCTTGCCCGCATACCGTCGACGCCGATCGATGCGGGCGATGAACATCATGCCTTGGAAAAAGAAGTCGCGCAGCAAACTGAAAAACTGCTTTCGATTGACGGCAGCCGCTCGGTTGACTCATTTCACCGCGAACTCGGAATGCTGATGCTCGACAAGTGCGGAATGGCCCGCAACGAAAAAGGCCTAAAAGAGGCCCTTGAGAAAATTCCGGCAATTAGACAGGAATTCTGGGAGAACGTCGCCGTACCGGGCACAG
>JAUIIP010000180.1 GCA_030431555.1 bacterium
TTTTGAGTCTACCGCGTCTACCAATTCCGCCACATCGGCACGATGGGAAGGGTCATCATAGACGACGGCGCCACTTTTCAGCAACGACGCGAATTGCTACGCGCGGTGCAAATTGAGCCGGCACCCTGACGCTTTCGATCTCTTTCTTACGAAGAGTGTCACCGGCTTGAATAGCCTTCTTGGCGCGAATCAGCTTGACTATTTTCTTGGGGCGAAACTCGTCGACCCGGCTCTCGATGTAAAACTTGTTAGCCACAACTGCGACCACGGCTATCAAGATCGCATAAATTAATTGTTTCTGTCGTCCACTCACGTGTCTACTCAGCTCCTCTCTTAGACGTCAAATTTAAGATCGTTTGATATCTTTTCCACTAGGGTATTGGTCTCGAAAGACAATAGTAAAATGGCCGAACGTATCCTAGAACAGCGCGCGGCAAAAGCTCAACAAGCGGGATGCATACCAGCGCAACCAGCACTATCAGGAATATATATTCCGTCATGGTTTGTCCGGACTCCTGGTGAATTTTTAGATCCGCACGGGCTCGCACGAATCGAAGGAAATCCATGAAATTCATCTTGGTCCTCCCCGATAACTGTTGCTTAGAGGTGCAACTATCACCGTGACGAGCGTTTGAGCCTCATCGTCGCTGCTTCCCACATCGGTCGGCGCAAACAGCAGGGATGCTTCCTGTCCACCGCGGTGGAAGGTCTCTGTCCGGATTTTCGGTGACATTTGGATGGGCGTTTTTAGCTCCCAGCCCAAGGCGGTCATTGCCTCGGCGTAATACAGCACATTGTCCCTGAGTGTGCCCGGGTTGGTGTAAACCGCGGTGTAACTGCGGCCGCCGCGATCCAGCGAGCTGAATACCGCGCCCTTGTCCGAGCCGTCCATTACGGGCACGCCGGGGATCTCACCCGCCGTCTCCTCCGGCTCCGCCATGTCTTCCAAAGTTCCGTGATGGATCGCGACAACTCCCTGCACCGGCTGGCCACCGGAGATTTTAGCTCTGAGGTGTTTAGGGACTTCCCAAGCTGTCATTGTCAGCTTGCGCTGGGTAAGCGTGTCAAAGGATATTGCTGTCGCTCGAGTCGGGCCCTTGGCTGCGATTGATTTGAGGCCCCGCTCATGCCAGAGGTCCATTTGGTCATCGACAACGCTTGCAACTGATTTACTGGTGAAGAACGAAACAATGTCTGCACTCTTGCCGTTAACTGCGATCCTATTGCCCATCGGCACAACTCTAATGCCCGACGGAAGCGGGTAGTCAAGCGGCCAGTCCACGGGGCCGCTAACGCCTACGGAAGGATACATATCTTGTGGTGAGCGAGCGGCGACGGCCTCAGAAGCGTTTTTGCTCAGGCCATGAACAAGTCCGTAAATGAATGAGCACACAATAACGAACAGTCCCACTGTAACGTGAAGCCATACGCTGCTAAGCGGCTTTAAATCTTTCTGCGGACTGTCTAGCGATAGCGTCGTCATAACTAGGCTAATTAAATTTTGGATCCGGTTTTGGGTCGTTGTTCTTTTGTTCCTTGATGTAGTCGTCGAAGTCCCTGCTTTCGCCCATCAATTCATCGCTGCCCTCACCGTCATTGCCGGTAAGTTCTTCAGAGTTAGGATAAGCGCCGGGGCGCACAGACGGCCATTCCGGAAATGTCGGCACGATTGCGCCGATGCCCGGCAGGTCGGCAAGGAAGTTAAGTATGTCGTTTAGCGGATTGTTCTTTACAAATGTAATAATCTCTTCGAGAAAGCCGCCGACTCCTTCGAAAACGTTGACAACACCTCCGAGCTCCCCAGGCAGCAGGTCGGTGATCGGTTCCATCATCGCGGTCAAATCGGAAGGCAGGAGCCACAAGCCGCCGACTCTCCGGCGCAGCATTGCTTCGTCCGTTTCTTCATCGTACGCATCAAACTGACCGCCTTTCTCGCGGAAATCGCCGAAAGGACCTTCGCGGCGCGTGATATGCCACGGCTGCGTTACAAGATAAAAACGGGCTCGCAGAGTTCTATCTCCACCCCACCGCCTAATTGCTGCCGGAAACAAGCCATTCTGGGCCGGGTATTCTACAATTGCTTCCTTATTCGATTGGTGAACGAGCGTGTCCGTTATGTCATCTCCGACAGACAAGAAGCCGCCGTCCTCGTTGGAGAGAACGTTAAGCATCAAACCACTTTGAAGACTGCCGGCGACCTGCCCAAAGTAGGGCGGCACAGGAAGATAGAACGGATTGAGGAAGAAGCCGTTATCAACTCCCGGCGCGTAGCTGCCGAAAAAATCAGCAGCGTCGTGGTGCAGCACTTCGTTGACGGTCTGTTCAAACTCGAATTCATCATCAGCGTTGCTGCCCGGGGGGAGTACCGAAAGTGTTGCGAGGTCACCCGCGATCGTGGTGACTGCGACGGAAGAGCCCATGTATCTAGCATCGGTTATTAGGTCGAGGACATACTGGCTGTCCTCAATGAAATCATAATCGAGCCGCTGGGCGACGATATATGGAATCGCACCAATCATCGCTGCTCGGACCGTCGTGTCAAAGAAGGAATAGAATTGACCGGATATTTCCTGCTCTAAAGCAACTTGCAGTGCTTCACGTTCGCCGAATCCTCCTTCGAGCTGGTAACCGAAGTCACGGAACAAATTCTGGAAATCGACATTATGCGCGAGATGCATTCCGAAATCGCGATTGTAGCGTCTGCCGCAGTCGTCGGAACTGAACTCGGAATTTTGCTCGGAAAGTCCTCTGCGCTCCATAAAACCTGTCATTGCTGCACAGAAGCTGTCACCGAAGCCTCGCATCTCGAGAACTCGCTGCATTCCTCGCTCGAGCTTTACGCTGTGCTCGACCGCTCGCTTAATCTTAGGAGGGAGATCGTCGTCCATCCATACATCTCCTCCCCGCTCGCCGGGACCAAAAACCCCCTGGCTGGCAAACGCCGTGCTAACAAGTGAAAACTCACCGTCAAACAGTTCGTCTGTTCTTCGGGACCAGATCGACCGCGCACGCTTTGCGAGCATTATCTGCGGCTGGTTCTCTTCTTCCTTTGCAGGTTTGAAATCAAATAAATTTAGCTTAGCCCAAAACCCGGTTAGGTCGGTAACGTCTCCGTCGTTGTTGAGCTGCTTATTGGCATCGTCTTGAAGTCGTTCGACGGCGCGGGGCCTGCGGTATTTCGGACCGTCATCGAGATTCTCAATCGGATCTGTAGCCGGGTCAGTGTAGGCAGAGTGTGCGTGCCAGGTCTGTTCGAACGCTATCAAACGCGCCTCCTGCTGAGCCCAATACTGAAATGTAAGCAGGCGGCTTACATAAAGCATTCCTGCGCACATGGTCATGATAGCAATCAGCAGGATGACAAATTCGGTCATAGCCTGCCCCTTTGCTCCCAAGCTGCGTCGGAAGATTGTATATGTGCGGATTTGCCTCATACTCTTCCTCAATGCGTTGGTTCGATGACCGTTCCAGTTCCCGCAACAAACGGCAGCCCTTTGCGAAGCAGAACCGGAACGTCTTCTTCATCAAGCGGCGCCAGTCTAGCCACCCAGTGCGGATTAAATAAACTCGGCTTTTCGTCGGGCCTGTTCGGGTTCTTCAAGTAGTAAACCTGGGAACGGGCGATTGCTGTTATCGAATAAGCGTTTCCAATCCCGGCAGGATAGCGTTCCGTGCCGAGCCCGCGGATACTGTTTACGTCATCGCCGCTCTTAACGCCGACAACGGCGATTGATGGACCAGTCAGCCGATTGTTGTTAGTCGAGCGTGAGTTGCCGTCCGGCCGCTCCTGCCCGATGGAAGTGTCGTAGTGGAAGTGCGGTATGCCGACGTTCGGCAAGTCTACTTGCCAATCGTACTTCGGCACGCCTTCTTCTTTTCCTTCCGTATAAACTTTAATCGCATATTCGATGCCTGCAGCCTGACCTCCGCCCGGGGGGTAAATCTCCAGAAAGTTATCGGGATACAGGTCATCGAAAGATCCGTCCCAGTGATCGTCGACGACTATCGGCGGAATGACGCCCATAAGCTCGGCAGCGGATATATTGGCTTCGTTCAGGCTGCAGCCGGAGAGAATGCATTGGAATGCGCGGGCGAAGTCGAAGTCGTTTAGAATGTCGATTAGGTTTGCGCGGTTCTTTACGTCGGCTTTCTTCTCGGCGCTGGTGTGGCCTTGCGCCCCCGAGAAGCCGCCGATGTCTCCTAAGTCGAACTCGATCGCGTCAGAGATCTGAATGTCGAAGGTGAAATCGATGCCGAACAGGTTCACTTCGCGGTATCTGCGCCGGGCGATGAAGGGCACGTGCGACTGGCTTGCAAGGTCTTCCTGGCCCTCTCGCATGGACGCGCCGATGCTAAGATTCACATCCGCGTCGCAGGTTCCCAAGCTCAGCGTCAGGATTTCACATGCGACTTCGATAATTGTCTCAATTGTTCCAGAGGCGGGAAAGATATTACTAATGTTTGGAATTCGTCTTAACTGATCAAAGTCCCCGTCGCGGTCACGACCTGCCGTGAACTTATCGAGACTGGCTTCCGTGACGGCTGCGAGCATGTACTCGTGGTCATCCGTGTCGTCGTCCTCACCGGCCATTTTGTTGAAGCGGTCTTGAAAGGTCTTGAACGGCTCATCGAGCTTGTCGGGATCTTTTATGACCCAGTCGACCGCTTTGGCGAGTTCATCGTAGCTTACCGCCTCAGCGCCTAGACCGAGCATCGTCGTAGTAACAATCTCTTCGTCCATTTTCTTAGCGACTTGGTCAATGACTTCGAAGCGTGAAGACTGCATCGCGGCATACAGCATCCCCTGATACATCGTGAGAATGTTGATATTGTACATCTCAATGTATTGGTTGAGGTCGTTTTCGTCCTGCGCGAAGTATTCGTTCGCGTAGTGGTTCATCGTATGCGCGGCTTTATGCACAGCATGAACCGCGTCCGCTACGCTGTCGACAGTCGAACCATATCCTATGATCGTAAGTACTATTGAGGCCAAGTACAGGATCATCGCAATCAGCGCCAAGCCGTGGTCGTCTGCGTCGATCAATGCCCAGACGGCGGTGTTGAACGCCATCGAGTTGTAGTTGGCGACCATCGCGCGATTTACATACGCGCTTAGGTTCATGTAACGCGCTTCGACGACACCAGCTGAGTAAGCCGCGGCATCGACTGCGTCTTGGAGATGGATTTTCTCAGCCACCATCATTCCGACGTTGGCAACCGTAAGAGCAACCATTGTCAGGCCTACGACTACGAACAGTCCAATAACGAGGACCTGCCCGCGTTCGTTGGCACCGCGGCCTCTGCGAAACTTAAGCAGCTTATTCATCTAGCCGGCCTCATAGTCGCTGTGCAGCCGCATCGTATAGTGGGCAACAAGGGGAATTCGGTACTCTATCCCCTGAAAATCTCCGCTGCGTCTAAGTCTGTCAGTTTCGGCTGATGCTTGAAGTAAATCGCGGCCGGAGCGCCCCCCCTCTTCGCGCCAAAGCTTATAAATAAAAAAGATAATGCGATTAACGAGCGGGATTACGAGTTCGTACCGATGTACGACCTGTACTGTCAGGAAAGCTTTGTCGAAATCCTCTGGGTCATCGAAAGTAATCACGCCGCTTGCGTTAAAATTGTCAACAATGCTGACCTCGGTAATCGGCTCAAGATAGTAGGAGAAAATGGGAAGTTCATCAGTTGCTAAAGCGCCTAAATAGTTTTCGGTCATGCCCAGACCTGTGTCCGCTCGACCGTGGCGCGGGAAGACCGCCAGTAGTGAGATGCGAGCTGCATCGAGCATCTTGTCCTCGTCCGCCCCGTGGACGACAGCGGCTCGAGCTGCGTTGTATGCGGCGTATCGCACAAGTGCGTACGCGTTTAGGCACATTGCCAGCTGAATTACACCCAGTATCGTAAAAAGGAATGTGATGGCGACGAAAAGGAACTCAACCATCGCCTGACCGTCGGAATTGCTTCGCTTGGAAAAAGGGTTGCGCTTTTCCTTCTTCTGCTTTTTCTTCTCTTTCTTGCCTTTCTTCTTATTTCGGTCTTTACCAAAATGCATGGCGATTCCAATACCGGCTGCAACGATTATCAGGCCTAGAAACCACAATGTCTGAGAATCGATTATGAGATCCTCAGCCGGGTTAACCTCTCGCAAACCGACACCGTCTTTACCGAGTGACTCGGTAAGGTCCTCATCCTCTGCTCCACCACCTGCAGCCCCAGAGCCGCCCTTGGTGCCGCCCGTGCTGCTAGACTTGCGACTCGTCGAACTCGACGATGCGTCTTCGTAGTCGTCACCGCTCTGCCGACTATAACGACTGGCTGCGCCGGCCTCTCCCGATGCTTTCGCTGCGTCGGCTGAGCCGGCTTCGGCGGTTTTTCCGCCTTCTTCCAGCGAAGAAATTTCGCTCGTGGCCGATTCAAACTGATTGCTGACACTCGAGCCGAAATAGCGAACTGCAACGATAAGGATTATCGCGACAAGGATAGCGACAATAATGTATTCAGCTAAGCCTTGCCCGCGACAATCTGATAATCGCTGCTTGAAGTTTCTCCGCACGTCTTCATCAAAACGCTCAGGGAGCCCCCAGCGTTGCCAAGGGCTCCGTTCTTAGCGCTCTAAGTTGGCGGATTAAGGTGCGCCGCCCTGAAGCGTATCAATTTCGTTAGTAGCGTTTTCGAACTGATTGAAAACACTCTCACCGAAGAAACGCACAGCAACTAGAACGATAATCGCGACAAGGATAACGATGATAATATACTCCGCCAAACCTTGGCCGCGCTCGTCCTTCGCCAGACGTCGTCCACGCACTGACGATACAAGACTTTTCATACCGACCTCTCCTCCATTAAGGATTTATCCTAGAATCGCATTCTGACTACGATTCGTAACTAAATGCTATGGCAAACCTTTGCTTTACTTGCAAACTTAAAACCCCGATTCTTGATGAAGTTTAAGCGGGCTAGCCCGTATTTATTCGATTCGTCGAGTGAAAGTTCGCTACTGGTGGCGAATTGTGTACAAGATTTCACGGCACATTTCAGGCATCGGAAGCGATGCTTCAAGCTCAACCACATTGCAAGCTGTGAAGCTGGTCCAATCATCGAACGCGCTGGGGGCTTCTCGATCTAACTCGCTACGAAGACTTATATTTGTTGCCGCCAATCCGTGGTTTCTTCCAAGCCCTAGCGATAGCTCAAGTAGCGGCCTGGAAAGGCTATCGGCCGAAATAATAAGCGGTGCTCCGCAACGAAAAGCCTTGCGAGCAACTGCCTCAACAGCGTCAAACTGGGGTGTTTGTTCACTGGGTTTGCCCTCGATTCCGACAATTTCGGCATTCAGCAGTTCCGCCAGCGCGGGGACGATCGTTTCACGGTTTGAAACGGAACCGGAAATCAGAATTACTCTCGGCCGATCGAGCTCAAGCAGTAAGCGATAAGCTGCGGCCAAACGGGAGCTGACCAACTGCTGCTCCTCTGCCGGCTCCATACTGCACTCGTCCGCGATTTGGCTCGATCTGCGCACCGCACTCCAAACGGCAAGTGATCTCAGCAATT
>JAUIIP010000181.1 GCA_030431555.1 bacterium
CGCCTTGGTCTTGTTCGCATGGAACGTGCGATCAAGGAACGCATGAGCATTCAGGACATTGAGACCCTGATGCCGCAGGACTTGATCAACTACAAGCCGGTCTCTGCTGTAATTAAGGAGTTCTTCGGTTCCTCCCAGCTGAGCCAGTTTATGGATCAGACAAATCCGCTCAGCGAAATCACGCACAAACGCCGCTTGAGTGCTCTCGGGCCTGGTGGTCTTACGCGTGAGCGAGCGGGATTTGAGGTTCGCGACGTACACCCGACTCACTACGGACGAGTGTGCCCGATTGAGACCCCTGAAGGTCCAAACATTGGACTAATTTCTTCATTGGCAACCTATGCGAGAGTCAATGAATTCGGGTTCGTTGAAACTCCGTATCGAGTAGTTGATGAGAACGGCAAAGTAACCAACAAGATTACGTACCTATCTGCTATGCAGGAGGAGCGTCAGGTTATCGCTCAGGCGAATGCCGCGCTCGATGACAACAATTTCTTTGTCGATGAGTTCGTGTCTGCTCGTAAGAATAACGAGTTCCAGCGCGTGCCGCGTGAAGAAGTTACCTTGATGGACGTAAGTCCTAACCAGCTCGTTAGTGTGGCAGCATCGCTTATTCCGTTTCTTGAAAACGACGACGCCAACCGCGCATTGATGGGTTCGAACATGCAGCGCCAAGCTGTGCCGCTGCTCAAGACTCACGCGCCGCTGGTTGGAACCGGGATGGAGGCTGTTGTTGCCCGTGACTCCGGGGCGACAGTCGTCGCTAGGCGTGCAGGTATCGTTGAAGCGGTCGACGCAACGCGTATCGTTCTTAAGTCAGACAACTTGACCGAAGATCCTCTGGATACGGGCGTAGACATTTACAATCTGATTAAATATCAGCGCTCGAATCAGAACACCTGTATTAACCAGCGTCCGATTGTTCGCGTTGGAGACAAAGTCGAAGCCAACGAGGTAATCGCAGATGGTCAGTCGACTGACCGCGGTGAGCTGGCTCTCGGTCAAAACGTGCTCGTCGCGTTTATGCCGTGGCAGGGTTACAACTTCGAGGATTCGATTCTTATCAGCGAAAACTTAGTGCGTGACGACGTATTCACTTCGATCCATATCGAAGAGTTCGAGTGTATCGCTCGTGACACTAAGCTCGGAAAGGAAGAGATTACTCGAGACATTCCGAACGTAGGTGAGGAAGCGCTGAAGAATCTGGACGATTCCGGAATTATCCGAATCGGTGCCGAAGTGGGCTCCGGTGATATTCTGGTCGGTAAAGTAACTCCAAAGAGTGAGACCCAGCTCTCGCCGGAGGAGAAGCTGCTTCGTGCGATATTTGGCGAGAAAGCAGGAGAAGTTCGCGATACGAGTCTGCGGCTGCCTCCTGGGGTTGAAGGAACTGTGATTGCAGCTCACGTTTTTTCGAGAAAGGGCACCGACAAGGATGAGCGGATGCTTCAAATCGAAAAGAACGAAATCGCCAAGCTTGAGCAGGATCAGCGCGACGAAATTCGCATTTTGCGTGAGAGCGCCCTTCGCCAGCTTACAGGTCTGCTTTCCGGGAAAGTCACGACTGCGCGCTTGGTAGATGAAGGCCGCAAACAGTTGGTCGCTAAAGGTCAGGAGATTACGACTGAGCTTATCGAAAGCGTTCCTTTTGAATACTTGCGCGACATTCAAGTCGGCGATGAGTCGCTTCACGGTGAAATCAGCCGAATTGTCGTTGGAACCGGCCAGCTAATTAACAACAAGCGGGCCGCGCTTGCTGAGAAGATTAAGCGCCTGAAAGAAGGTGATGAGCTTCCTCCGGGCGTTATTAAGATGGTTAAGGTGTTTGTTGCTATCAAACGTCGTCTGTCGGTTGGTGACAAGATGGCCGGACGTCACGGCAACAAAGGTGTGCTCTCGCGAATTCTTCCGCAGGAAGATATGCCGTATCTCCCTGACGGGTCGCCGGTGCATATGGTGCTGAACCCGCTTGGTGTTCCTTCGCGTATGAACGTCGGTCAGATTCTGGAAACGCATCTGGGCTGGGCGTGCTACGAAGTTGGTAGAAAGATCCGTGACCTGGTGGAAAAAATCAGCGACCCGGACATTCAGGTTCGCAGTTCGATGCGTGATTCATCACCCAGCTTCTCGACAGCGGCGGAAGGCACAAGGCGTTATTTGACCGAAGGGCTGAACTCTGAGTCGGCGCACGGCAAGTTCCTCAAGTCGCTCAACGACGTTGAAGTGCTGCAGGTCGGTCAAACCAACATGGGCGGTATTCACGTAGCGACTCCGGTCTTTGAGGGTGCTTCTGAAACTGAGATTCACAGTCTACTCGACCTTTGTGAGCTGCCGCATTACGCGCAGAGCATGTTGTTCGACGGACGAACGGGTGAACCGTTCCAAGAGCAGGTGACGGTGGGTGTGATGTACATGCTCAAACTTCACCACTTGGTCGATGACAAGATTCACGCTCGCTCGATTGGGCCCTACTCTTTGGTTACGCAGCAGCCGCTCGGTGGTAAGGCGCAGTTCGGTGGGCAGCGGCTTGGAGAGATGGAGGTTTGGGCGCTGGAAGCTTATGGGGCAGCATATGCGCTTCAAGAGTTTCTAACGGTCAAGTCGGACGATGTAGCGGGCCGCACGCGCATGTATGAAGCAATCGTGAAAGGCGAAAACGTGCTGGAGCCGGGACTGCCTGAGTCATTCAACGTAATGACGAAGGAGCTTATGAGCCTTGGACTCGACGTAGAGCTGGTTGAACGCGAGCCGGTGCAGCCGACTGCACAGCCGCAGGGGACAGCTGAAAGCAACGGTGCTTCTCAAGTAGCGCGACTTATGCCGGGAGCAGGCGCAGCAGCGTCCTCGTCCGGTGATGCGGCTGCCGAGTAGGTCTAGAATCTAATTAGCCTGGAAGGGGAAACCAAATAATGGATGATCTGTTTAGCCTGTTTGAAAAGCCCAAAAACCCTTCAAACATTGAGGCGATGCGAATATCGATCGCGAGTCCGGAGAAGATCCGCTCATGGTCGCACGGTCATATTACCAAGCCGGAAACTATTAACTACCGGACATTTAAGCCGGAGCGAAACGGCTTGTTTTGTGGTGCGATTTTCGGCCCGGTGAAGGACTACGAGTGTATCTGCGGTAAATATAAGCGGATGCGTCATCGCGGAATCATCTGCGAAAAGTGCGGAACGGAAGTAACGCTTTCGAAGGTGCGCCGTGATCGCATGGGACATATTGAGCTGGCTTCGCCGGTTGCCCATATTTGGTTCCTTAAGAGTCTGCCGAGCCGTATCGGTAACTTGCTTGACCTTACGCTGCGCGATCTCGAGAAGGTGCTGTATTTCGAAGCTTATGTCGTTCTTGATCCGGGTGATCTTGAAGAGGTTTCCTATGGCGACCTGCTTACGGAAAAAGAATACCGCGACGTAATTGCTGAAGGCGGAGTTGATTTTCGTGCCGGTATCGGTGCTGAAGCGATTCGCGAAATGCTTCAGGCGATTGATCTTGAAGACCTCGCGCCAAAGCTGCGCCAGGATTTGGCAGATGCGACCAACGAAGCCAAGCGTAAGAAAATCGCTAAGCGGCTGAAAGTCGTATATTCGATGCTCGACAGCGGCAACAAGCCGGAATGGATGATTCTGGAGTGTGTTCCGGTTATTCCCCCCGATCTTCGTCCGCTGGTTCCGCTCGACGGCGGGCGTTTTGCGACGAGTGACCTCAACGACTTGTACCGCCGGGTAATAAACCGCAATAACCGTCTGAAGCGTTTACTCGAACTAAATGCGCCGGACATCATTATTCGCAACGAGAAGCGCATGCTGCAGGAAGCGGTTGATGCTCTGTTCGACAACGGAAGACGCGGTCGAGTCATCACGGGCCCGAACAAGCGTCCGCTCAAATCTTTGAGCGACATGCTTAAAGGTAAGGGTGGTCGTTTCCGTCAGAACCTGCTTGGTAAGCGGGTCGACTATTCGGGCCGTTCCGTAATTGTTGTCGGTCCAGAACTACGCTTACACCAGTGCGGTATCCCTAAGAAGATGGCGCTAGAGCTGTTTAAGCCTTTTATTTACAACAAGCTCGAAGAACGTGGTTTCGTAACCACTATTAAGAGCGCCAAGAAGATGGTCGAGCAGGAAAAATCGATCGTCTGGGATATTTTGGCGGAGGTGATTAAAGAGCATCCTGTAATGCTCAACCGTGCGCCGACGCTGCACCGGCTTGGTATTCAAGCTTTTGAGCCTGTGCTCGTTGAAGGTAAGGCGATTAAGCTGCATCCGCTGGTTTGTACGGCGTTCAACGCGGACTTTGACGGTGACCAAATGGCGGTGCATGTGCCGCTTTCGGTTGAAGCTCAAGTTGAAGCGCGGGTACTGATGATGTCTACGAACAACATCTTGTCTCCCGCAAACGGCAAGCCGATTATCGGGCCTTCTCAGGATATAGTTCTGGGATTGTATTACATGACTCGTGAGCGCCCATTCGCCAAAGGCAGTGGACGAGCCTTCTCGAGCCCGGAAGAGGTCGTAATGGCCTTTGAAATGAAGACGGTTGATCTTCAGGCGGCAATCAAGGTCCGAATCGACGGCAAGATTCATGAAACCACAGTTGGTCGAGTGTTGCTGTACGATATCTTCCCGAAAGGTCTCAGTTTCGACCATGCTAACAAGCCGATGAAGAAAAAGAACCTCGGTGCTTTGATCGACACCTGCTTCCGTGAGTGCGGTGATAAGGCTACTGTTCTGCTCTCCGATAAAATGAAGGACATGGGCTTTCGCTACGCGACGATTGCCGGATGTTCGATTGCTATCGCGGACATGAGTATTCCTGATGCCAAGCACACTCTGCTTGAAGAAGCTGATAATCGAGTCGGTGAAGTTGAGCGTCAGTATCAGGAAGGTCTGATTACTGCGGGTGAGCGTTACAACAAGGCGATTGATATTTGGGCGGATACGGCGGACAGAGTTGCAAGCGAACTGATGAGCGGTATCTCGATGACAACATTCGAAGATCCGAGTGGTCAGGCGGAAAGCAAATCCGGTCCAAGTTTTAACCCGATTTTCATGATGGCTGATTCCGGCGCGCGTGGCTCCGGACAGCAGATTCGTCAGTTAGCCGGAATGCGCGGCTTGATGGCGAAGCCGGACGGTTCGATTATCGAAACTCCGATTAAAGCGAACTTTCGTGAAGGTCTATCCGTGGGTGAATACTTTATTTCTACTCACGGTGCTCGGAAGGGTCTGGCAGATACGGCTCTCAAGACCGCTAACTCGGGATATTTGACTCGACGTTTGGTTGATGTGGCTCAGGACGCCGTTGTGACGGAGCATGACTGCGGAACTCTAAACGGGATCGAAGTAATGTCCTTGACCGAGGGCGGTGAAGAGATCGAACCGCTCTATGAGCGTATCCTTGGCCGTACCGCTTCGATCGACATCCATGATCCGATTAGCGGTGATGTGCTGGTTAAAGCGAATCAAGAGATCGACGAAGAGCTTGCTCAAGTGATCGTTGATGCAGGAATTGATCGTTTGTTCATTCGCTCGCCTCTAACTTGCGAGACCAGATTCGGCCTCTGTGCTTTGTGCTACGGGCGTGATTTAGCTCGTGGACACTTGGTTAACATGGGTGAGTCTGTCGGTGTTATTGCCGCTCAGTCGATTGGTGAACCAGGAACGCAGCTTACTATGCGTACGTTCCACATCGGTGGAACGGCTACCGGTCGTGCGGAGCAAACAAACCTGCTCGCGCGCTATCCTGGTAAGGTGCATTACAAGGAAGCCAACATCGTCGAATCTCCGCGCGGAAAAGTTGTTATGGGCCGCAAAGCGGAAATCTCGGTAATCGATCCGAAAGACGGTCGAGAGAGAGAGCGCCATTCATTAGTTTATGGTGCTGTGGTCTCTGCAAGCGAGGACGACATAATCAAGTCGGGCGATATGCTTGCCGAATGGGACCCGTTCTCTATTCCGACTCTAACCGAGTACGGTGGGACGGTTCATTGGCAGGACTTGAACGACCAAACTCTGGAAGAGAAAACTGACGAACGAACCGGTTTCGCGGAGAAGCAGGTGCGAGAGGCTCGCGATCGAACCTCGCAGCTGCGTCCGGCGATCGTTGTTGAAGAAGACAGCGGCGAAAAGCACGTCTTTTATCTCCCGGTGGGCGTAAAAGTAATCGTCGAGAACGGCGAGAAGGTATTTCCTGGAGCAGTGCTCGCTAAGCGTGAGCGTGAAACTACCAAGACAAAAGATATTACAGGTGGTCTTCCAAGAGTTGCCGAGCTGTTTGAAGCGCGCAAGCCGAAGAGCCCGAGCGAGATTTCAGATATCGACGGCACGATCAGTTTCGGTGACGATTCGCGCGGTAAGCGTCGGATTATCGTGACCCCTGAAGTCGGCGAGCCCAGCGAATATCTGATACCAAAGAACATTCACATCCTCGTTCAAGATAGCGATGTTGTGCGTGCCGGCGACCCACTAACCAGTGGTTCGCCCAACCCGCACGATATCCTGCGAGTGCTTGGAGTCGAGGAATTGGCGAAGTTCATGGTGAACGAAACCCAGGAGGTTTATCGTCTGCAGGGCGTGAAGATTCACGACAAGCACATCGAAGTTATTGTTAGGCAGATGCTTGGCAAGGTGCGAATTGTTCGAGTAGGTGATACGCGCTTCTTGCCGGGTGACTCGGTCGATCGTTTCGAGTTCAACTCCGAAAACGAGCGGGTGCTGGGCGAAGACGGCGAGCCGGCTACTTACGAGCCGCTGCTGCTAGGAATTACCAAAGCTTCTTTGACTACCGAGAGCTTTATTTCGGCGGCCAGCTTTCAGGAAACCACCAAGGTTCTCACGGAAGCTGCAATCAGCGGCAAGGTCGACTATTTGCGCGGCCTGAAAGAGAACGTAATCATGGGACGTTTGATTCCGGCTGGAACCGGCTCGATGCATCCTGACGATTACGTTCTCGACGTTGAGGAGCCGAGTGCCGAAGAGTCGCGTGGAGCAGCTGTGGTAGTGGTTCCCGGCGGCGAAAAGAAGCCGACTTCGACACATCCTACGGCCTAATTTGGCTGAAGGGCCTGTCTAAACCCTTAAGGTGTAAGTTGCCGCAATAGCAGCAGATTCTTCTAGGAGAGACTGCTGCTGCGGCGCTCGCTGAGCGAACAGGGGAATTTGGCAGTTTAATCGGCCAAGTCTTTTGACAATCAGGCTTTTTTGGTGCTAGATACGGCGGGTTTCGGTTCCCCGGTCGTTTGCGGGCGGGGACGGAAACTTGTCACCGTAAATTTTAAAGATAGTAAATTACTGTAGATTTTAGCGATGCCGACCATTAACCAGCTTGTGCGAAAGGGGCGTAAACGTCAGAAAAAGCGCACTACTGCTCCAGCGCTGCAAAGCTGTCCGCAAAAGCGCGGGGTATGTACCCGAGTATATTCGACTACCCCTAAGAAACCGAACTCTGCTTTGCGTAAAGTTGCCCGTGTGCGTTTGACCAATGGAATAGAAGTTACCAGCTATATTCCGGGCGAAGGGCACAATTTACAAGAGCACTCTGTTGTCCTGA
>JAUIIP010000182.1 GCA_030431555.1 bacterium
GCTTTATACTCCTGAGATGGATCTAGTTATTCAGTAAGGAGACTGCGTAGGGGTGGTCTGGCCCGCTTGGTGTAATAGCCAAGCGGGTTTTTTATTCCACTAAGACGTACGGATTTCGCTCGAAGATCTTGTTTACATAGTCTTGCAGCTGAACACTTCGCGTACGTCCCTCAGCATCACAGGTCAAGCGTCCGTAGGGATCAGTGTAATCGGCGTGCGTTGCTACTTTGGGCAAGTTTCCATTGACGCCCGGAGCGGCTGCCGCACAGGTTGCTGTGAGATCGCCTCTAACATCGCCACACACTCCGGGAGAAGTTTCGCAGCAGGGCCTAAGTGGTAGCCATAGCCCGTCAGTCGCTCTGACCGCGTGATAAAAGGTAAGTGGATGATAATAAAATCCGTCTCCAGTCGTGGCATCGGCGAACGTAGCACTGCCATTTACCACATCCACAAAGTCCAATGGCGGGTTAAATAAACGTGCCTCGTCTTCAGACATGCATTTTGAAGGGTCAGAGTGACTTGAGGCTAGCATAGTATGCGGCTGAGTTACTTCTCCCGCCACCGCCATGTGAAACTTAATTTGATTAGCAACGTAGTCATTTAGAATCAAGTTCATAGATTCAGAGAGCGAGTTTAAGTAGCTCGGTTGATCGTAGTTGCATACCCCAGCTTCAGTGCAGTTAGTTAAGCCATCACTTAGTAGTAGCACGAAGTTTTCTGCCGATTGAGATTCAGGGTCGGATAGAAGCATATCCATAGCGACACGAAGGGCTTGCGGATAATTCGTATAACCCTCGACGCGTGGAAAGAACATATGATCCTCATAACGCTTTCTACGAGAAGCGGCGTCTTCATTGGCAATATCAGTTATCACCATTGCGTCTTGAAATCCGGTTTCACCTGGAGATTCAAGTGGAAAAGTCCTGATATCAATCTTCGCTGACTTATCAAAAGCGATCATTGCTAATTTATCGCCGCGGGAAGGGTAAGCGTTCAAATGGCGGTAGACGGCATTTATCCCGTGAAGAAGTGTGGTCAATGGCTGCGGCCCTTTGTATTCACCATACTGAGTGGTGCCCCGAAATGTGTCCACCAAATAATCCTCTGTGCGAGGAGTTCCTCCGTCCTCTGAGTAAGTTGTTTGAAAACACTGGTAGTCATCCTTGGCATGCTTCGTATGATAGGCCAGCGGTGCGGCGATCATCGTACGCAAACTAGGAAGCATGGTCTGCACCGGTCCCATCAGGTTAAAGTTGTAAATCGCGTCATACATCCCCGGAGGACTCCAACCGCCACCTATAGTACACGAGCCAGCTGTAGGACAGGGATTAGAATTGTCAGCCGGGCAAGATGTCCCAACAAGTTTCCATGCCGACTCAGAAACACTGGGCTCAATAATTGTATCCACTATCGTTGAGTGTCGTTCGTAAGGCACATGAGTTTCAAAGTGAGCGTTGCGAGATATATCTAATAGAATGACTCCGTGGTGAGGGACAACGCTTGCTGTAGCACTTGCCGACAGCTCTAGCTCGCCTTGATCAATTAACGAGCCAAAGAGCCTCCCTATCGGCGAGGTGGTGTGGGTGTAAACATCAGCTTTGAAACCCGTAACTGTAAGGTTCTGTTGTGACGGGTCATCAAGATCAATTTCCTGAAAACAGGCACCCATCCAAACACCATTGTCACAGGGGCAGGGGGAAGGTTGTCCCGAGCAATCAGCGGGAGGCCTACGATGCCAGATACCTGGCGTAATGACGCCGGTCGCCGCAGACGGCGAGCCTGAGTAGTTAGTTCCGATTCCTTGACCTTGTCCGGGGTTATTCTCGAAGGCTTGCCCAATTGACAAGTTAAGGCCCGCCATTTCTTCTGCTCTTAGTCTTGCCGCTTCAAGCTTGTCTACATAACTACCTGGCTCTTCGTGGTATTTTCTGAGAGCGCCAAGTGCTGCAAACTCTGCGCGGTATCTCATTTGCGACTGAGACGTAGCACTTATAGTCGTGTCGATTGCCAAGCCCGCAAAAACTAGAAGCGCTACTCCGAGGATGGCGACAATCATTAAGACCGCCCCCGCCTCATTATTTGCATCTCCTGCTTTCCGCTTGCGCCAAGTCATAGGTCTAGGTCTACTAAGCTTCTAGTGGTGAGCCGTCCCTGGACAGCTATCGCAAAGACACTGCCCACCTGGACCGGTAACATTAACCGGGCACTTTGCGTCTCCGGGAAGGAAAGTAGTCACGGTCTGAACAATGCAGTATCCCCAATTCACTACACAGCCCCAGGCGGTCGTGGTTGTAGTCGTCGACGCGGTTGTAGTGGTTGTAGTCGTAGTAGTAGAGCTAGTGCTGGTCGTCGTCGGCCCACCGCTTGTGCTTACAGCACTTACCGGCAGTGGCCCCTGCGGAGTGATTTCGTGATATGAACGGGCAATACCGCGCACGCGAATCTGGTCCAAGCCGGGAAGCAGCATTTGCACATCGGCCTCCACGTAAACCTCAATCGGAAAGCGCTTTTGCAGCATTTCCTGATTTTGCGGCGGCGCTTGTCCGCTGCCGGTTGGCGGAAAGCCGTCGTGATTCACCCAGTTGCCGCTACTTGCTTCGCGCTCGGCGCGCTCGCCGGGACGAATCATCGCCGCACCAAAAATAAGCTCCGGCGGTGAACCTGCTCCAATATTGAGTCCTTGGTCTACCATACGGAAGTCGACGAGCTTCATCGAAGAAGCGACGTTGTAGTCATCGACCAACGTAGCAAGCGGAAATTCCACTGCAGACCGGAGCACAGCATCGCGGGCAGCAACATAATCCAAATACTCTTGGCTGTTAGTATCCATCCCACGATAGTCGATGTCGAGGTTTGGTAATTTGGAAGCGAGGCTTGCTGCGTTCTCCGCGCCTTTGTTTACGATCGCCTGCACGGCCATCAGCCGCGCAAAGTCCATCAAGCCAATTGCAAACAACAAAAGCAGGGGAAGAATCAGCGCAAGGTGAACCAGCGCGACACCGCGTGCATCACAAGTTACACTTCGATTGTTAAACGCTTCGGCGCAGACTCGCCTCAGTCCGTCGCCGGTCCTAAATTCATCCTGCATCTTACACCTTACATATAGCGTTCGGTTCGACCTAAAGTCCCGTCACTTTAGATGATCTATCGAGCGAAATGAGCGGTAAAATAAGGTCTGGTAAAACTTCGCTCGATCTAGAGGAGTATTTAGTGTTGCAGGGAAAGCGGCAACACTACTTTAAAGAACATGAAACTATGGCGTCTACGCGAAGTTTTGCGTGCTGCGTCGGTAGCTTAGTTCAAATTGCGAATTTAAAATTACAATGCTGTGTCAGTACAAGTACGGAGCTTCGGCCTGCACAGAAATTGAAAGACCGTTAAACAGCGGGAACAAACCTTGATACGTTGCCTGCGCGCGAACATAAACATTCTGATCCCCTGCGGCAGCACCGGGTGTTAGTCCGGTTTTTATACAAACTGAATTGCCGGTTACCCAGGCGTTCTGCAGTTTAACCAGCCCCATAATGCGTTCGTGAAATTCCTGGTGGGACTCGGAATCACCGCCGCTGCTCGCACCGCCGCTGCAGTGCTGATCCGCCGTTAGCTGTTGATACTCTGCGACTTGAGTGAGATCTATTTGACCCGAAGCCATCCGCGCACCTTCGTGCACTGCTTCGTTCATCAGCAGATACTGATTGAGAACTTGCCCGACATCGTAGACGCTCATGAACAACGCTACGAGAAAAGGAAGTGCGATAACAAATTCGACTATCGCAATGCCGCGCTCAGACTCTGCCTCACGGCTAGAGAAAACCATCTTCAACACCCTAGATAAAAACGCTCCAAAAAATGTAGGACCCCACTCCTACACACTGCAAATCGTGCAAAATGCGATAATTCTTGATGATTTCGCTTACTTTTTCCTAGTTTAATCTGTAGTTTTTTATTTCGTTATTACAGTATGTTATCAAACTAGTATACAAGCGACTCCTAATTCCTACAATTAGCGCATTCCATTACTACCCGCAGCTCGTCTGAGCTGCGAACAAGCTTCCCGACGGAGGCGGAATAAACCTCTGTTTCGTTTCTGTCGACTGAGCCGGGTCCAGAGAGCTGTACCTGCTCTCCGTTGGGAAGTTCTACAAATACTTTGACCTGCTCGGCCGTCACGCTGCCGACATTCTTTACCTTGGCTTCAACTGAAACCAATCGGGTTCCGCCAAGTTCCGCCTTCCAGGTTCCTCGAGGTTTGCCGCGTGCTCTAAGTCTTGTCAGCGCAAGCTCGTTCGACTCTTCCGCAGTTTCACTACCTCGCGATACGTACATGTTTGATTCTTTCTTCGGCGCCCGGGCGGTTATCTTCCAAAGCTCGCGGTTGCTTCTGCGCGAAACGTAATCGACTGCTTTCTTGCCTTCACGGTTGCGGATGCTTGTATCAGCGCCGTAATTCACAAGCAGTTCAGCAATTTCCTTGCTGCCGTCCTTCGCCGCGAGCATCAACGCGCTGTCGCCCTTTTCGTCTACGGCGTTTGGATCCGCCTTCTTGTCGAGAAGCGCACGGACCGCCATCGCGTCTCCCTCGTCCACCGCATGCATCAATGCCGTGTAACCGAAGGCATCTTTCGGGTTAACATAGGCGCCGCTGTCGATAATTGCCTGCAGCGCTTTGGTGCTGCCGTTTGCTGCTGCGTGCATCAGCGCAGTCATGCCCCGGTCATCGCGAGCATTGACGTGCGGTCTGCGCTTTAAAATCGCATAAACCGCTTCGCTATTGCCCTGCTCCGCAGCATGCATCAGCGGAGTTTTGCCTCCGCCTGGTGCAGCGTTTACGTCGGCCCCGCCTTCGAGCAGCGCCTCTACGAGCGCCTCGTTTCCGCTCGCGATGGCGCGCTCCAGCGCCGACACTCCTGCCTCATCACGCACATCCGGACTCATGCCGGCTTGCAGCAGGACTTTAACCGCGTCAACTTCCTCAACTGCGATTCGCTCGAAAAACTCTTTGCTGTCGAGACTAAGATTAGTCCCGAGTAAGGCTTTGACGCCGCCTAGATCCGCCCCCGCTGCGTCTTCAGCTTGAATGACCAGACCAGCTACGAACTGGTTAACCGGCTGGATATACTTAACCGCGCCGACTATTGCCCCTGCTACTAAGAGCCCAGCTCCGGCGAACGCCCCCATAGTGGCGGCGTACCTGGCCCGTCGCTTCCAGCGGCGCTTTCGGCGGCGCTTTACGTCTTTGGTGTAGAGCGACAGAACCGCCGGCGTGTAGCTTATTTCCGTATCTTCGGTTTCGCCTTTGTGTTCGTTTAAGACTTGGAGGAACTCGAAAACGTTCTCGTAGCGCTTGCGCCGGTCTTTTTCGCAGCACTTAAAAACCATTTCTTCGTACCATTCCGGCACGCCGTTTTCCTTAGTAGCGAATGACGGAATCGGCTCGCGCAGATGCTGCGCCGCAAGCTCATACCAGCCGTCGGCGTCGAACGGCGTGTTGCCCGTAACCATCTCGTAGGCCATAATTCCCAGCGAGTAGATATCGCAGCGCACATCCAAGTCGTCGCCGCGAATCTGCTCCGGGGCCATGTACTGCGGAGTACCGACGGCATTCCCGGTTTCGGTAAGCCCTTTATCGATCCACAGCGAACGAGCCAGACCGAAGTCCATCACTTTCACTTCGCCGAAATCGCTAATCAGAATGTTGTCCGGCTTCAGGTCACGGTGAATTACACCTCGTTGGTGTGCGTGCGCGAGACCTGAAGCAATGTCATGCAGAATTTTTATAATTTCGCTGAATGTCAGTCGGTTCTTCTTGCGATCGTGAATTCGCTTTCGCAGGTTTTGACCTTCGATATACTCCATCGAAATGAAGTAGTAGCCGCCTTCGGACCTGCCGAAATCGTAAAGACTGACGATGTTTGGGTGAGCCAAGCGGCGAGTAAGCAAGACCTCGTTCCTGAATCTTGCAAACAGGACCTGGTCTTTTACCAAATGCGGGTACAGGAATTTGAGTGCAATCGCTTCGCTGTCGAGCGCCTTGTCGATTGCTTGCACAACTATCCCCATGCCTCCGGCACCGAGATGTTTTTGAATTTCATAGCGCCGCGCTATTCGCGTCCCAGGCGCAAACATGGAGAGGTCTTCGCCGACCGTCGTATCCATATCACCCCACACCGACTTTTCATGTCCTGCACAGGGTATAGTCGTCAGAGATCGAATCAGCCTTAATGAATCTGAGCGCGTAAGGTTCTAGTATAAATAGGAATTTCTCGTACTAGCGAGTATTTAAGTAGTTGTTTTAATTATTTACCCATCCCTGCGGTTATGCTTTAAGCCGCAAGAAGTTGTCGTACCACTGCCAGCAACAGCCACCTCAACTCGGCGCTAAACCCCAAACTGGCTAAGGTGGTGGTCGAGGTGGCGGTAGGAGAGGATTGCCCATTCCCGGCCGCAGAGCGGGCCGAAGGCGGGGTGAACATTGCGCGAACCGGCAACGACTTCCTTCGGAAATTCGTCTATCAGCGTTTGCAGCGTTTGCTTGTCCTGCTCGAAGTCGCCGGGGGCGGTCTCAAGCATTTCGGGAACTGTCTCTACTTTGCCCTTGGGCCACGGCAACCAGTGAATAACTAAGGGGCGCATTATGCGCTTGGTAAAAAAGCCTGTATTTCGCTCACGCGACTCTTTCTTGCCCTCGGCAACCTTCATTTGATCAATCAAATGCGCGACAGCTTTGCTTGGAGCCATTTTCCCAAACAACGGGGTCATGTCCGGCTTGAGCGCGGCTATCCTATTCTTTAGCTCTTCACGGCATTGGCTGTTATAAAGAGAGTTCATACTTAACTTCGCCCCTTAATGGACACCGACCTCTTAACAGTCGTGATTATCACGCTCGCGTTCTTCTCGCAGTCGATATTCGGCTTCGGAGGAGGCTTAATCTCGATTCCGCTGTTAAGCCTGTTTTATCCAGTTTCCGAAGCTGTCACGCTTGTCCTTATTTTTCAACTCCTGATGGGCCTACTAATCGTAAAAACATACAAACAAACCCGCTGGAACGTCGTGCTGCCGCTGATTTTTGGGATATGCATCGGCGTTTTTATCGGGATGGCGTTTTTGACTTCATTCGACGAAAAAACGCTGCGGTTGATACTAGCAACTTCTATTCTAGTATATTTGCTTAAGTCGCTCGCCTTTCCCGCATTTTCGGTCAGTGATACCGGTCGAGGGACGTCTTTCGTGTTTGGCGTGATTGGTGGAATTTTTCAGGGAATCATTGGAACCGGCGGGCCCGTGTTCGTGATGTTTTTAAGCTCCGCGCTTAAGGACGCACGGGAAATTCGCGCGGGCGTTATTTTTCTTTTGGTCTCCTCGAACGTGTTGAGGATTTCCCTATCGGCTGCGGCGGGGCTGATCACGGAACGTGTAGTTTCGCTGGCTGCGCTGACGCTTGCTCCATTTCTAATAGCGATCATCGCCGGACAACTTATTCA
>JAUIIP010000183.1 GCA_030431555.1 bacterium
AGCTCTCTGCCCGCTGGAATATCCCCCTCAACTTTATGTTTATCGGTTCGCCGGGGAATCACTTCCCGCATCGTATAGCGGATCTCGGCGGAGTCAGGCTTATTATCTGAATACGGACGTTCAGTTCTGCGCAGAGCTTATTTCCATTGCGCGGTCTTCGACTCTGGCATCTTCGAGCAGCTTGCTCGCCAATTCACCGGCTTTTTCGATTCTGTCTGCGACTCCCAGCCCCTCCAGCCAGTTCGAGAGTATCCACACTCTGTTGTGACTCTCGTTAAATGACTTAACCTTTTGCTGCAGTTCGAAGTGACCAATCGGGTAGTTCGGAATGGCGCGCTTGTGCATCAGCGAGCTAACAACTTTTGGCGGCACTCTAGCTCCTAGGACTCCGCTAATCTCACTTAACACCAGCCGGGCTACATTTTGATTAGAAGGGTCGCATAAGTCCTTGTTGACACTGCCTCCCAGGAAGCAGGTGATCAACAATTTGCCCTCAGGTGCTCGTGCTGGAAAGCAGTTTGAGTTGAATAGTGCTCCCAGCAGCGGCTTTCCCTTAGCGGGTGTGGCTAAAAATCCAAAGCCGACCGGCGGCTTCTCAAGTGCGTCAGCATTCCAGGCAAGGTGCATCACACCCATTGGAGCATGTGGAATTGCCTCTATTCTCTCTGCCAACGCTGGAGCTGCGTCTTCGATTAAGCGCGCGGTCGAAACTGAGTCCGCAGTTAGAATGAGTTTCTTGCCGTTAAACTGTTGCACATTTCCCGCTGCAGTACGCGCAAACACGCGTACTCCGCTTTGGTCGTAGCGAACTCGCTGCACGGCCGCCTCGCACAGTAATGAGCCTTCGGGCAGTGCCGCTGCAAGGTGGAGTGCTAGCTGCTGCATCCCGTTGTAGAAGCTGATCGTCGGGCCGCGCCTGCGTCGTTTTTCTGCTTTTGTCTTTAGCATTCCGCGGAGAATCGAACCAAACTCCCGCTCTAGTTCGACCAGCCGCGAAAGAGCACTGCGAGCGCTGAGCGTGTTTATGTCTGCAGCCCAGATGCCGCTAAGCGCCGGCGCGAGCACTTTGTTCGCAATGCCTGAGCCGAATCTGCGCGAAGCAAATGACATTACGCTTTCGTCGTCGACGCCTGAAGTAGGCATAAATGGTTCCGCCAGGGCCCGCAGCTTTTCGTTCCATGTAAGCAGCGGCGTACGCATTGCTGTTTTTAAATTGTCCGGGACTTTAATCAAAGAGCTGTGACCCGCAGTGCGTCTTAGCAGAACGAATCGCTGCTTGGCTGCCGGCGCGGCGAAGCAAATCTGATCCTCCAGATCTACTTCGTGGCAAAGCTTGAGCACTTGCTCCGTGGCAAACGTAGAATTTGGTCCGTTTTCCAGGACATACCCGTCAACCGAGGAAGTATTTGCCCAGCCTCCGACACGACTGTTTTTTTCAAGGACTAATACGTTTAGACCACCGCGATGCAGCTTGAATGCAAGGGTTAGTCCCCCAATGCCGGCCCCTACAATTATCGCGTCGTATTCGCCGGCTCCCATCCTTCCTGTACCGCTCGAACAAACTGAAATGCGTTCTCTGGGGGAGTTGTGGGCAAGATGCCGTGGCCGAGGTTGGCGATAAATCCGCCTCGCCTCTCTAGCTTCGAAAGCATGGCACGAGTTCTATTATAAATCTCCGAAGGCTGCCCGTACAAATGGGCCGGATTTAAATTGCCCTGAACCGCGATGCCGCTTCCGACAATTTTCTCTACTTGGTCGAGCGGCAGCCGCCAGTCAACGCTTAAGCAGTGAGCACCGCTTTCGACTAGAGTGGGAAGAAGATGACTGCTTCCGCCGACATATAAAATAACCGGGTAGCCTGCGCGACGAACGTTCTCACAAATCCGTCGTATGTAGGGGAGTGAGTATCTTTGGTAATCCTCGGTCGAAAGCACTCCTCCCCAGGAATCGAATAATTGAACTGCGTTCGCACCGGCTTCACACTGCGCGATTAAGTAATCCGAAACCACGCTAGTCAGCTTGTCGAGCAGGCTGTCCATCGCTTTTTTAAAGCGTTGCGCAAAAACGAGGCCGTTTTCGAAATGTTTAAACGGACCGCGCTCGATCATATAGCAAGCCAGAGTCCACGGCGCGCCGGCAAAGCCCAACAGCGCTTTGTCATCTGACAGAGCATCGAGTTCGCCGCGCATCATCGATATCGCCGTGGTTGTGAAATTTAGCTCTTTCTCGATGCTGGGAAGTCTCAAGGCGTCAACGTCGGCCGCCGATTTAATCGGGTTTCGCATCACGGGACCGGGAGCGAAGTCTACCTCGATTCCCATAGCCGCCGCAGGAATAAGTATGTCGGAGAAAATTATCGCTGCGTCAGGGTTTAGAAATCGTATCGGCTGCATCGTTACTTCAACCGCGAGCTCCGGTGTTCGGCAAACAGTTAAGAAGTCGTGTTTCTCTCGAAGCGCGCGGTACTCCTCCATGTAACGCCCTGCTTGACGCATGATCCATACCGGAGGACGTGAAATGGAATCAGAGTTTTCGAGTGCTCTAAGCAGCAAGGGTTTCAAGACTAATTCTCCGAATACTCAAACTCGCCGTGAGAGGATCTAACGAGCACCGAATTGGAATTGTTGTTAGACTTCTCGACTCGCCCGATTAACTTGGCGTCGATTTTCATCTTTGAAGCCTCAGCCATTATGCTCTCGGCTGCTTCAGGACTAATATACAGCTCGATTCGCTGACCCATGTTGAAGACTTCGTACATCTCGCGCCAGCTTACACCGCCATGCTGTTGAACCAGCCTAAATATAGCGGGCGGCTCGAAAAGGTTGTCCTTAACGAACTTTAGCCCACCGGGACCGAAACGCAGAACTTTGGTCAGGCCGCCGCCGGTAACGTGAATCGCAGCATGAACCTTTCCCGGAAATGATTCGTAAATATTCTGCAGCAGCGGAGCAAAAGTCCGAGTCGGGGAGAGTAGGGCTTCGCCGACGGACATGCCGTTTAATTCCTCTGGAGTGTCGGTAACGTCAAATGGTCCGGAGTATGATGCGTCGGTGATTCCTGCTCGGTCTACAATATCAGCCTCTGCATCGGCGTAGGCTCGCTTGAGCAGCGCATGTCTGGCAAGGGTCAGACCGTTAGAACCAATTCCTGAATTAAAAGTATCCTCGTAAGTCGACTGACCGCTACTGGCCAGCCCCAGTATCACGTCTCCAGGCGCAATATGCTTGGTGTCGATTAGACCTTTCTTGGCAATTCTGCCTGCAACTACAGCGTCGACTACTAAGGAACGGACGACGTCGCCCATGTCTGCGGTTTCACCGCCCGAAAGCGAAATCGGAATTCCGTGTTTGTTTAGATTTTCGACGAGTAGGCGGTATCTGCCCACTAGCTGTGCTATGACTTCGTCGTCAATTATTCTTGCGTTGCGGGCAATCGTGTTTGCGACAAGCAGTGAACTCGGTGCTCCCAGACAATAGATATCATCGAGGTTCATCACCAAGGCGTCTTGAGCAAGCCCGGCGTAGTGAGATAGATCTCCAGTGGCCTTCGAGAGCAGATAAGCGACAATCGATTTGGTTCCGGCGCCGTCGCAGTGGATGAAGCTCAGATACTGCTCGTCTCCGGCAATGTCCTCATTGACCACGGCGAACAAGCTGCTGTGGGGGGCTGCTCCGGCACTTTTAAGTGCTTTGTGCAGCCCGGCTTTGCTGGCGGAAGCCCCCAGCTTATCGTAAAGATTATCTGCCACTGGAAAATCCTAATATTGAGTGAAAACGCGGGGCTCGCGCCCGATTAGCGCGCTATACTAACATCTGAAAATCAAATTATCGATAGCATCTGCGCCGACGGCACTTGGTAGCATCGAGCGGGTCATATATAATATTCCTTCTAAGCAGATAAACAATCATTCCAAGGAGAAATGTATGAAGCGCCGTGAATTGGAAGATAGAATGCAGTCAGCGTCGAGCGGTATCGGATCTGCTATAGACGCCGCGCCCCGCCGTGCGGTGGTGGCAGCATTCATTCTAGGAATCGTTGCTGCTGTTTTTCCAGGAATAGTTTTTCCGCTGTTGATCGTCACCGCGGCGGTTCTGGCTGCCTTTTGGTATGTCTGCGACCCGGAGCTGCCGACGGAGTATGAAGTTCCGGCAGGTACTTCGGACGTGGCGGATCCTGTTGAGCAGAAGAAAAGATCCGAGGGTAGGTCTGAATCCACATCCAAGGCCGCTAAGAAGCCGGTGAATGGTTCTCATCCGGCGAGCGCGGCGGATTAGCATGCACTTCTAGGTCAGTGGTCTTCTAAGACTCCCAGAAGATCGAGAGCAGAGATAATTCCTACTACCTTTGCGCCTTCAGTGATAACCAGGCGATGTACATGGTTGCGCCGCATAGCCACCGCCAGAGAAGCGATGTTGTCGTTAGGGGAAGCGGTTATAACTGAGTCAGTCATGATTTCTTCGACATTCATGTTCGCCAGGCGTTCTGTAAATTGCCCGCTGTCATCGAGCTCTAAAAAGGGAGCATCTAGGTAATAGCTGCTTGCAGGCAGGTCTTCTATGTCCTCGTCAATCGCAACTCTCAGTAAGTCGGCTTGAGATACTACTCCGCGCAGGGCACCGGTGTCGGTAACCACGGGCGCTCCGCTAATCCTATGCTCGACTAAGGTCATCCATGCCTCAGCGAGCGACGTCCCTTCCTCGAGCGTAATAACTTTTCGCTCCATGATATCTTTGGCGGTGATATGGTTTCTGCTCATCCTGCTAATCCCGAAAGTTTGTGAACTGAAGTTCTAGGTCGACTTTGTCCTTTAGAAGCGTAATGACAGCCTGGAGGTCGTCACGTTTAGGGCCCGTGACGCGTACTTGCTCCTGCTGAATCTGAGCCTGGACCTTCTTCATCTTCTCGTCCTTGATGAGTTTGACAATTTTTTTCGCGTCGTCGGAATTTATGCCTTGTTTAATCAGCACTTGCTGCCGCACGCTGCCCATGGTTGCCTCTTCCGCTTCTTTGTATTCGAGGGCGCGCACGCCGACGCCTCTCTTGGATATTTTCTGATTGAGAATGTCGGTCATTGCCTGGAGCTTCATCTTGTCGCTGGTATGCAGAGTGATTAGCTCCTTCTTGTCGAACTCAATCTTGCTGTTGCTGCCGCGAAAATCGTAGCGCGTGTCTATCTCTTTTCTGGCCTGGTTAACAGCGTTATCCACTTCTTGTAAGTCTACTTCCGATACAACGTCGAATGAGGGCATATCCAATTACTCGCGTTCAATGCAGGAATCTTAACAGCGCTTAGCTTTAGCATGTGAAGCAGTGCTCATCTAGATCGTTTTTACGCAGTAAATGAATAGAAAATGCTGGCGCGCAGATGTTTTTTTAGGTTGAAGTTGGCAATTGTGCTCTGCGTTCTCCCTGACTATACTCCGAACACGTTGGAGCGTGATTTGACAGCCTGTTTTAGCCCGCGGACAAGTGTCTGTAGTCGTTCGCTAATCCATGAAGATTTGGCTTCGCTAATTTCAAGTTGTTGAATAGATTTGTTGATAAATTGCTTTGCTTTGAACCGGACTTAAGTCTGTGGTAGCTGGTCGGCTCAAGAAAACGACTAAGCAACGGTAACTTTTGGAGTTTAATGAGCGCCGCCGTCGAAAATTCCGCTATCCCCGAAGTGCAAATCCAACTCGAAGCCACCTTACAGGCAGAGTTTGGAGATACGCTTTTAGCGCTGCCATCCCATCGCTGGCTTGAGTATGGCCTGACCTTTGGCGTCAGACGGGAGGATGCGTTGCAGGTATTTAGAACGCTCAAGGATGATCCCAAGCTGAAGTTCAACATGCTTATCGATGTGACTTGCGTCGATTGGCTCGACAAGCGCGAGCCGCGTTTTGATATGATTTATCATCTTTTAAGCTTAGATTTCTTACATCGTCTTTGCATTCGAATCGAAGTGGATGAAGATAAACCAGAGGTGGATTCGGTTCGAACTCTGTGGCCGACCGCAAATTTTCTCGAACGGGAAGTTTGGGACATGTACGGGGTTTCCTTTGCCGGACATGGAGATCTCCGCAGAATTCTCATGTACGAAGAGTTTGTCGGTCATCCTTTAAGAAAAGACTATCCACTGAGAGGCAAGCAGCCTCGAGTTCCGCTGCGGGTTCCGGAGCTTCGCAATACTGCGCCGGATATGGTGCGCAGCGAGTTAGTTTCTCTGCCGTCGTCCAGACGCGGGCAGCAGCCGAGTTGAGTTAGATGGAGATAGAACGAACCGAAATTCGAAACGACTGGGTGCCGAGCGAGGTTGGCGATGCGCTTCACAGTAAGACGATGGTCATTAACATGGGCCCGTCGCACCCCTGCACTCACGGAACTGTGCGCTTGGTAGTTGAAGTTGACGGAGAGCGTATTGAGCGCTGTGACGTTGATGTCGGCTATTTGCATCGCGGATTTGAGAAGCAGTGTGAGAATGTCAATTATTGGCAGGTCATCCCTTACACCGATCGGCTGAATTACGTTTCGCCGATCATAAATAATGTCGGTTACTGTCTGGCGGTGGAGAAGTTGTTCGGCGTCGAGGTTCCGGAGAGAACGAAGGCGATTCGCGTTCTTCTCAGTGAAATTTCGCGCATAACCGATCACCTGACGTGCCTCGGGGCGGGCGCAATGGAGCTGGGCGCCTTCACTGTAATGCTCTATTTCATGCAGGCCAGAGAATATCTCTATCACTTAATCGAAGAGGTAACCGGGGCGCGGCTTACCATTTCGTACGTGCGGATTGGCGGCCTCGCCAGAGACTTGCCGCATGGCTTTACCGACAGAGTGCTTAAGCGCATGGAAGATGTGCGGCGCTTTATGGACTATGGAGACCGCTTGCTGTCAAAGAACCGAATCTTTGTTGACCGCATGTGTGACGTCGGAATCATCGCGGCGGATGAGGCAATCGGCTATGGCCTGACCGGTCCTCTGCTCAGAGCGTCCGGGGTCTCCTACGATGTGAGGAAGGCCTTTCCGTACAGCGGTTACGAGAATTATGAGTTCGAAGTGCCTGTAGGCACCAAAGGCGATAACTACGATCGCTTTCTCTGTCGCTTCAATGAGATCGGCCAGTCGATGGCGATTATTGAGCAGGTCATCAAGACCTTGCCTGATGGACCGATTAATGTGCGCGATCCGAAAATTATCATGCCGCCTAAAGACGAAGTTTACAGTTCGATTGAAGGTATGATCGCGCAGTTCGAAATCGTGTTTAAGGGTGTCCAGCCTCCCAAGGGAGAAGTCTATTTTCCGGTTGAAGGTGGAAATGGGGAGCTCGGTTTTCACGTTGTCTCTGACGGAACGGGCACACCTTACCGCGTCAGAGTTCGGCCGCCCTCGTTTATTTCGATGGGTATTTTGGGGCCCTTGATTGAGGGGCATTCAATCGCTGATGTCGTTCCGATTTTCGGTATGCACAATATGATCGGCGGTGAGTGCGACCGATAGAGGA
>JAUIIP010000184.1 GCA_030431555.1 bacterium
TAAGCGGAATCAGCTTACACAGCATAGCAGCCAACTGAGCCAGAACGGATGCTGTAGTTTCAACAGGTGGCCCCGAACTAACCCGCATAAGCCATCGAAGGTGGATGCCTGGTATCATCGCCTCAATGCCCAGTATGAGCGCGGCGGCAGCGGCCAAACTAGGCAGCAGGCAGCCTAACCTTTTGAACTGAGCACATTTTCGCAGTAGTACTAGCGCGGGCAGGACACCTAAATGGGGCTTTAGCGCAAAAGGCAGCAAACAGAGTCCGGCTCCGCACAAGTGTCCGCGCTTCGTCAGCAACCAGCTAGAGGTCGCCGCGAGCAACAACAGCGCTGAAACCTGGCCTTCCAGCAGCGCATCCCACACGGGCACATAAAAGAAACTGAGCGCAAAACACAGCACTGGGTTAAAAGTGGTGGAGCAAACCGCGCGCCATGCCACCGCGTTAGCCAGAAGCAGCACAAACACATTCAGCACGAGCCAAACTTGCGCGGCTTTCTTAAAAGGCAAGTGCGTCAATGGCGAGAACGCTAGAAAGAATGCCGGCATATACAGGGCATAGCGCGGGTCGACCTTGGCATTCTCGAATCCCTGTTCGATTTGCCGCTGCTCCAGTATACGTTGGTTGTAGAGATCACCGCCGAGAACAATAAGCTCACTGCCGCAATAGTAAGCATAAAAGTCGCCCTCTCCGACTAATCCGGCGCCGATGTGAAGAGAGCCGCTAATCACCGCACCGAGCACCGCCGCGAAAGCTGTTATCAGAAAAGCTAGATAGAGAACGAACGAATTCTTTGCTTTAGAGCCGCTGATCGCAGAAGCTCTTGATAGTTCTATGCCCGCGGACGCAGGGATAGCGTACCGCTTCTCGGCTGTGTTTAAAACCATGATACTCACCGTGCTAGTTGGTGCAGAACCCCTGTCACTCGGCGCAGCCCTCTCGCAGCTCCGGCGATCGAGCCAAACGTCTTCGAGACAAGTGGAATTAGACAGTCAAGCTGAGCGCGAGGCGATAGCGTCGCGTCAAGACACGAGAGAAAACTCTACAGAGACAAACCGCGTTAGACGAAGGAGTTGCGTCCCGCTACAAGCAGAATTAGCTCCAGAAAATCACAGTTAAGCAGAAATTTTCTTTAAAGATGTTAGCGAAGCCCACACAACGCACAATTCAGCACGACTGCTGCACTGCCCTACATAATGCGGCGCACTTCAACCGAGTGGTTACAATGCTATTGTGGTGTAGTCCCTATAAATCATGCTGTTTGTTCTGCGCCCCGCGGCGGACAATTACCGGCTTCCGGAATTAAGACCGTCTAGCATGTCCATCAACACTTTGGGAAAGTCGCAGGTAATGCCGTCGACTTGGGCATTTATAAGCTCTTGCCACACTCCTCGGCGGGATTCGGCAGTCCACTCCTGCCCATGCCTGCTTATGCCGGCAGGCGTTGTCTCAAATGCAAATACCTTAAGCCCGGCAATTCTAAGCTCCTCAACCCAGCTAGGATGCTCAAGAACTAAGCTATCTGCCAACTGAACAACGGACGAGCCGCTTTCTTCGGCAGCTCGCATTATCCATTTTAAATTCACAAAATTAAGCGGCCAGACATTCAAAACTCGAGAAACATCGCGAAAATATCGACCGCAAGCCGCCAGCATCGCAGGGCTGAAGGAAAGCAGATGCAGGCTCTCTTCCGCATCGCTGCCGGCGATGGATTGCTTTACAGCAGGCAATAGCCTTTCGATCCATTTGGAGGAATCCTCATTCTTCCACCAGCAGGGATCCTTTAGGTCAAGCAGCATCTTCGACTTTCCCCAGCCTAGTTTCGCTACTTCGGTGAGACTGGGAATTGAACAGCCTGTGAAGTCAGCTCCATACCAGCTCCCGGCATCCAAGCTTCTTAACTGAGAGAAGGTAACTGAATCCGTCCACAAGCGCCCTCCTGAAATCGGCGCGGGCAATAAAGCTCTCCCGTCCGAGCTCGGTTCCAGGCTCTCCTGGTGAACCACAACTGGAACCCCATCTGAGGAGAGGCTTGCATCTAGCTCAACGCCCCAGACACCAAGCGACAGAGCAGATTGAAACGCTGGAAGTGTATTTTCCGGGGCTGCGTCGCGCGCCCCTCTATGCGCAACAACTACCGGCCTAACTATTCCCAGTCTCCGACCCTGTAGCCTTTGTTTCGCAGGCAACGATTCACTTCACGCCTGAATGCCGGGTCGTCTGAACGATCAGTGAAGAAATCATTCATCCAGTTATTCACGCCGCGATTAGCCGAGCCGCTCAAATTGACACCACCCACGCTGGTTGAAGCCGAAGTGATGCTTGAAGTGGCGGAGGAAACACTTGAAGCCGCGTAAGCAGCACGAGCATCTCGCTCCGCTGCACCTACCGCACCCTCAAGCTTGACTTTCGCCTGCGCGATGCAGTTATCCAGATCGCTATTCTGCTGTGCGATGCTTTTCGAACCATGGCTGATGTTCGGCTTCTTCGCACAGCCGACACCTGCGCTCAAAAAGATGATAGTTGCTAGATAGGCCAGCAGAGAACTTTGCTTCAACGACATATACACCCCCTTCACTCTGATGATTCAGAAAATCTATAACAAGAAGCCTGGCGAATTGGAAGCCACCTAGGCTTCCCCATCTCAGCCGATAAGTTGAAAGGTTTTCTCCACATAATCGAGGCCCGATTTTGACTTAAACGGCTCATTCGTTTCTTGCATTTCGCGCACCAGCTCTTCGCGCTTGAGCCCCGTAAACAGCTCCTCTACTCGAGCTGAGGAAATTGAAAACGGAGGCCCCTCGTCGCCCGCAAAATAAAGACTTTCGAGTGCGATAATTCCCGATGGAGCAAGGAGCTCACGCAGCCTAGCGGCATACCTGCCACGAAGCGTCGGTTCCACAGCAACCAATGCACCACGGTCGTAAATCATATCAAAACCGCGCCGCTCAATATCGGCACTGAAAAAGTCGCTGCAGATAAGTCTCAAGCGGGGAGCGATATACTCTGCCCGACTGTGTTTTACAGCAAGATCAGAGAAGTCTCTGACAAGAAGCTGTTCAAGCGCAGACTCCACAACCTCAACGCCCGTCACATCGAATCCTTGCTCCCACAACCATCTGACTACGAACGAATTGCCGCAAAGCGGAACTAGTATTCGATTCCCGGGAAGCCTGGACGCAAAATGGGTAAAATGCGCGCGAAGGAAGGCGTCCGCACGCTCACCATGCCAGGGTGTATTTCCACCGGACCATGCTTCAGACCAGAAATCTATTTCTGTCATACTCTAAGAAACCACAAGTGCTGGGAAGACGACCCTTATAGTGACACACTTAGCGGTATCAAAAAACACTCTGTCGTTTCTTACTCATACAAGAGATATTGTGCGCAGTATCAAGACAGGAAGGTAAGCCTTTGGTAGCGGGAATAGAGCACTCGATTCTGACTGCAGTCTGCCTTGCGCTGGGATTCGTTCTTCCGGGCGCACTTATCTGCGCCCTTTGCCTCAAGCGAGTGGACTGGATTTACTCCTACATCTTTTCACTGCTCAGCTTATATTCGGTTATCTTCTGGACAAACTGCCTCGGCATCGAGCTAAATCGCAGTAACATTCTCTACGCTTTAATAGCAATCACAGCCCTTCTAAGCGTTGCGGTTTTCTATAGAAAACCGCAACGCTTGCACTTCGAGCGATTAATTCCGCACACAAGCACACTTGATAAGTTGCTGATACTGCCGGTCGCGGCAAGCGTCATCCTCTTGTCTCTCGGCAACTACCTCCGCTCATTCCGGCTCGCGGACTCACTGTTTCGCTGGGAACTTTTGCCCCGAATGATGTTCAAACTTGGCAACCTGGACTTCTATCCGCCGATTACCCCAAAGGACTTTTTGCACTACTTTTATATCGACTCGATTCCTCCAATCGTACAGTTTTCACAATATTGGACCTATGCGAGTTTCGACGCACGCCTGCTTGAGGTCGCGCTGCTGCACGGTACTTTCCAATTTATTGCAAGCTGTATTCTAATTTACCGTATCGCAGCGAAGCACATTAACCCTAGCGCCGGCGGACCGGCAGTCTTGATATTTTGCACGTCCTACGGCGTTAGTTACACATTTGCGCTCAGCGCTGCAGCAGGACTTCTTGTGCTTCTTACGCTGCTAATTTTCGAGCTTCTGCATGATGAGAAAGAAGTTGACGGCTCAGGCACGTACGTAGCTCTGGGAATGGTGGCTGCTGCCGCCAGCCTCACGCGTGACTATGGCGGCATCCTGCTTGCGCTGACGGTAGCAGCACTAATTTGCTCTCGCCGCAGCCGTCACAGTATTGCGCTGACTATGCTTCCGTTCGTAGCACTGGCCCTACCATGGTTTTTAAGAATATTCATCATAAGCGGAAATCCGTTTTACAGCGTGCCGTGGTTGCAGGGCATTCCCGTCAATCCCGTCCTTGCAGAGATTCTCCAAGGTTATGCATCTGCACGAAATGAAACCGCCAAGTTAGATCGAATCGTCAACCTACTGCCGGATGTCCTCAGACTGTTTCTGTTTCCGCTGTTTTTCGGAATCCTAGGGGGCTGCTTTAGTCATGGCCTAAAAAGATACTCGCTAGTTGCACTCATTGCTGCTTGGACATTCATTTGGGCCTGGAGCGAAAACTATAGCTATGGTGCAGGGGCAACAGTGAAAGTATTGGCCCCTGCCGCCGCGCTCTTGTCGATAGTAGGCGGCGGCGCAATCATACGCATTAACTCGTTTCGAGCAGTCCAGCTTCTCTTATTGGCCACGCTGGCAGCCTTCAGTTTTAGCAGTGCACTTTACGCACTAAGCTATCCGCTGGCACCAAAACTTGAATATGCAATGCACCCCCCTCAGCTCAAGCAGCAACTGGACGAATCACTGGGACTATATAAAAGAATAGCCGATGAGTTGCGAAGCGAGCTGCCTCAGGACGCCAGAGTACTTTCGCACAATGCGATGATCCATGCGGAACTGGTAAACGACAGTATAGAAGTCGTTCCTGTATGGAGCCCGGAAGTCACAGCGCTAACCAACGAAGATACAACGCTTGACGAGGGGCTTAAGATCCTTCAGAAGGCCCAAATCGATTATGCATACCTGGAAGGCGCAGGGCCGAATGACCGAACATTGCGAAAACACCGTTTTTACAATGAACTGTATCGTATGTGCTACCCTGACGAGAGTTCAGAGCTACTGTGCAGCCTTGCTACACTTGGTAAAGCCAAATGAGGCACTGTTCCCAAGCAATTCTCTTTTTCCTGCTGTCAGGCGGAGGGATCGCGATAAGTAGGACAGCCCTACTCGGTGACCTTTGGTCGCTTTCAGCCGGAGCGCTGCTGATTGCCGCAGCTCTGATACCACTGGTTAGGTTGACGGGAACTCAGCTTCATTTCTACGCAGACCAGAATTACTACACTGGCCACTGTCCGAGACTGCCGGCCTGGCTGATTTCGACTGTTATTGCTGCTTCATCCCTTCTGGCACTTTCCCTTTGGCTTGATGCCGAGCGCAGCTACTGGACCTTTAATCTCTTATTTCAGCTTTCTGCCTGCGCAGTTATTTTCATAATCTTCCTCATCAAAGATCGCTCCGTAAATCCCGAGAGGGAGAATATATCTGAGGGGATTCTAGATTTTGGGCTGATCACTCTGCTTATCTTTGCCGCGATCCTAATTTATTCACATTCGCTAACTGACGTCACGTATAGCGTGCGAGGGATCGAGAGTGGTTTCTACAGCTTCATCACCGAGACGATGCCCGAGATAGAGACCAGTCCATTTCATTGCTGGTCATCCGGCCTCTCATTTTGGTCGATCGGAACTTATTGCTCCCATCCGGCGGGTATTAGCTACTACCAAAAGCTTTGTCTCGGTCTTTTCGACGATCAGTTATACGCATGGCGACTTAGCAGCGTGGTCTTCCTGCTTACGGCAACTGCACCTCTATTCCTAATAGTGAGGACAATTTGCGACCGCCCATGCGCTTATTTCGCGTCTATCGCTTATCTCTCATCCTATTATCTGCATCAGTTTTCCCACCTAGCCTACAACAATGCTCATTTTGTAACTTTCTTCTTGTTTACCTCCTGCGGGCTAATCTATTCAGTTGTCCGGTATTCGACAGCAGCCGCATTTGCGGCAGGCGTTTTCGGTGGGCTGGGCGTCTATTTCAATCATATGTGCCTAGTGTTGCCTGTGTTCTCCTTCCTGTTCTATGTATTCGAACACTTACGCACCCGTAGTGAATCGACAACTCCCCTCTTTCTAGCATGGTGCTGTGGATCTCTATTAGCCCTGACACCACTGCTGTTCCACACGGAACTGATTGCGGGCGTTCTTATGCATGTTCCTTTTCTCAATTCCGCATTCGGCCAGTTCGGTATTTCGGACTCGGCACTTAGCCAAATCACGAACGAAAACATCCACCCAGTAAGAAACTTTGTTTTGACGCTGCTGCACCCCCTTGAGACGGTCGCTGCAGATCTGTATTACATTAATGGCTATTTATTTGATTTCGCCTCCGCCTCGCTCGCTGTTTGGGGTGTTGTTTTTAGTGTTCGGAATCTACAATCACGCCTCGCTTCGGTATTCGCCTACCTGCTATTTTTCTACCTGGCACAGAGCATTATCATGGGGTTGTTCAATCGCTACTCGGAACCCTCGGTCACCCGAATGCTCTATCAAATACCGTGTGTGCCGATATTCGCAGCGATTGCGCTTTATCCGCTTTCAAAAGGACGATACGCAAGCAGTCGAAATATTATCTTCAGCGTAATCTGTGTACTTGTGGTCTCGCTAAACGCACTCAAGGTAAGAAACTTTTACGACTTCTCTACCACAACTACTTTTGATCTTGGGCAGCGTGCTCTTCGGTCATTAAAGTTTGACGGCTCCCCTGTGGCGGTAATCCTTCCGCAGGACCTCGAGATGCAGCATTCCCTTGACGGCATACGCGTGCTGTATACGGGCAAACGAATGCTGTATAGCTTTGCTGTCGATATTAATAAATTGGATGAGGAAACCTTTCCGCGTTTTCAGAACAACATAGCAAAGCTTTTGACAGCTATCAGGCCCAAGGTCGTTCATGTGCACGAAGCCGCCGATCCCGGAGACAAACTTGCACCCACCATCAATTCTCTAGGATACGGAGGGCCAGGCAAAGAAATGATGTTGTACGATAAGAAAGATGTGGCCTCTTATTATAGACGTTAAATACGCCAAAGCCGGAACGCAGTGAGAAAAGACGCTCGACACAAAACAACCTGGGCAGTAAACATCGTGCTTCTAGTGGTCTCTCTTTTGTTCAGCCTGCTAGCAGCCAAGCACATTTGGGCGTCTCGCGAGAAGATAAGCTCGTTCGT
>JAUIIP010000185.1 GCA_030431555.1 bacterium
TGCTGCTCTGGGTGCTGAGCGGCTCAAGTCCGGTCGAGTTCAACGCAGTCACCTGGTGGTTCCCTATAGTTGGACGTATTCCTTACAAGGGTTTCTTCGACAAAGAAGACGCGCTCGAAGCCGCAAAGGAACTCGAAGAGGACGGCTTTGATTTCTTTCTCAGACCGAGCCCCGCCTTCAGCACTCTCGGGTGGTTTGACGATCCTCTGCTGTCGACCGTTTTGGTGTTTAATGACGTCGCGCTGGTTAACACCGTCATACACGAAATCCTGCACAATACGATTTGGATCAAGGGCAGCGCTCCGTTTAATGAGACGTTGGCTAACTTCGTAGGCACAGTAGGCGCGAGTGAGTTTTATGAACTCCAAGATCATGCAAACGCTGAACTAGCACAGACTGCCAGGGATCAATGGAGCGATGAGCTGGTTTTTGCTGAGTTCCTACAGAAAACGAAAATTGTCCTGGAAAATTTATATAAGCAGGGACGCGGAGACGAACCTCTGAGCCGCCGACAAATACTTGATCAGCGACAGATTTTGTTTAAACAAATCGCAAAGGACTGGGAGACGCTGCGCTCTTCGCTGCGTTCCGCCAACTACCGAGCTGCGCAAATAAAACTGAATAACGCGTCAATCGTCGCATATCGCATCTACCTTACGAAGCCCGAGCTTTTCGACGCACATTTCAAAGCTTGTGGAAGCGACCTGAAAACATTCATCGCTTCGATGAAAGTATTTGCGGAGAAAGAGCTCCCGCAGGAAATGGACCGCTTCGAAGCATTCGCAGAGACCGCCGCTACCTGCCTAGCGAAACAAAAACCTAACGATAAATCCTAAGGTTACGTGTCCGCCACAGCATTGCTCGAACTAGCTTAAAATGCTAGAAGCATTGCCTATTAATAAGGAGAAAAGAAACACGCCATGAAAAAACACCAAGTCCGAGTTTACCCTTCCAAAGAACTCCTCCCCAAAGAAGAGCAGCTCGCTTGGAAGCTGGCTCAAATAGCTTCCGACAACACTCCGATCGACGGTGATGTTGAGGAAATGATCATTAACCGAATCATCGACAACGCGGCAGTCGCCACCGCGGCGATCAACCGACGCCCAGTCGCGAGCGCCAGATCTCAGGCCTTGGCGCATCCGAGCACCGGGTCGCGCTCGGGAGCAACTGTCTTCGGGATGCCCAATGGGCAGACATTCGAACCTGCCTGGGCGGCCTGGGCTAACGGCACAGCCGTTCGCGAGCTGGACATGCACGACACCTTCTTAGCCGCGGACTACTCCCACCCTGCAGACAGCATCCCTCCGGTCCTCGCAGTCGCCCAGCATCTTGGCTGCACAGGTGAAGACCTGCTGCGTGCGCTGGCTACTTCATACGAAGTTCACATCAGCCTGGTCACAGGAATTTGCCTGCACGAACACAAGATTGATCACATAGCTCATCTATGCCCTGCTCAAGCCGCGGGTATCGGCACTTTATTGAAGCTCGATACAGATACAATTTATCAAGCAATCCAGCAGGCTCTACATGTCTCTTGCACGACGCGCCAATCGCGCAAAGGTCAAATTTCCAGCTGGAAAGCCTATGCTCCGGCCCATGCCGGCAAATTGGCAATAGAGGCAGTTGACCGCGCCATGCGCGGTGAAGGCAGCCCTTCGCCAATTTACGAAGGTGAAGACAGTGTAATCGCCTGGATGCTTTCGGGACCGACGGCGGTTTACGAAGTTCCCCTGATTGATCCAGGTGAGCCGAAGCGTGCAATCCTCCAGTCGTACACCAAAGAACACTCCGCCGAATATCAGTCCCAGGCTTTAATCGACCTCGCTTTTCGCATGCGCGAAAAGATATCCAACTTCGACGACGTGCAAAAAATCGTCATTCATACAAGTCATCATACCCACTATGTAATCGGCACCGGCGCCGGCGATCCGCAAAAAATGGATCCGAATGCCAGTAGGGAAACCCTAGATCACAGCATAATGTATATTTTCGCTGTCGCGCTTCAGGATGGCCGCTGGCATCACGTTGACAGCTACGCATCCGAGCGGGCATCCAGGCCGGACACTGTAAAACTGTGGCATAAAATCGAAACCGTAGAAGAGCCAAGTTGGACCGAACGCTACCACGAGCACGACCCAAAGAAGAAAGCCTTCGGTGGTAGAGTAGTGATCACGATGAACGACGGCAGTGTAATCGAAGATGAACTCGCTATTGCAAACGCAAACCCGCTTGGAGCAAAACCGTTTGCCAGAGAAGACTATAAACGGAAATTCTCAACACTTACCGAAGGCATCATAGCAGACGCTGAAACAGATCGCTTTTTTACGGTAGTTGAGAATGCGGATAAAGTCGGTGCGGGCGAACTCTGCGAGCTGAACGTTCAGCTTGACCTCGAATCCCTGACTAACAATAGTCGTGACACGAAAGGAATATTTTAATGTTGTTCCCTGCCACAACTGCCGAGCAGAAGCGTAAACAGCTGAGAAGCGCACTTGCTTCGGGGAGGCTCCTGCAGTTTCCCGGAGCATTTGCGCCGATTGTCGCCCAGTCAATCGAAATGGCCAGCTTCGACGGAGTATATATATCGGGCGCTGTGCTGTCTAACGATCTTGGTTTACCGGACATCGGTCTCACGACTCAGACCGAAGTGGCGGCACGCGCGAGAGCTATTGCACGAATCACCTCTCTACCGAGCATCGTCGACATAGACACAGGCTTCGGAGAGCCGCTAAATGCTGCTCGAACCATACAGGAACTCGAAGACTCCGGTCTTTGCGGCTGCCATCTTGAGGACCAGCAGAATCCCAAACGCTGCGGACATCTGGACAACAAACAACTCGTATCAGTTAAGGAAATGGCGCTAAAGGTGCGCGCTGCTTCTGAAGCCCGGAGAGACAAGAATTTTCTGATCATTGCTAGAACCGACGCCCGCGCCTCGGACGGTTTAGATGCCGCAATTCAACGAGCTAAACATTATGTCGATGCAGGTGCGGAAATGATCTTTCCTGAAGCACTGCAAAATGAGGCGGAATTCGAGACATTTCGCAAAGCGATCGACGTACCGCTGCTTGCAAACATGACTGAATTTGGAAAATCACCGCTGCTCGACAAGAAAACTCTCGAGAATCTCGGTTTTAACCTTGCGATTTATCCGGTAACGACCCTTCGCTTGGCGATGGGAGCAGTCGACGAAGGTCTTAAGCAGATCAAGGATCATGGCACTCAGGCGCCCCTGGTCGACAAAATGCAAACCCGAAAAAGACTATACGAAGTGGTGAAGTACGAGTCCTACAACGACTTTGATTCGTCGATATTTAATTTTGAACTTGAAGGAGACTCTTGAGATGTCAACAGATGTAATCCGACCAAAAAAAGGCCTTGAAGGCGTTGTCTTTGATGAGTCTAAGATTTCCAAAGCAATGCCGGAACATAAGTCGCTCATGTATCGCGGCTATTGGGTGCATGAACTTGCGGAGGAGTGCTGCTTTGAGGAAGTCGCCTATCTACTTTGGAACGGAGAGCTTCCGAACCAGGCCCAGCTCAAGGAATTTAGTGAAAAGGAGCGTAGTCAGCGCCAAATCAGCGACGCACTTACGTCTGCCATTCGCTTATTCCCTAAGTCGGCCCACCCGATGGACACGATACGCACCGGCGTAAGCTTTCTCGGCATGGAGGACGAGCACGCCTGGGACAACGACAAGAGCTCTAACGAGCGAAAAGCTTTAAGTTTACTTGCCAAGATTCCTACTATCATCGCCTATGATTACCGAATTCGGAGCGGCAATGAGCCGATTGCACCAAAAAGCGACTTAAGCTTTTCAGAGAACTTCTTCCACATGTGCTTTGGTGAAGTTCCGGACCCGGAAATTGTAAAAGCATTCGATGTTTCCTTAATTCTTTACGCAGAACATGGTTTCAACGCATCGACGTTCACCGCACGCGTGGTGTCCTCCACTCTCTCCGAGATGTATGCAGCAGTCACCGCTGCGATCGGGTCTCTAAAAGGGCCGCTTCACGGAGGCGCAAACGAGCAGGTAATGCATATGCTCAAGGAAATCGGCTCGCCCGAGAATGCCAAGAGCTGGATGATCGACGCGCTTCAGAATAAGAAAAAGATCATGGGATTTGGACATAGACTTTACCGAATCGGTGATTCGCGCGTTCCCACAATGTCCAAGTACCGCGATCGACTAGCTGAGCTTACCGGCAACAGCACATGGGTCGAGATGTCCCATATCCTCGAAGAGACGATGGTGGCTGAAAAGGGCATTCATCCAAACTTGGATTTCCCAGCCGGTCCGGCATACTTCATGATGGGTTTTGAGATCGATATGTTTACACCGATCTTCGTCATGGCTCGAGTAACCGGCTGGTCCGCACATGTGATGGAACAGTTGGAAAACAACCGGCTTGTACGTCCGCTAAGCGACTACAAAGGCCCAGGCCCACGCAGTCCCAAGCCGATCGCGGAGCGCGGATAAGGCTTCTAAAGAAAGACCTTAAACGCCGTTATTAGCGCGATATCATTGCGGTCAGCGCCCTCGGCCGGTTGGTTGTCGTACGTATGCTCGAAGCTGAGTCCAATACCGACGTTGGTGATCATTTTGACGTCGAGGCCCAGGCTGTTCTTAATAACTGAGTCCTCACCGTCCTCCAGAGAAACGAACGCCCGGAACGACTGAGTGAGCGCAGAGTTTTTGGAGAACTGCCAACGCAAGCGCTCAACAGTCGTTGCAGCCGGGTACTGTTCCTTTTCTCCGCCCTGCTTCTCCACGATAAAGGAAGGCCCGGCTTCGAGAGAAAGCCGCAATTGATCGGTGTCGAAGAAATAGTAGCCAAGAGCCGGAGTCCCGGCGAAGCGATAGTCTAAGTCAGCAAATTCATCGTGTTCTCCAGTAACTTCGACAGACGCGTACCACGGCGGAGCAAACAAATTCCGGTATTGCGCCTCCCCCTCAGCATCCTGTGTGTCTTTCGTGCCGTCAGACTCTCCATACTGGCCGTTCGCCTTAAACCTCCACTGATCTGATCCTTCCACCTTCTCTAGATCACCGCCGAGCGACACCAGCGAAGTGTCGCTGTTGCCTTTGTTCATGCTGAAACCCAAGCCAACACTTCCGACCCAATCGCCCTTAGATTCCTCGGTTTTGCCTAGATCCAAAGACTGTAGAGCGTCAGGAGAATCCGCAGCGAAGGCGTGTCCTACACCATGCAGCGCAAAGCAAATCAAAACAGTCAAATACAAGACTGTGCGCGCTAGAATTTCAGCTGGCTTCATATCGAAACAGTCCTAATAAAAGTAATTCAAAAGTAAGATTGAGTTCAAAACTGTGTAAGTTTCAATTATCCTAGTCGACATAGAGATGCAAAATTTAAGATCTCTTGTCCACGCAATATGGCTCATAGGTGAGCAGACCGGCAACTAGACATGAATGATTCAGCGGCTGCGGCTAGCGGCGACACTAAACTCAAGTACGCTTTAGCCGGTCTGGCGGTAATCGGGCTGATTTCAGCCCTTAGCTTTTTTGATGTTCAAGCGCTTCTGCGCCAAACTCTGGACTGGATTGACAGCTTAGGTTCGGCGGGGCCTTTAGCGTTTATCTTCATTTACGCGGCCGCAACGGTACTTTTTATTCCTGGGTCACTGCTGACCTTGGGGGCGGGGGTCGTCTTCGGAGTGCTTTGGGGATCGGTTTACGTTTCGATCGCTTCAACATTAGGCGCGGTCTTGGCATTTCTGATCGGCCGCTATTTAGCGCGAAAGCCGATCAGCAAACGAATTGAGGGGAAGAAGAATTTTGCCGCTGTCGACAAAGCCGTTGGACAGGAAGGCTGGAAGGTTGTGCTGCTTACTCGCCTATCCCCTGTTTTCCCTTTCAACCTATTGAATTACGCATTTGGCATCACAACCGTTTCGCTTCGCGACTTCTTCCTTGCCTCCTGGGTAGGAATGATGCCGGGAACAGTAATGTACGTCTATGTCGGCTCGCTTGCAGGTGATTTGGCAACCCTCGGCACAGGCCCAGATGGAAGGCAGAGAACAGCGTTCGAGTGGGGCCTATATATAGTCGGGCTGATAGCAACTATCGCCGTAACTATTTACGTTACAAAACTAGCCAAAAAAGCATTAGAGGAGAAAACAGAAGTCGATGTCCAGCACAGCTCCTGAAGCCAACAATAAGTCTATCCAGTCGCTGCTTTCTCCAATGGACGAGCACAATGAACAGCTCGTGGACAACGTCCATCCACTTGACTGGCGCAATCCCAAGCCGAAAGGCCGATATAACCTAGTGGTAATCGGAGCGGGCACGGCTGGCTTGGTTACCGCTGCCGGAGCAGCGGGGCTCGGCGCTAGAGTCGCGTTGATTGAACGTAACCTAATGGGCGGAGATTGCCTGAACGTGGGTTGCGTACCTTCAAAAACACTTATTAGCTCAAGCCGCTTAGCATCGACTCTGCGGCGCGGCGCAGAGTTTGGCATAGAGGCCGGCTCCCCTCCAAATGTTAACTTTCCTGCCGTTATGGCGAGAGTTCGTAGAATTCGAGCCGGGATAAGCAGCCATGATTCAGCAAAACGCTTCAGCGACCTGGGCGTCGATGTTTTTATCGGCCAAGGCTCATTCGAAAGCAGCGATACCATCCGGGTCGGTGAACAGTCGCTTAAATTTAAAAAAGCGGTAATTGCTACCGGGGCACGCGCCGCCGCTTTGCCAATCGAAGGCCTCGAGGAAGTCGGCTATCTAACGAACGAAACCGTGTTCAATCTGACCGCATTACCGAAGCGCCTTGCAGTTATAGGCGCCGGACCGATTGGCGGCGAGCTGGCACAGGCCTTTCAGCGCCTGGGCTCGAGTGTCACGTTGATCAACAACAAGGACCACATTCTTCCGAAAGAGGATGAGAACGCCGCGGCGATCTTGCAAGACGTCTTCATTCGGGAAGGTATAAGCCTTCTTCTCGGCACCGAAGTTACAAAAGTAGAGGCCTCCGCCGAAGCTAAGGTAATCCATTGCAGGACCGGCAGTAATCAGAGCCGAATCGAAGTTGACCAAATTTTAGTCGCGGTTGGGCGCGCTCCAAATGTTGAAGGCCTTAACCTTGAAGCAGTTGGGGTTGACTACGATCCGAGACATGGCGTCAAAGTCGACGACAACCTGAGAACGAGCAATTCGAGAATTTTTGCGGCCGGCGATATTTGCATGAAGCATAAATTTACTCACGCTGCTGATTTCGCAGCCCGCACAGTTATACAAAACGCTCTGTTCTTCGGGAGAAAAAAGCTAAGCGCGCTCACTATTCCGTGGTGCACCTACACTAGTCCGGAGATAGCGCATGTGGGCCTTTACCCGAGTCAGGCCAAAGAGCAGGGAGTTGAGATGGAT
>JAUIIP010000186.1 GCA_030431555.1 bacterium
AACAAGCTCCTAGACAGCTATAACCTTTCTTCCCGGGACTCACGCGTACTCGGCTGCGGATACGAAACAACCTATATCCACGGAGAAGTGAAATGAGTAACAGCAACGCTAATTCTTCCGATATAGATCTTTGGATCGAAGAGAGTCATAGAAATATCGTCGGAACCAGATTCCGGGTATTGCGCACATTGTTCTCCGGTATCAGCGAATTTCAGCGCATCGACATCGTCGAGACAGCGGGCTTTGGCCGGATGCTGCTTAACGACGGATTGGCGATGATATCCGAGCGCGACGAGTTCGTTTACCACGAAATGATTGCGCATGTTCCGCTGTTTACCCACCCGAATGCTAAGCGAGTTCTAGTGATCGGCGGCGGAGACGGGGGAACCGTGCGAGAAGTGCTTAAACACCCATCGGTTGAGCATTGCCGGCTGGTTGAGATTGACGAAATGGTAGTCAATGCCTGTCGCGAGTTCATCCCGCTTACGTCAGCGTGTCTTGACGACGAGAGAGTCGAGGTTACTATCGGAGATGCAGTCAAGTTCGTCGCCGAGTCCGACGAAAAGTACGATGTAATCATCGTCGACTCAACTGACCCAATTGGACCCGCCGCTCCTCTGTTCGGCAGTGAATTCTACGACAACGTTAGAGCTAGGCTTAACGACGGAGGTATCGTCGTTTCCCAAGGAGAGTCCCCCTACTACGAAGCAGACATGCAGCGCTCGCTTCTCCAGATTTTGAGTTCAAAATTCTCTATTACACGCATTTACAATTACTCGAATCTGACTTATCCCGGAGGCTTGTGGTCGTTCTGCTTTGCCTCCAACACTCTATGTCCGCTGTCTGACTTCGATGAATCGAAACCTGCCGCTAGCTCGTTCGAATTTAAGTATTATAATGCCAAGACACACCGAGCAGCGTTCATGATTCCGCAATTCCAACGCACGAAGCTTGGTGAATTCTTGAAGGATTGATCGATAAGTTGCTAGTCGCCTGAGGCCGCAACAATCTTAACCATACCGAAAGCGATCGCACCGTAGAGAATCGACGACAGCCCGATAACCAGCTCGGCGAAAATATAGGTAAACATCGGGTCGCTGACGAAATGCTTTTCAAAAGGGCGCAGCAGCGTGTAGACCGGCGTGTCGATGTAGCGATAAACAAACTCCATGCCACCGTGCACTTTGGCAACAAAGTTAAAGTATGTGGAGAACTCCCCGATAATCAGCACCGCATTCGCTATCAGAAAGTGCGCAAAACCTACTGAGTCGCCAACTACAGCGGCCGTCGTCTTTCTTTGACCCTTGTTTGAGGCAGTCACAGTCAGCTTCTCCCGCTAAGCGCCTAAAATCACGAAATATTGTAACATGCCGCAATCCCAGCTGACCAGATTCTATTCTGCTGGGAGCAGCACTTTCGACCATCCGAGTGCTGGTATATGATGCAGCCCAAATTACGGGATTTGCCGGAGATTTTTATTTTATGCGTAGAGAATCCATCGACCACGGGCAGCTGGAGGCCCAAATCGCTTCTTTCGGATCTGAGCTATTTAAGGAGATCCAGAGCACTCCAGTCTCCTTATTCGATCAGCAAGGTAGATCGGCCAAACTGATGGATTGGGCGATGGAGGACGAGGACTTCAAGATAAGCTTGTTCCGCTTTGTCGACGTTCTCCCTGCGCTGAGGTCTTCGGCCGATGTTGTGCGCCATGCTCAAGAGTATTTCGAGTCGGCGCAACATCGCATACCCGGCCTTCTCAAGTGGGGAATGAACGTCGACCCCAATTCGATCACCTCCAAGGTGGCAGCGCAGTTTATTCGCAGCCAGGTCAAATCGATGGCCGAACAGTTTATACTTGGGGAAACTCCCAAAGCTGCGCTGAAGCCGCTGCGAAAGATTCGAAAAGACGGACTGGCGTTTACGGTCGATCTGGTGGGCGAAGCTTGTGTCAGCGAACCGGAAGCCCAGATCTACTTAGATCGCTATCTCGAACTACTCGATACACTGTCAAAAGAAGTCCCAAAATGGCCTGAAAGCTCTCAGATAGTAAGCGGTCATCGTGGAGAGAAGACACCCATTAATATTTCGGTAAAGCTCTCCGCGCTTTACTCACAAGCCAAGGCGGTAGATACGGAACGCTCCGTTGCGAAGCTGATCGAACGCAGCTCGCAAATCCTAAGCAAGGCCAAGGAGGTCGGTGCCTTCGTATACTTCGACATGGAGGACACGGCTTTTACGGATATCGCAATTGACACATTTAAAGGTGTGCTCACACTGTTCGAGTTTAAAGACTATGATTCTTGCGGCTTAGTGCTGCAGGCATATCTGCGCCGAACAGAGGATGATGTCGCGTCGCTTGTCGACTGGCTTAAACAGCGCGGAACTCCGATCGCGGTACGCTTGGTAAAAGGAGCATATTGGGACACGGAAACGATACTTGCGAAACAGCGCGATTGGCCAATTCCAGTCTGGCAGGAAAAGGCCGCGTCTGACGCCTGCTTTGAGCGCATAACACTGGCGTTGCTCGAAGCAAGCGAGCTGATAATGCCCGCATTCGGCTCGCATAATATTCGTTCCTTGGTTCACGCGGTCAAAGCGGCCGAACTAATGGGAGTAGATAAAAAGGATTTTGAAATCCAGGCCTTGTATGGGATGGCCGAACCTATCAAATCAGCCTTTGCCCGTCGCGGGTTTCTCGTACGTGACTACGCGCCGATTGGTGAACTTATTCCTGGCATGGGCTACCTCGTGCGCCGACTGCTAGAGAACACTTCGAACGAAGGCTTCCTGAGACAGGGATTTCGTGAACATGAAGATCCCGCTGTCCTTTTACGCAAACCGGAGCCGTCAGAACCCGACGATCCCGAAGCACACCTGACAAAAGATCGACGCATAGACTTTTCTAATATTCCACTGACTGACTTCGCGCTCAGAGAAAACCGAGAAGCTTTTGTCGGAGAGATCGAAACGCTGCGTCGAGAGTTCGCACAAAAGCCTAGGCAGATAAAAGCCGTAATCGGCGGAGAACATCTAGAACACAGTGAAGCAATAGAGTCACATTCGCCGGAAGACATTTCGCTTAAGATAGCCTCCGTCGGACTCTCTACTAGGTCCGACTGTGACCGAGCCCTCAAAAGCTTATCGGAGTACCGCGAGACATGGCGCAGCACCCCGGTAAAAAAACGGGCTGAGATATTATTGAAAGCCGCGGAGATTATGGATCAGCGCCGTAATAAACTATCAGCATTGATAGTCTTGGAAGCAGGCAAACCTTGGATGGAGGCCGACGCTGACGTCGCAGAAGCGATTGACTTCTGCAACTACTACGCTCATCAGGCGCTATCACTTTTTAAAAGCCACAAGCTCGGTGATTACCCCGGGGAGGAGAACGTCCTGCTGTATGAACCTCGAGGGATTGCAGCCGTGATCAGCCCGTGGAACTTTCCACTCGCAATACCCTGCGGAATGTTTGTAGCTGCACTAGTGACAGGCAACTGCACCATTCTCAAGCCAGCGGAACAGACACCGGCGATTGCCGCCAGCATGTTTGAGATCCTGCTCGAAGCCGGTCTGCCGCCGCAAGCAGCAGCCTTCCTGCCCGGCATTGGTGAAGACATTGGGAGCTATTTGGTCCGAAGCGAAAAAGTAGCAACAATTGCCTTCACCGGTTCGAAGGCGGTTGGGCTCGACATCATTTCTGCGGCGTCGCGCGTCGCGCCCGCGCAGGAGCATGTAAAGCGGGCGATAATCGAAATGGGCGGCAAAAATGCGATTATCATCGACTCCGACGCGGATTTGGACGAGGCAGTCGCGGGAGTGGTTTACTCCGCTTTTGGATTCCAAGGGCAGAAGTGCAGCGCTTGCTCTCGAGCAATTGTACACGAGCTGGTGTACGACGCCTTTATCGAAAGACTACGCCATGCGGTCGGCAGCATAGCTGTGGGTCCGGCAAGCGATCCTTCAACCTACGTAGGCCCCGTTATCGACAGCGAATCAAGAGACCGACTTGTGGCCGCAATCGAATCAGGCAAGAAGGACTGCACCTTGCTTGTGGAGGGGAAACAACCTCCGGGATCCGCCCCGACCGGCTACTACGTTTCACCGGTAGTATTTACAGACGTGCCGCCCGAGCACGACATTGTAAAGAAGGAGTTGTTTGGTCCGGTCTTGGCGCTGATCAAAACCTCATCGTTTGCCGAGGGTCTGAAGATCGCCTTGGAAAGCGAGTATGGCTTGACCGGCGGTGTGTTCAGCAGAAGTCCCAAAAACATCGAAACCGCTATCGACTCTTATCGGGTCGGCAATCTGTATCTTAACCGTGGCTGCACAGGCGCGTTGGTGATGCGTCAACCCTTCGGCGGAGCCAAGATGTCCGGAGTCGGCTCCAAAGCCGGCGGACCTGATTATCTGCTGCAGTTCACTATTCCACGGGCTATTTCAGAGAACACAATGCGTCGCGGTTTTGCACCAATGTAGTGAGTTTTTACGGCGGCTAGTTTTCGCCCTATTTAAGGCATATTTATAATAAATCTAAGCACTTTTTTACCTAAAGAATAGCTAGCAGTCTGACGATTTTCTACTGTGCACGCACGCTACTCGATTAGCGAAACCCCGTTCACAGAAAGCCGGCAGACAATGAAAGAAGATTTAACGTTCCGACTATCCGACACCCCGGAAAAGAAGTCGGAAGCACCTAAAACAGCGGACCACGAAAACGTCAATTGGCGCGCTTTTGCCACCAGGCTCCGCTCACTGCTCGAAGCCGGCGAGGAGCCCGGTCGAATGTACGCAATAATGGCGGACATGGCGCTTGAGCTACCTGGAGTAGAGGCGTCTGTAGTCTATCTTCCCGCTGATGTTAAAGACGGACCGTTCCAATCGACCATGGTGGCCCGTTCTGGAAAAGCGGACATCCCTGAACCCGGCCAGTCTGCCACCGAGCGTGAAGCAAGAATGATCGTTCACGGGGACAAGCGTGCCTATCAGCAAGACCTCGCTTCGCCTTTTCAATACACGGATATTGTGTGCTTAGGCGCACCTATCGGCTCGCTTGGCGTCTCGGCCCCCAACGGACTGACGGACAGCGTTCGGGACTGCCTAGGGGACCTCGCAAGCCACATCGCTTTGGCTTTCGAACGCCAACGACTGTCAAAGAGGCTCAGACACTACGTGGACCGCCTCGAGGTCCTGAACGAACTGAATCAACTTATCGCATCTGGGGTGAGTCTGAGGCGCATATCCAAAACTCTCGCCAGAGAGCTGGCTTTCCGCTTTGGCGCAGACTGCTCTTTCGCTTTCTTATTGTCCGACTCCGGAGAAGAGCTTGAAATCGCCGGCAACTACGGCAGCGCACCTGATGCGGTGCCCAAAACCCTACCGCTTGCCGATTCGCTCCTTGGGCGTGTGCTTAAGCTCGGCGGAATTGTATCTGTGCCGGACCTTTCCATGCAGGGCGGCCACGGGCTGGACTTCCTGCAAGGGATCTGGGTCAACTGCATTCATTGCTGCGGCCTGGAAATTAAGGGGGAAACTCTAGGCGCACTGTTGATTGGCTTTAGAAATCCGATGTTTTTCTCAGACCGCGAAAGTGCAATGTTCGAGGAATTTGCTCAAGGCGCCGCAGTCGCCATCGCTAATTCACGCTCTCAGGAACGCTTGTCAGCGTACGCTGAACGCTTAGAAGAACTCGTTCAGCGCCGAACCGCCGACCTAGCGATTCAGACTAACCGAGCAGAGGAAGCAAATAAGGCTAAAAGTAGATTCGTTGCCAACATGAGCCACGAATTCCGCACTCCGCTGACTGCTATTATCGGTTACTCAAGCGTACTGGCGGATGGAGTCTTCGGTGATGTTAACGAGCAGCAGACGGAAGCTCTAAAAGCGATCACTCGTTCGAGCGAACACCTGAAAGAATTGATTGATGACATTTTAAATATTTCGAGAATCGAGTCCGGGAAGGAAGATGCCGAGCCTAAGCGCGTTGAACTTGTTCCCCTGCTTACACAAGTTCACAAACTCATGCTTCAAACCGCGGTCGGCAAAAGCGTTGCGCTCGCCCCGCTGGAGCTGGACGAAAGCTTGAGCGGCGTGAACCTTTGGGTCGACCCGCGTCATATCCGCCAGGTTCTAATCAATATTATGTCGAATGCGGTTAAATACACACCGAACGGCGGTCGGGTTACCCTGGCCTCGGATATTGTAGGCGACAAGGCGCGAATCAGCATTCAAGACACCGGCGTTGGCATTTCCAAAGAGGACATGAAACGCCTTTTTAACCGGTTCGAAAGAGCAGACGACAGCTATAGCCGAGATCAGGTTGGAACGGGCATCGGACTTTCACTCACCAAACACCTTGTAGAACTGAACGGCGGCCGAATTGACGTCGAGAGCACACCGGGTGCCGGTTCCACCTTTACCGTCCTCGCCCCGTTGGCGGATGCCAACTCGCTGGCAGAGGGGGTTAGTGAACAGGATACAGATGAACTAAGCGAGGAGTCTAGACTCGCGGGACTCAATGTCTTGATCGTAGAAGACAACAAAATGACCTGCGAAGTGCTAAAGACGATTGTCGAGAAAGCAGGCGGCACAGCGCATGTTGCAGGTGACGCCGGCTCCGGCAAGAAGATCGCCAAAGAGCAAAGTCTAGATGCAGCATTGATCGACCTTGCGATGCCCGGAGAGAGCGGGCTCGATCTAATTCAGTACTTTCGCACTAAGTGTCCGGAGCCGCTTTCGACAATGCCGCTCATCGTGGTCAGCGCCTGCGTCTATCAGGCAGACCGAGATCAAGCGATCAGCTCAGGCGCTTCTTTCTTTATCCCAAAACCTTTTAAGCCGAACGAGATAGTAAAGACTATTCGGCACCTCACAACATCATCGGCCATCCAGGGCTCAGGTTCATTTAAGACGGTAAGATGAGCAGTCAAACACGATTGGAAATTACGGAAGACGATTCCCCTACGGAAATCTTGGAAAAGCTTCAGGTAGCTTTGCGCAAAGATGGAGATTTCCCCGTGCGCGCGAAGGTGGTCACGGAACTTCGCTCGCTTGTTAACAGCCCCAAGACGACAATCGGTCAGATCACCGAAGTAATACTGAGAGAGCCCTCGCTTGGAACTCGTGTTCTATCGCTGGTTAACAGCGCCTTCTACCAGGGTAGTCAGCCGATAATGACCATTACGCAAGCGGTCAATCGCCTAGGAATGAGATCGCTGTCCGACTTATGTGCCGGCTTCGTGCTTATGCAGCGTTTCGTACCGGCAGCTAAGCGCGGCGGAGTCTTCACAGACAGCCTTAAGAAGAGCATTTTAATGTCGCTGGTTTCAAGCTATTTGGTTCGCGAGGTCGGGGAATCGGGTGTCAAAGAGC
>JAUIIP010000187.1 GCA_030431555.1 bacterium
TACCACCAGACACGCGAAAAATAGGCTGAGATAAATTAACGAAAACCCGAACACATCCCAGGCCTTCTTTGTATGCTCAGGCGAATCTACATCGCCAATACATTTGAGTTGATAGTTCTTAAAAGCAAAAATCGTGGCCAGAGCCAGCAGCAAGCTCATTGAGAAGGCACCTAGATTCGCATCCGAGAGCACAAGAAGAATGGTCACCGGAATCAAAGACAGCGCATACAGCAGCATCTGGTTGTGCGTTGGCGTCCTGCCTGCCACTACCGGCATCATTGGCACACCCGCCTTCTGATAGTCTTCGTTTTTATTCAGCGCCAAGGCCCAAAAATGCGGTGGAGTCCAAAGAAAAACGACCATAAAAATCAAAAACGCCGTCAAATTTAAGCTGCCGGTCGCTGCCACCCAGCCAACCAACGGCGGTATCGCCCCCGCAGCTCCGCCAATAACGATATTCTGAGGCGTCGAGCGTTTGAGCCAAACTGTGTAGATGATGGTGTAGAACAGATGCCCGAATAGCGCAGCGGCTGCCGCGTGCACGTTAAGCTGTAGCGCCAGAACCAACAGGCCAGCCGTGCCGATAATGAATGAGAAGGCCGCGGCCGTCATCACGCTCAACCTGCCGGCAGCCAGCGGCCGATTGCTGGTGCGAGCCATAATTGCGTCAATGTCACGGTCCCAAATGCAGTTGATCGCACTGGCTGAACCGGTCACCAGAGCGCCTCCTACGAGCAGCCACCAAACGGTACTCATCGAGACGCTGCCGCCTGCGGCCAGCACTAGCGGACAGCAGGTCGACACAAGAAGCAGACTCATAACGCGAGGCTTCGTCAGACTGACAAGGTCTGCCAAAAAAGTCCTAAGTCCACTCAGCGTCCCGAGCGACGATAATCCGATGTTAGAAGCCTTATTCATTAGTGAATATATGCAGCAAGGAAGCGGTTCACGGAACCATTCATACCAGCCCTGAAAACGTGGGGTATGGGACAACAATTACCCAAGAAAATCAAGCACTAAATTTGATACTAGAATTCTGTCTCTACCTCAAATGATTTTTGACTGGAACTTGCTATACTAAGCAGTTTTCTGCACAGGATTATTAACTTTTTATCTACTAGAGGCACCGCTCGCCTCGACTGGGAAAGGACCAATGGCGGTTGTAGCTCGATTTGTCGCAGTATTGATTCTCTGCCTAGTTATTCTAGGTATCAGCAATTTGGCTGAACGTTTGGAAGCACCTAAGGTGTATGTTCAGCGCGAAGCACCGGATTTTGGGCCAGCTCCAGAGTTCGACCTAATCGATCAACGCGGCGCGAAGTTATCTTCAGAAGATTTAGAGAATAAGGTTTATGTCGCGGCGTTCTTCTTCAGCTCATGCCGGGGCCCCTGCCCTGTCATAAACGCTAACATGGCACGACTTCATAAGCAGTTTTCAAAGTACCCTCGGGTGCGCTTCCTATCGATATCTGTCGATCCTCAGACCGACACGCCCGAAGTCCTCGCAGACTACGCAAGAAAATTTGTGGATCCGAACGACAGTAGTTGGAGTTTCCTGACGGGACAAAAAGACAAAATATACACGCTCGTTACAGAGGGATTTAAAGTCGGTCTTAGCGGAAATCCGCCGATCCACACTACACGTGCAGTTCTGGTCGATCAGTCAGCGAAAATTGTAGGTTTTTACGACGCTACGGATTCTGCGAAAGTAAAAGAATTAGGCAAGGACATAAGTGCGCTCTTGTCTAAAGCACCTCCAGCCTAGATGACTGAGCAAGATATGCAGCAGCGCCGCGCAGATCGAAGTGTTCAAGAAAACAATTCACCGGGCCGCGGCGATTTCCTAGATAAGATACTTTCATCTCTGCCTGACGTAACATTTATTTGGGACAAAGACGGCACGTATTTACAGTATTGGGCCGCCAGCCCCCACCTGCTGCATCTACCTGCAGACGACTTTATCGGAAAACTTTGCACAGACGTGCTGCCCGAAGAAACCGCGCAGCTTTTTATGGATGCGCTGGAAAAATGCGCTGCAACCGGCAAGACCGTTTCGCTTGAGTATTCGATGATTTTGCCAATCGGCGAGACTCATCTTGAAGCACAAATATCGCAAATTGATACCAATCGCTTTCTGGTCCATATCAGAGACGTCTCGGAGCGGGTAGAGTCTGAGCTGGCGGAAACCGGTCTGCTTGAGCGGCAGAAAATGCATCAAAGCACGATCATTAAAATCGCGTCAGACAAGAAAACGGCTGACGGGATTGTCCCCGACGCCTTCCAGGTGATAAGTGAGCTCGCATCGCAGGCATGCTGCGCTTCGCGGGTAAGTATTTGGCTGTTTTCCGAAAACAAGGGCGTGCTGGAATGCCAAGATTTGTTCACGCTTGAGACCAAGCGACACCAGCGCGAGGAACCACTCAAGGCAGCGGACTTCCCTGCATACTTTGACGCAGTTTCCCGCGAACGGGTAATCGACGCTCACAACGCGAGATTCGACCCCCGCACCGCCGAGTTTGCAAACAGCTACTTAATTCCTAAGGGCATTTCCTCGATGCTCGATGCCGTTGTTCGGGTGCGCGGCGATGCTGTCGGAGTGGTTTGCTTCGAACACATCGGCACCCAACGAATTTGGACGAGCGATGAAGTCGCTTTCGCTGGGGAAGTCGCGGACCAAGTTACGCAGGCACTACTGAACCGAGACAGGCGACTTGCCACCGAGACGCTTGAAAAAGCGTATTCGGAACTTGAAGAACGCGTCAGACAGCGAACTGCTGAGCTAAAAGAAAGCGAGCTTAAGTTTCGTCAGGTTGTAGAAAATATCCGTGAAGTCTTTTGGATGACTGACCCTAAGAAAAAGGAAACGTTGTTTGTCAGCAAGGCCTACGAAGATGTATGGGGACGTTCACGCGAAAGCCTGTTCGCACAGCCGCTCTCGTTCGTCGAAGCTATCCACGAAGAAGATCGCCCGCGCGTCATGCGAGCTTTTCCTAAACAGGAAAAAGGAACTTACGACGAAACTTATCGCCTAGTACAGCCGAACGGCGACATTCGTTGGATCCGTGACCGAGCCTTTCCGGTAAAGAACGAGAAAGGAGAGGTAATACGAGTGGCCGGAATCGCAGAGGACATAACTGAGGAGCTTGACGCCAAACACAAGCTTGAAGAGTCTGAGCTGTTCCTCTCAACTATTTTGAACAATATTCCAATGAGTGTGTTTGTGAAGGATGCCGACGACCTTTCCTTTATTCTTGTAAACAAGGCCGAAGAAGAACTTACGGGAATTCCCCTGGAAGAAAAAATCGGAAAAACCGATTTGGATTTCTTCCCGAGTAAGCAGGCTGAGTTCTTTCGAGAAAAGGATCGCGAAGTTCTACGCAGCCGTGAGCCGGTTGATATTCCCGAGGAGCCAATTGACACCCGCCACTTAGGGCGACGAATTCTGCATACGCAGAAGATTCCACTATCCGGCTCGAGCGGCAAACCACGTTATCTTTTGGGGATCTCGCAGGATATCACTCAGTTGAAGCAGCAGGAGTTGAGTTTGCGACGAGCTGAACGGCTGGCGAGCATCGGGACCTTGGCGGCAGGTATCGCACACGAAATCAACAATCCACTCGGCCTGATTCAGCTTGAAGCGGATGCGCTGAAACAACGAATCAGCGAGTCTGACGGAAAGAGCGAAGACAGCCTGCAAAAAATTCGTGAACACGTAGAGCGCTGCAGCAAAATCGTTCGCAACATTTTACAGTTCTCCCGCGAGCAGAGTTCCGAGAAGAGGCCGGTGAGCGTGCTCAACATAATAGATAACGCGGTAAGATTGACGCAGCGCCATGCTCAGAGCCGGATGGTACCGATAAACAAATCGCTTGATGTCGGCGAAGCTCAAGTTTTCGGCAATGCCGTGGAGCTTGAGCAGGTATTCGTCAATCTACTGAGCAACGCAGTTCAGGCCTCAAAGTCTTCGGAATCAATTGAGATTGATGCCTGCGTAGAAAAAGACTCTGTCGTTATTAAAGTAAAGGACTCAGGGTACGGCATGGACGAAGTACAGATGCGTCAAGCAGTGGACCCGTTTTTTACGACTCGTCAATCCTCCGGTGGAACCGGTCTGGGTCTGAGCATCTGCCACGGCATTGTCTCCGATCATAACGGACATCTGGATATAGAAAGCGAAGTCGGTCGCGGTACGACCGTGAATGTACGCATCCCTGTATACGAGAATACTGACTAAGCACGTACGTGTTCACCGTAATTTTGCCCCTGCAATTGACCTCGACCTTGGGTGCTCCTAAGATCTCAGTCGAAAATGAGCGCACCGGCGAGCCATATGAGCAGCGAACAGATTTCCGTTTTGGTAGTTGACGACGAAGAAGACTATCGCCGTTTGATTGCCGAATGCGTAAATGAGCTGGGGTTCGAAGCCAAAACCGCCGGTAGCGGCAGGGAAGCGATAGACCTCGGCGCTGCTATACGCCCCGATGTTCTGATATCGGACTGGATGCTCAAAGGCTCGATCCACGGTCTGCATGTCTCAGAGATTCTTAGAATCATCGATCCGTCGGTTCGCACTATTTTGATAACTGGATACGCCTCACCGGATCTCGAAGAGGAGGCGCGTCGAGCGCGAATCACAGCGTTTATTGAAAAGCCTTTTGACCGAATTACTTTGCAGGCGGCAGTAAAAAAAGCCAGTCAAAAAGGAGATCCGGAAAGGCGCATCGTATCTTTTCCGGCAATTGAAATTGATGATGCCTTAACGATCACCTACGCCAACGGAGATGCTCGAGAGCTGCTTGGCATCAATGACGGCGTTGAAGGGACTGCGCTTCCTCGCTACCTGCAAGTGACGGCAGAAATAATTGCCCAGGCTCTTGAGCAGTGGGTAAGCGTTGAGCCAGTCGACAGCTCCGCTGACGGCTGGCATATGCGAGCCAAGCGGCTTGGTGCCTCCGATCGTACGATGCTGATCCTGGTCGAACAAAGTGACTATGGTTATTTTCGAAAGCACCCGCATGTTCAAAACTTCCTAGGTGAAGAACTCCCCTCTTCACAGAGAAATCACGTAGACGGCAATGTGCTTATAATTGACGACAAACCGATGATTCGGGCAGCCGTCGCTTCGGCATTCGAAAAGCTGGGAGCATTGTCACATACCGCCGAGAGTTATGATGCGGCAATCAGACTGTTCCATCGTGATGCGGACATCGGCTTCATTGTGGCCAACGCGGACCTAAAAGGCGACTTCGAGTCTTTCGTCGCCGATGTTCAGGAGGCCAGGCCCCGCGCAATCATAGTCGCAGCTAGCAGCGGCTACAGAAAGGAGGATTTCGCCAAGCTCGGCATCAATCGCTATCTTGTGCACCCCTATTCAATCGACGACCTGCTGACCCTCTTACCGGGTAGGGTCGGGCGCTGTGTGCGCTGCGACGTTCCCCTTCCGCTGCTCAATCCGGTTGTCGGCGGTGATGTAAAGCGCTGGAAATGCACGAATTGTGGCTATGCCTACCGAGCGATCTTTGACGAAGACGCTCCTCAGCAGCAGCGGGCGAATGCAGTCGCCTTCTAGGCGGCCAGTTCCAGTAAAATCTGGGTGCTCATGAAGATAAGTATACAATCCAGCCAGTTATACTGCCCGTGTTTCTCACAAGGATTTGGTGCTATTTCGATCCGGTGATATACTGACTCGCGGCATTGCAGAGCGGGATTGCGTTTCCCGACGTTACGCGTCGTTCTTTTAGCAGCTTCCCTAGGGACTAACCTTAGAAGTTCTTCATAATCTTCTAACAAGAGTGAGATCGCAGCCGTTCTCAGCGTCCGAACTTCGGACGGTGCGAGCGGTTGCGTTGATCGTTCATGGCACACTGGGTGCCGCACTCTTACATAAGGGGTTTTGACCATGGGCACGAGCCCACCCGGCGGCACGGCTGAAATCGGGCAGGCCCCCGAACCGTCATCCGTGCCAAGGTCAGTTGTGGAGCGCATGTCATGCCCTCCGCAAGTTCGTCGACTCGGCTTTAGGAGATCCCTCAAGCTGCGTCCCCTCATCCTGGCTCAGATTTGTCACTGCTGGCAGATGTTCTTACTCGCGAAGCGGATTCGTGCGTTCGAAGCTGACTGCGGTGCGAACTGGGCTGACCACTGGTTCCTCGTCGAAACCGGATTCGTTCCTCACACGAACGAATGGTGGGCGTTCAAGAAGGCTCAGCAGACTCTGTCTCTGTCTGGGACTGTGCTCGAGCGCCTGATGGCAGGAATCGTTCAGGAGTTCCTTCGCAACAAGCAGGACGATCGCGTTCTGTATGTGTCGATCTGGATCTTCCAGGACCTGATGACACGCATCATCGGCAAGCCACGGATCTACCGCGAGCAGGGCCAGGCGGCTTTGCGCGGTCTTCTTAGCGGCCTTGAAAAGCTGCAAGAAGCTGGGCGACTCGATGCACTGCGTCAGGACGAGCGGAGCGTGTCTCTGATCGTCGGTTTCGTCGAACATCTCGAACAGGCTCATGAAGGGACACGTACCCTGAGCCAGAAGATTAAGGAGAAGCTAACATAAGGTGAACCACAACTCATTGGGCGGCTGCCTCTTACTTCCAGGCGGTTCACACCCGCTCTGCATCAGCCGTCCCAACCACTAGCTCGAGTAGTAGAATCCATGTCGATTGGATACCAGTTCAACTGGACGCAGCCGCTAAAAGTTTAGCGATTGCGTCCGGTTGGCAGCAGTAAACAGGTTTAGCGCACCGCGCGGTTGCGATTGGACTGGTGCTTTGGTCTCAGTGCCGTCGCAACCGCCGCGTAATTTCGAAAGGAGTAGTGCGCATGGTTACATTCGCTCCCGGCTTAGGGAACGGAGAATCGCCGGGAGGTACAACACGGGTCACTTTCCAGATCCGAGTTCCAAACCCAGCGGCTCTCCACGGCAAGCAGATTCTCGCCGAACCGATTCGACGAATCTGCGCAGAGGCTTGGGCCAAGGCTGTGCTAGCGCAGTTTAAGCCCCAGATCGTTGAAGGTGCCCTGGAGCCCTTCAGGACAGCAGTTGTTCAGCGCATGTCCGCTGCCGACTGGGAGTCACTCAAGCAGGCGTTCGATGCGACGGACGCTTGGGAACAGCTTCGCGCCTGGATCATTCGCTCAGTGTGCAGCGACCTGGTGATGGAGTTCCAAGCTAAAGTCTGGCCGACGCTCTGGGATAGTATCCTAGAACAATTCGGGCGCAGCGATCCTTCGACGCAGCGCTACGTGTTCGAGGTATGTGATTCGGTGATGATCTTTGCTCAACTCAGACCGCAGGTCATTACCGGCGGCGATACGAAGTTGAACATCGCTTCGC
>JAUIIP010000188.1 GCA_030431555.1 bacterium
CGTGAAGATATTCGTCTTTATTGTCTACACTGGGAGTTTCCAGATTATAAAAAAGAAGATAGCCGCTTACGAGCAGCGTTAACGCTAACGCTATAAGAGAGGCAACGCGACGTATTAAGGTATCCAGTTCGGTATCCTCTGAAGAATGTACCCCTAGGCTGACCTAGTCTAAATTTCCCAAACATTCTTCTAATTGTCGAGCGGCTCCGCAGTTGCCGCAACCGCAGGCGCTGTGACGTTCGAAGACCGGCGGCTTTTCAACTGCCTCAACTCTACTGCAGGGTGCTTTGATGGGTCTGACCATTCGGGACAAATCGACTCGGGTACACAATAAGCGCGGTCCATATTCGTCTGGTAGCAGACCTCTCCTTTTGCGCAGCTCCCCCGTTCGCACCCTTCCCTGCCCGCGCACACATTAGAGTTACCGTATTCCCCACTGGGGCATTTGATCTTCCAAATGCTTAGACACTTTGTCTCACAGTTATGTCTCGCAGTGAAACCGTCACCTTTACGTACACAGGGAGTGCCGATAGGATCCTTAAAACAACCTGCGAAAGCTATTGCGAAGAGCAGCGCGATCAAGAGTTTAGCTGAGAAAAAGCCTCGTTTGCCTGAAGTCACCCTGAAAATCTCCTATTTGAATGGGCGAAACACATTTGTTCCGTAGAACTTGGAAAATGCAATGCTAATGATTTATTAGTATGACAGCCCAAGCACTTCAAGACCTAGGGGATAAGTATGAATTCATCAAGGCATCAAATTGTCGTACGAGTTTGCAGAGCCCTGACGGCACTCAGTCTTTGCAGTTGTATGAATCTCTTCTCTCCAGCCACAGTTCGGGCAGATCAACACAAGAACGGTCTAATCTATGTTCGCGTATGGAAAGGTCCTTGCTGCGGTGACCAGGGAGCTGATCTGGCGGTGGCTCCCGATGGCGCAGTATTTATCGCTGGAAGACGCGGAGGACTAGACATTGATGGAGACGGATCGGTAGATCTCCAAACCTTCGGCACCCCGGATCCCTTGATATTTAAGACTTACGACGACAGGCGCAATGAGTGGTTTCAAGGTCCTGGTGGACCTAAACGCGACGCCGCCTACGGAGTTGCCTATGACAATCAAGGTGGCGTTTACGCGGTGGGCACTTTTACCGACAAGATGAAAGTTGGCGAAAAGGAGATAGTATCCGCTGGTGGAGTTGACGGTTTCTTGATTCGCTACGGGAAAGACGGATCTGTTTTGTGGGCTAAAGCGATTGGCAGCACAAGCACCGACGATTTAGCCGACGTCGCAGTGGATTCCGACGGCAACGTAATAATAATTGGAACAATTCGCGGACCTGTGGACTTGAACAGCAACGGCAAAGTCGACGTCGGGGTGAGCGGGCCATCGTCGCTTTTCGTCGCCTCATACTCTGCTGATGGCGTCTTAAGATGGGCTCATTCATCAGCCGGAAGTGCAATGACACATGGCCGCAGCCTCGCAGTCGGACCCCGAGGTGAACTATACATTGCCGGCAACTACCTTCTAGGCGAACTGGACCTCGATGCAGACGGTAAGACAGACGCCCTAAGGGCCGAGCCTCCGCAATCAGGTAAAGTCGACGAAACAGTTGACATGAACGCGTTTGTCGCGCGCATCGAATCTGGTGTAAAGCTGCGCTGGATTCGACTGATCGCAGGTCCGGGTGTTCAGGCAGTTGGTCCGATGCAGACATCAGAAACCGGGGACCTATTTGTCGTTGGTGGTTACACCGCCTCCGCAGACCTGGACGCGGACGGCTCGCTAGACCTCGACTACTTAAAAACCTCGGAAGAGTCAGCCGACAGCCAAGCTGACGGAAACAGTTTTCTCCTAAAGCTGCAGCCTGACGGCAAGCGAGTATGGGTTGAAAAATACCGCGCTATGGCTCGACACATGGCGCTTCAAGGTGAGCAAATTGTGATTAGCGGCGTCTACTCCGGTCCGCTCGATATTGACGGCGACGGCAAGCTCGAGCGAGCCGCCGATAGTGACACCAGGCTCGAAGGATTCGCTGCGCTCCTCGATTCTCGCGGCAAGCAGCGTAAAACGTATACAATCGTTGGAGGAGACAGCGACATCGCCAATGCGGCCGGATTCTCTCCGGACGGAAGAATAATCTACGTCACAGGCTACACTAAGCTTGGAGCGGACTTTGACGGCGACAACAAAATCGAGAGTTCTACAGCTTGCCACCAAATAGGCGACATATACTTAGCCGCGTATCGCGCCGATTGAGTTTTTAGCCGGCGTTGATTCGATTAAATATCAAGCAGCCGCAGAGCAAGTGACGGCAGCGAATTCGCTTGAGCAAGAATCGCCGCGCCGGCTTGCTGCAGTATTTGTGTTTTTGCTAGATTCGCCGCTTCTTCTGCTATATCAGCATCCGCGATTCTGCTTGCGGCTTCGCTTAAATTGTCCCGGGATAATGCCAAATTGCTATTCGCTGTAGCCAGCCTACTCGTAAAAGCTCCGATATTGCCAAGCTCTACAAGCAGAGAGTCCATGGCTTCGTCAATAACGGAAAATGACTGCCGGGCTTTTTCCTGTGAAAGGAGATCGACATATTTCAGCGAGGTCGTTTGCTCGGTATTTGCCAGATATAGGTCTCCAAAGCCGATTTTGTTTACAAAAATATCCGCACCGCCGTCATTATCAAAATCTCCCACCGTCCCCCAACCGCCACCTCCAGCACCTATAACCACTCCATCTTCAAAAGTACCGTCAGCGTTTGCTATAAAGTGAGTTACACTGGTGCCGTATTCTACAATGTCTAGCAGCCCGTCGCCGTTAAGATCCGCTGCCTGAGCGAGCACCCCATCGTTAGAGCTCAGGCTTGAGGACGCCGTAAAACTGCCGTCACCATTTGAGAGAAACAGCTGAGTGCCGTTGTTTGACGACGAGATGACATCGTCGAAGCCGTCGTGATTAGCGTCAAGCACGGAAACTCCGCCGCCCGTAGAACCCGTCCGCACTATGTCGTGTTCAGTGAAAGTACCATCCCCGTTTCCCAGCATCACAGCGATGTCGCCATTGCCTGTAGTGGCGCCGACAATTAGGTCCAGTACGCCATCACCATTCACATCCGCATTCTCAATCGTGTCGCCATGCGAGCCTGTCATTGCATAACTAACGGCATTCTGGAACGAACCATCCCCATTCCCAAAAGCTACGTTCAAAAACCCGGCATCACCCGCCACGATATCGACAATACCATCCCCGTTGTAGTCGCCCGTCTCATACGCGGTCGTAGCTGCAAGCCCTACCGCGTTTCCATCCAGTGTGAACGTTCCATCCCCATTTCCTAAAAATATCTCCGCACCGAGAGACGCATCCCTAAGAACTAAATCGAGCTTTCCATCGCCGTTGAAATCGTCAACTTCAGCGCCAAGATATGAGGTCGGCGGAAGAATAGTTTGGGTACCTGTGAACGTTCCGTCCCCGTTCGAGATGCTAATGATAGCTGTTCCAGAAACGAAGTCCGTCGTAAGCAAGTCGTCGACGCCATCACTGTTGAAATCCGCTGTAATCGAATTGATTCCGGATGCCACCGAGCTTACGGTCGACTCATAAGTTCCATCACCTACACTACGCTCAAGGGCATCACCCAGAGCTATCGACAAGGCATTTTCCGAGCCGTATCCGGGCTGAATTCCAACATCAAGCGAACCCGCAAGGAGCGAGAGATTATTGAAACTCGTTGATGAAAGAATTCGATTGTACTCCTCGGTCAGCGCTCTGGCTTCCTGGTCAAGTGAGCGGCGCTGGGTAACTGACAGCGTTCCGTTTGCGGATTGGGTGGCCAACTCCCGCATTCTTGTAAGCAGCGAGGTCAACTCTGAGCCCGCACTTTCAGCGATACTCAGCAACGAAATTCCATCGCTAACATTTCTAACCGCTTGACCGTAAACTCTTGAGTCCACGTTAAGCGACGAAGAAATCGCTAACCCCGCAGGATCGTCAGACGCACGGTTGATTCGAAGCCCGCTCGAAAGCCGCTCAAAAGACTTGGACAAGTCCTCGGTCGCCTGCCCAAGGCGACGCAGTACACCCAAGGAGGCAATATTCGAATTTAGTACAACACGAGACATCCGTAAAAACCCCTACGTCACTACAATTGTCGACAATTTTAGGGTATTTATTAACAGATCATTTAAATGCAAGGATTTTAAGCGCTTAGTGCCGGTTTTACTCAAGCAAAGCAAGCACCAGCGATGGGATTTGGTTAGCCTGCGAGAGAACGGCGGCGCTGGCTTCTTGCAGAATCTGCGCCCGCACTAGGTTGGCTGACTCTTGAGCGACGTCGACATCCACGATCCGGCTTTCGGCATCTGCCAGGTTGTCACGGCTGAGGCCGATGCTGTTAACCGCGCTCGACAATCGGCTCACAAGCGCACCGATTGCTCCCGCTTCGCTGGCCACTCGCTCCATTCCAGCATCGATAATTGGTATCGCGTTTAACGCGTTCTCTTGAGTAAGCAGATTCAATCGCGGAAGCGTATTACTTTGTTCTGTATCAGCTAAGAAAATTGCATCACTGCCCGCACTGCCGACCGCAGCGTCAACCACCCCATCTTGATTGAAGTCCCCCGTGGTCAACTGACCGCCGTCTATCCCCGCCCCCACTTCGATAGTTTGGAAAGTGCCGTCTCCGTTTCCTATCCCAACTATTAACTTTCCTGCATCATCGCTCGCCAGCAAATCGAGGTATCCATCCCCGTCTAAGTCAATTAGCTCCAGATCGGCATTGCCGGCCCCCGAATCGAGGGTGCCCGTAGAAAATGTTCCATCACCGTTCGAGAGGAATATATTAATAGTATCGCTGTTGGCTACGCTAACTATATCATCAAAGCCGTCATGGTTAAGATCCCCAGCCGCAACAACTCCACCTTTTCCAGTTTGTCCTAAACTTGTTTCAGTGAAGTTCCCTTGGCCGTCATTAATCAACACAGTGACCGTTTGCATCGTGGCTGAAGCTCCGGCCACGATGTCGACAATTCCGTCGCCGTTAAAATCACCAATCGCTTGAGAGCTGCCGTTGATATCGCCGCTGATATCACTGCCAAAGGTAAAATTTCCGTCGCCGTCGTTATATCCGATTACGACATCCGATCCGCCGCTTCCGTCCCGGGCAACCAGAACATCAATCGTTCCGTCTCCGTTAAAGTCAGCAGAAGCGTTGAATTTAAATATTTCATTGTTGGAGGTGCTGGATGCGTCAGGGGTAAAGTTGCCTGCCCCGTCGCCTAGGAAAATTTGCACTTCGTCAGTCGGCGACACATACGCAATAAGATCCTGATGACCATCGCCGTCATAGTCGCCGACCTGTAGTCCGGAGGAAATCCCCATATCCGAAGTAAAAAAGTCCTGGTAAGTAAAAGTTCCATCTCCGTTCCCGAGGAACGTTGTTGTCACTGAGCCATCAGCAATTGCCAGGTCGATAATCCCGTCCTCATTAAAATCTCCCGCAACTATCTCCTCTGAAGAGTCGGCGCCACCCAAGTCGTCGCTGGTAGTAAATGTTCCCAGCCCTGTCGCACGCTCCAATTGCGAGCCGGTCGTAACTCCGACGCTACCCTCCGTCCCGAAACCAAGCTGTATGCCAAGTTCTTCAAGATCTGCGCTCAACAGCGAACGATTGTTGAAATCGGTGCTCGCAGTGATTCGATTGTATTCTTCGGTTAATGAAAACGCTTCTTCGTCGAGAGCTTTGCGCTGACTTAGCGAAAGGCTGCCGTTCGCGGACTGAGTTGCCAACTCGCGCAGTCTGACAAGAATATTGGAAAGCTCCCCTACAGCCCCCTCCGCAATAGCGAGCATCGATACACCGTCGTTCGCATTTCGAATCGCCTGAGTAAAAACTTTCTTATCTAAATTTAAGCCGGAAGCGACGCTAAGACCTGCTGCGTCGTCAGAAGCCTTGTTTATGCGCAATCCACTCGAGAGTCGTTCAAACGACGCGCCAAGTCGTGCGGTATTTTCCGCAAGCCGCCTCGTTACCGAGAGCGCAGAAACATTAGAGCCGAAATTAATACCCACCGTGGTATCCGAGAACCGTCCTTTGTTTTACTAGATCTAGTAAAAAAGTCGGTATTTTACAGGATTTAGCTAAGATTAGGACGCGCAAATTCTCCTGAGTTTCATTCCATAAATTACCAGGGCCGGCACCGACACTCACACAAAAGTGTGTGCAATTCTGTGCGCTTAGCTTGAATCACAATCGCAGCTCTCCCACGCTTGCGGCTAAGATTTGCTGTGTGGGCCAGAATCCTGGCTCTTCTGAACCGTCGCCTCGACAAGGCCCAGCAAATCGTCTTTATGCAACGGCTTGCTGATATAGGCGTCAAATCCTGAAGCCATTATGTCTACTCGTTCCTCGCTAAGTGCGTGCGCCGTAACAGCGATAATCGGAATCTTACTGCCTGACCGGCGAATTCTCTCCGTCGCCTGGCTGCCGCTTAAAACCGGCATCTGAACATCCATCAGGACGACATCAAACTGTTCCGCCTGACATCGCTCAACTGCCGCAAGCCCATTCTCCACAAGCACTACAGTGTGCCCCGCGCTCTCAAGCATCCGGATAACGACCGTTTGGTTTACCTTGTTGTCTTCTGCTACCAAAACTCGAAGACGCTTCGTTTTTGCGGCACCCCGCTCTACACCGCTTGGGTCGGGACTAGAATCCTTTGCAGCCTGCTCGCCGCCAATTCGCATTTCCAGTTCGAACGAAAAAACTGAGCCTTTACCTGGCTCGCTCTCCAGGTCGATCTCACCTCCAAGCAAGTTCACCAACTTCCTGGATATGGAAAGGCCGAGCCCCGTCCCTCCGTAATCTTTTGAGATGAAGCTATTTCCCTGAACAAAAGGTTCGAAAAGCTGCGGCTGCTTTTCCTTTGCTATTCCGATACCGGTATCCTCAACCCGAAAGCGCACGCGACAAGATTCGGCTCCTATTGAGCACAGTTCCACCTTGAATTCGACTGCGCCACCGTTCGGAGTAAACTTGACAGCGTTGCCGAGCAGATTGAGCACAACTTGACGAAGCCGCTCAGCGTCGCAGATTAAAACTTTGGGAATATTTTCATCGAACTGAAACTGATAGTGCAGGTTTTTCTCTCTGACCTGAACTTTCAACAACTCAAAGGCCCGAGAAAGCATCGGCTCGATTTCAAAACTGCGCGGACAAAGTTCAAACCTACCGGACTCAATCTTGGAGAGATCAAGTATGTCGTTGATAATTCCGAGAAGGTGGTTTGCCGAGTACTCAATCGTTTCCAACAACTCTCGCTGCCCA
>JAUIIP010000189.1 GCA_030431555.1 bacterium
TAACGAAGTTTATTCTAATCACGAAATTCTAGGATTTTCTTCAAGGTGCAGTTTGTACGCCGGTATGCGCTTGCATTCGTTGATTATTGCAGCGCAGTCGGGCACGCCGATCGTCGGCTTAATTTACGCACCAAAAGTGAAATCCTTCCTTAACCAGCTCAACACCCCTGAGCGGGGTCTTCCGCTGGCAGAGCTTAGTGAAGACCTGCTTAAGCGTGAGCTGCTCGATGCCTGGGATAATCGCTCAGAAATCGAGTCCACTCAGCAAGTGGTCGTGCGAGACTTGCGTGAGCGCGCCTCTGAGGCTGGTCGTCTTGTAGCTGAGAAGTATTATAAGGTTCGTCCAAAGCCGGCGAACACTAATCAGCAGCCGGAGTCGGTTGCTGTCGGCGGATAAACAATGTCGAAGAAAGTACGCTTCGTACTTGCAGGCTCTCTGCTTGCGCTCCTTATATATCTTGTCGATCCCGCCGATCTGCTCGAAGCACTGGCAGAGGTCGACTTAACGTACATCTTTTATCTGCTAGTGCTGGCTGTGGTTCTGGTTTGGCTGAGCTGTCTAAAGTGGCGCTTGTTTATTAGGGCTGCGGGTCACGATGCCGGAATACTTCGGCTGATGAAGCTGTATACCATCGGGTATTTCTTCAACATTTTTACACCATCATATGTTGGCGGAGATGTCGCGCGCAGTTATCAACTCGGCAAGTTTTTGGGGAACCAGAGGGACGCCTTTGTTTCTACTTTTCTAGAGCGATTTACCGGCTTGCTCGCGATGGTGATGCTGGGCGTCGGGAGCGTTGCGCTAGGCAGTGAAGTTGCGGCTGGGGTTGAGACCGCGATTCTGCTCGTCGGTGCCCTGGTGTTTACGGCCGCCTTGATGTGCTTCTCGGTGCCATTCGGGACGTTCTGCATCGGAATCGGCCTAAGGCTGATTCGGATGATGCGCCTGGGCAAGTTCGCCGACAAGCTTGAAAAGACCTGGCACAAAGTTATGGCCGCTATGGATCACGCCCGCCGCGACTGGGTATTGCTTATCAAAGCTTTTCTTCTTTCGTTTGCTTTTCACGCAGCGGGTGTCTTCAACACCTGGGTTGCCTGCCGTGCAGTCGGCTGGGAGTCGCCTGATTTTGGCGCTTTGTTTGTAGTCGTTCCGCTGGTGCTGCTGGTGGGGATGGTACCGATAACGCCCAGCGGACTTGGCCTTCAGGAAGGAGCATTTCTATTCTTCCTCAAGAGAATCGGAGCAACAGACGGCCAGGCTCTTGGTGTGGGTGTAGTGCTTAGAGCCAAGGTGATGGTTGTTGCGTTGTTTGGCGGGCTGTTGTTCGCAACATTACAGGAAAAGTCTGACCCGGAACTAGATGGCGGCGATGCTAAGAAAACCGGCTCCGGGAATGACGTTCAATTGGAGCGTGCCCAAGCTTGAGTTTTTCTCGCACAGCTGCTCGAGCAGCTCTGCCGCTCGGCAGTTGTCTCTTGCTGTACGCGTTCCTTGGCTTCTTTGCCGGAGCGGTCAGGATTTCAGCTCTTGGCCAGCTGGATCTTACTCCAAGAATCCTTAAGGTTGTTGCCGGAGGGGGGGCCGCCGTTTTGTTAAGTGCTGCTTGGTGGCAGGCTGGGCGGTCGGTTTGGCAGCTTTCCGCTAAATGGCTCGGGCTTGCTGCGCTTGCTGCGCTTATACTGCTGACTGCCAGCGAATATTCATCTCAAAGTTTCATTTTTTTTCAGGGACCATTTCTGGCGGCGGACGTGCTTGCAGCGGGTGCTTTAATTTTAGCCGCAGTTCTGTTGTTGGGGGTTCGATCGCAGGTTCTTAATGTAGAGAGCGGCTTGATTTTGGTACAGGTGCTCTGCGCCTTTTCTCTTATTAATTACTGGGATTCTCGACTGATATTTGCAGATGACCATCCCAGCTTTCTGTATCGCTTTCAGCTTCTGCGGGAGCATTTCCCATTCATCCCGTTTTACAACACAGATTGGAACGGCGGCTACTCAGGACGAGAGTTTTTTCCCAGCGGTATGCTGAATGTATTCTTGTTTTTCTGGCCGGTTGTATATTTTACAGCGGATTTCGGTTCTTCAGTTGGAATGAACGCTTATAATTTCGTACTACTGCTTTTTATATTTATCATTCCCTGGGCAAATTATGCAGCTGCTCGCCTGTTCGGCTGCAGTAGGCTAGCGGCTGTGTGTGCAGGGGCTCTATGCCTTGGACCTTCTCTTTCTTATTTTGAATGGCTGTTGCGCTATGGAACCCTGGGTTTTGTGTTCTCCGCAGGAATGTCACCGCTTGCTTTGGCCCTTGCTTATCGGCTGTCACTTAGCGAGCAGCGACCCCGTCTAATTCACTTACTTGCCCTGCTTGTTTTCTCGTTTTGTGCGATCAGCTGGTCATTGTCGGCATTGGTTTTCATGCCGATAACTCTAGCCGCGCTTGCTAAGTGGAGAACGACCTTCGGAGCCGACCGACGAAAGCTTGTTTTGGCCTTTGTGATTCTTTTTGCGGCGATTAATGGGCCATGGATGAAAGTGTTTATCCGTGAGTCTAAAGTATTTTCTTTCGTGTCCGGACAGACAATGCCGGGCTCTGACACTCGCAGCGTAAGCGGAGCGTCCGTAACTGCTAATAGCGCAGGGGCTGAGACAGAAGCCTTTGTCCCCCTGCTCAAGAAAAAGTACAAGGCCTTCAAGCAGGAGCTAAGAAAAGTCAATCCGGTTATTCTTTTCATGTTTATTCCCGGAATAGCTATGTTGCTCGGCGGTTCCCCCGGACTATTGCTGCTGGCCACAGTGCTTTGGCTGCTGTTTGTCGCAATAGTCGGAGACGCACTGAAGCCGCAGCTAGAATTGAGGCGGATGATAATTCCTGCCAGCTATCTAATGGCAATTGCCGCCGGTGTAGGAATTAAGAAAGCTCTGTTGTGGATGCTTGACGGGCTTAGAGACGCCGAGGCCGGTCGAACCCGCAGATTTTCCTCTGCTGTCGGTGCCGTGATGATGGCGGGTCTTTTGATTCTGTCACCACTTACAGCGGCTGCACACTTTACGAACAAGCGTGAAACTTTTTACCGATTCGCACCAGACTATTTCGTTGAGCTAGCGGAAGCTATTAAGCGTCACGGCGGCGATGGTCGAACTTTGTTTTTTGGCTTCATTCTGCACGACTTTGGCGCGAGCAGCTGGGCGGCTCAAGATGGAGGTCACATTGCGCCGCTTGCGCAGCTGTCCGGAAAGGAAATGTATGCCTCAGACTACTACCATTCTCGCTGGAGCACGGTGGACCCAATCCCGGCCTCCTTTCGTAAACGCGGTTCTGAGGGCATTGAGGAATTTCTGGACTTGGTAAACGTTAGTGCAGTCGTTACCTTCAAGCGGGAATGGCTCGAATACTGCCGTAAGCACCAGGATGTATATACGGAGGTCTACCGCGGAGGTCGCTTCAGGCTGTTTACGAGAGCCAGACGTCCTGAGCTTTCGGGTGATGCCGGGTATTTTTACCGCGGCGGAGGCCATGTTCGCCGATTGAGCGATGGATTCGCTGTAAGACCGGAGGGGGCCGAGGTGGTGGTTAAGTATCGTTTTCATCCGATGTTGACGGCTTATCCGAAGGGTTCTGCGGAGTTGTTTGCCGTGCCGGCGTTCATCGAGGACCGAGGCGGCGGGAAGCAGGAACAAGTGTCGTATGTAGGGGTCAGGCGCTTAGGGGTAGAGCCGGAAGCTGAAATACGGGTCGGATTCTACGATCACGGCGGGAAGTAGACATCTACCTTCCAAGTTTACGGGCAGTGCGATAAGCTTGGGAATCCATTGCTCCTTTTAAGAGAGATATGTCAGCGGAAGGTCGAAAGCGAAACGCAAACCAGAAGCGCAGCAAGGCGCTGACTACCACGGAGCGCGCAAGGCGCCTGGGCGTAAGTCATAGAGACTATCTCTCGATGCGCGCCAAGGCGAACGTCCAGCGTTTTGTGGGTGGTGCTTTTTTTAACTTCTTTATCGCTGTCCTAATCCTATTCAACGTCACATTAATTTTTGCAGAGTTTCTGCTCCCCGAGGGCGAGCAGTTGAACCGGGTAATTCATGTTAACGACATCATTACTTGGATTTTTATATTCGAACTTTCTATTCGCTATCTGGTAGCGCCGAATAAGAAGATATTTTTTTCCAACTTTTGGATCGATATAATTTCGGTCCTTCCGGCTTTTCGTATCTTCCGTACATTTAGAATTTTTCGCCTGCTGCGTTTGCTGAGGCTAACCCGAGCGGTAATGATCTTGCTTACCCAAAGCGGCTGGATCTCGAGAAAGTTTGAACAATATTTCGGCAGCTTTGGAATTTTATTTTTTACTGCGCTGATGTTGATACTTTGCGGCACTTTGGCCCAGCTCAGCGTCGAAAATGCTCATTCGATATCACTCGACCAGTTCCTGGCAGAGGTTTGGGAAACCACCTTTTTGTTCATGACCGGAGAAGTGATAGGCGAACTTCCGACGACTCAAGGCGGCAAGATGGTATCGGTGTTGGTATCGGTCGCCGGGCTCGTGGTTTTTGCGGTTTTGGTAGGTACTATTTCTGCATCAATGACAGCATACTTTCAGAGAAAAATGGACGCTAAAGATCTCGACATTTCAGACCTGAGAAATCACCTAATAATCTGCGGCTGGGAGGCGATGGGGGAGATTATACTTCGCGAACTGGAGGCGGTACCGGATGTTTGGTCCCAGGGGGTAGTAGTGATTGCCGAGACTCCGATGGACATAGCGAAAGTTTCTCGCATCAAAAACAATCGTAAGCTTTTTCATATTCGGCAGGACTTTACTAAAGTTGAGGTCCTTGAGCAGGCTGGAGCTAAGAGAGCAAAGACGGCAATAGTCCTTGCTGATAAGGGAGAGAACCTTAGACCGCAGGACCGTGACGCGAGAACGGTCCTAGCCGCTTTGACGCTTGAAAAGCTCAACCCGAGTATTTTTACCTGCTGTGAACTTCTCAACGAAACCAACGCTACGCATCTAAAGATTGCGGGCGTTGAGGAAATCATTTCGCGAATTAGTTTAACTGCAGGCTTATTTGCTTCAAGCGTTGTAAATCAGGGAGTAACGCCGGTTCTAACAGATTTAATGACTCACCACGAAGGCAACTATTTGCGTAAGCTGCCTGTTCCACCGCAGTGCATTGATAAGACTTTCATCGAGCTTTTAGAGTACTTTAAGGTAGAGTTCGACGCCTTGGTGATAGCAGTTGAGTGTCGAGATGAACGAGGAAAGATGCTTCAGCAGGTAAATCCGGATGCTCACTTAAAGCTGCGCAGCGGTGATATGGTAACGGTTGTCGTCAAACGGGAATCAGAGCTCTGCGATCTGTCCGACTAATTAGCTTAAATTTTTCTGCGGGCGTTTAACCGGGACTTGCAGGAATTTCGTGAGAATCTCCTGCAGCTCGGAGCTGAATTCGAAACGCTTCTCATCATACACGCTGTGTAAATTTTCGAACCAACAGTTTGGAATCCTGCTCCGGATGAAGTCCGCCTGCTCTGTTTCATACGCGCCGGCCGCGTCAGAAAGCATCAAGAGAGTGGGGCAATGTATACGGTGAAGAGTCGGCCGGGAGTCGTAATGTGCTCGGAGTCGACGGAGTGGAAGACCAAGCGGGAGAAAACGCTCGATTCGGTCTACCGTTCGACACAGGAAACCCGGTGCTAAACGCGGTGCGGCATCTAATAGAACCAAACGTCTGACGATTTTCGGTGCACTTACGGCCAGGCTCTGGGCAACTGTCGCACCAGAGCCGATGCCAAAAATAGTTGCGCGCTTAATGTTCTGCTTAATCAGTGTACGACGCAAGGTCTCGGAATATTCGGTAACCTTGTCTACCGGCGGCAGCGGACTTTCCAGCAGAAAAGTTCTAAAGTCTTTATTTAATTGGCCTAAAAGGCTGCAGGTGCTTGAAGCGTTGTCTTGGGCATTGCCGATTACGATTAATACCGCTCTGTGCTGACCGTCGTCCTCATTGCAACAGGCTAAAGAAAGCAAGCTGTCTTGGTTGGATGAGTCAGTGGTCATAAGCGGAGATATCTAGATACAACTCAAGCCCATACAGGCAATACCGTAAAAGATTGTGATTTATTTGCACACGAGCACAGAGAGACGATATACTTGTGCAAAAGTCAAGTTTCAACTTGTCTTTCGAGGATAGGAAGTGGCACAAAAACGTGGTCCATTCGAAGTCACTACCAAACGCGCGAAAGTAAACGCCGCAAAGACCTATATCTCAAATCAAACCCAAATCCGTTCTTCCGCCGGCTCTGGAAGCGCAGTGGCGCTCGGTGAGTTCGAGCAGCAGTATCTATCGATACCCCGTTTAATCAAGCCCTCTGAGCCGGTTGTTCGGCAGTTTGACTGCTCTGAGTATGACACCTGCCTCAGTCTAACCGCGGCCCTGAACTGGGAATCTTTTTCATGTGCCGGGTGCTGTGGAGAGCTTAATCAGCAGCTGCTTTGGCGTGCTCATCAAAACTGCCGTCGGGACAAGTCCTTGGCGAGCCTTTGTCAGCTGCCGGAACTCAAGAGCGGTCTTCAGAAGGAAGTTTCCAAAGCTTAATTTCGCTTATCGTCCAGTCAAATTTTGCATTTGCGGTTTGCTCAAGCTTAAAACCTCGCAGATTGAGTTGCTGGGGCAAGTCGACGATGACCATTGTTGTTCTTCCAAAATACGGATACCCGTCCGCTGTCCATTGAAGTGGCCCCAGCCAGGGAGAGAAGGCTTCGGCAGGAGCTTCTTCTCCTTCCTCGGTGATAGGGTAGATTTTGAACCCACGCGAGTAATCGCTGGGGGCCGCTCTAACGGAAAACACCATTTTTACGACCGGTACAACTCGGTCGAACTCGACACTGAACCAATCACCAGGCTGCTGAGGTCGAACCGTACGCCAACGAGTATGGGAATTCCCGTCTATCGCCAGCTTGGCTAGGTCAGGGCGAGGGCCAGCATCGGCACTCCAGTTAAAATCTCTACGCTGAAGCAGTCGCTCGAGATTCTCGAATTGTCTAGCTTCTGCCAGTCCGGGCTCGGTGATCCAATTGCCGAAATAGTTAACTACCGAGGCTGAGCGTGACAGCTCAATCGTATTAGGATCAACCGGATACACGGTATTGCCTTTGGGAAGAGCTGCTAGTCCGAGCAAGTGATGCCCCGTCAAGTTGTCCGCAACTGCTGAGATAAGCAGCAGCGTCGCACAAAAGTCGAACTTCAGATTGCTCTGATTTCGGCTGAGAGCAAATGCGAGAGTGTATATCGCCAGCGG
>JAUIIP010000190.1 GCA_030431555.1 bacterium
TCAACAAGGTATAATTAGTCGCTATCTCAGAGATAATGTCCCAATCTGCGATACCCCGATACAGTGACTTTCTAGTTCGCCCATGGACAGCAAGCATAGCGACTCCCGCATCCTGAGCGATGACTCCGACATCCAGCGCATTGCGTGATTCGTCGTCCCAGCCTGAGCGAATCTTCAGAGTAACCGGAATTGAAACGGCCTTAACGACTCGATTCAACATCTTGCCTAGGTGGTAGGTCTGGCGCATCAATTCGCAGCCTCCACCGCGCTTCACCACTTTGGGAACGGGGCAGCCACAGTTTATATCTACTATATCAGCGCCGGTATCTTCGACCATCTGAGCCGCTTCGACCATGCGCTCTATGTCGTATCCGAAAATCTGAATCGAGATCGGTCGCTCTTCTTCGCTGTACTCCATCATTTGCAGGCTGCGGCCGTTGCGACGGGTTAACCCCTCAATGCTGATAAACTCTGTGACTGCTAAACCAAGCGAGCCGGGGTTTTCGTCTCGTATTAGTTTGCGAAAACAGCTGTTAGTGACCCCCGACATCGGCGCCAAGATCAAATTGGGGGCAACGTTCACTTTTCCGATGTCAAATGGATTCAACATTGAGCAACACAACTTAATAGAATCTAGTGGTCAAGGCAGCGCCTAACCTCCCGAGCGAGTTCCTCTACCGCAAAAGGCTTCTGAACGAAACCCAAGCCGCCATTGTCGAGCACAGAGCGCGCTCTCCCCTCACTTGTATACCCGCTGGCGAGCAGCACTCGCACGTCGGGATCCAGCTCCTTGAGGCGTTTAAACACCTCGTCACCGGCCATTTTAGGCATCATCATGTCCAAAATCACCAATCCGTAGGCGTGCCGATCGTGCCTGAACTTAGAAAGAGCGTCAGGACCATTTTGGGCGACATCGACTTGATAGCCCAAGTGTTCGAGGCTGCGCTGCATTACTGTTCGCACGACCTCTTCATCATCGACTACCAAAATTCGCTCGCTGCCTCCCGGAAGACTTATTTCCTCTTCGCGCTCTACTCGCTCTTCACTGCTGTCCACAGCCGGCAAAAATATATCGAAGCGAGTGCCTTGGCCTACGGAGCTTGTACACTCAATTACGCCGCCGCTTTCGCGCACGATAGTACCTACAGTTGCCAGTCCCAAGCCGGTACCACTTTGAGCTTTTGTAGTATAGAAAGGCTCGAAAATTCGCTCCTGCACTTCCGGCGGCATTCCAACGCCGTTGTCGCTAATAATCAGTCGCACGAACTCGCCAGGTGAAAGCTCTCTGTATACCTCGCAAAACTCATTATCCAGCACTACCTGCGACAAGGTGACTTCGATCGTCCCACCGCTTGGCATCGCATCACGGGCATTGATAACCAGATTCATAAACACCTGGCTAAGCCGTCCCTCATCGCAGTTTACGCACAGCGGCGAGGAATCCCCGAACACTTTCAACGTTATATTCTTTGGAAGCGCCCCTTTTAATAAATGAATTCCCGCGCGCACCACTTCGCAGAGGTTAACTACACCAACGGCGCCCTCTCCTGCTTTGGCGAATTTCAGTATTTGCTGGGTCATTCCGGCAGCCCTGCGCGCTCCATCCTCGATCGCCACAAGCGATTCACCGATGTCTCCGCTGTCTTTAAGAGCGAGCCGTAGATATGAGACGTGCCCCAAAACCCCCGTAAGGACGTTGTTCATGTCGTGCGCAACACCACCTGCGAGAGTACCAAGCTGCTCCAGGCGCTGCGAACGCATGTGCACATCCGGAGTATGCTGCCTGCCGGGCACTGCGAAAGTTAAAATTGAACAGTTAAACTCCTCGGTCCACAGCGCACTCAATTCGTGTTCAGGTTTAGCGTCACAGGCGGTAAGGATCACACTTGCGCGCCAGTGATTACTCCAGTCACTCGGAAGCTGTGCGCCTTTAGGCTCGACCAAACCACGCACAGAACTGCCGACGACATTCTTGGCGCTGAGATTTTCAAACGCTCTGTTTGCCAGCAGCACCTCCCCGCTGGAGGAAACTAGGAGCACCGGTATAGGTACTGCGTTTAGCGCTAGTGCTGCCGTCTTAAGCTTGTCGTTCAATCTCCGTCTCCAGCTGGCGACTTAAAAGCATAAGTTTACAATAATACTCGATTATGACGCTAATTGATAACAAGACGACGCAGTCCGCACCAGGACCTATAACGCGCAGTTAAGGAAGCTCTCTGCGTCAAATTCTCTCGTAGCTGATGTAGGAAATTTTGACGCTAAGCGGCAAATTTGACCACATTTCATCTAAGGTGAACTCATCAAGCATCTGGCCTAGCGACTGCAGCGGCTTCAAATGCCGCTATTTCAGTCTCGGCAATACTTTTCTGTTGCCAAAGCGAACCGATAGTAGATAATCCGTGTAATGTAGGGCAGTTGCGGAGAGACGCATACAAAGCGTGCTTCAGCTGCTCAGTGGTTTCGTGGTCGGTTCTTTAGAATCTGCACCAACTGCGCGCAGCGTGGTGCACTATTTGCAGAACTTAGAACCGAGTGGTTATCGCTTCGTGGGAAGTTGGCGCGAAGTGTGCAGTTTGTCTTTAGAAGTGTAGGGGTGGCTCAGTCCGGCTGGAAGTGTTAGCCGTTGTTTGTGCCACAGATGTTTTGATGTGCAACATGGAGTTTAAGCGTTATGGCTGAATTGCAGCGTGGTGTCGTTAAGTGGTTTAACGACGCAAAAGGCTACGGTTTTATTACCCACGAAACCGGACGAGATGTATTCGTTCACTTCTCAGTGATCGAGCAGGAAGGGTTCAAGACACTTAAGGACGGTGAAGAAGTTCAGTATGAGCTGCGCGAGGGCGATAAAGGCCTGAATGCGTCGCGAGTAGTGAGACTGCTTTCCGAAGCTGAATTGGCCGCGGCGAAAGCTAACGCTGAAGCAGCTGCTAAGCAGACTACCGCCCAATCAGAGAGTCTTCCGGCACAAACAACTTCCGTATCCGACATGATCGAAGTTGAGCGCCAGGACAATCCGTCTTCGGAGCAAGTGCTGATCAGCGACGCCGCACAGGCGGAACGTTCGCTGGCAAATGCTGCAGAAAAGTAGTCCTTTTCTAGGCATTCCCTCCTCGCTACGCGCTTAGTCCGCCGCCGCTCGAATCGGGTCGGCGGCGGACTAAACGCCAAGGTATCCACTACTCTTGTGGTATAAGTCACCAGTATTCCGTGCGAAAATAACCTAGACCCAAAGCTTTAGCTGTCTGGATTTACTGCCGAAATAGGTAACTAAGGTTGTATTGGTAGTTGCTTATTGTTGTTAGGTCGATGTTAGGCGGTTTAGTTCGGTTTACAATATTTCAGTTCTCGACGGTTTTCTTTCTGCTGTTAATCCTTCCGCTCTCAGCGTTTGCAGAGCATGAAGCTGTCCCAGGACAATACATTATCAAATATCGTCCCCAAGTCAGCGCGGGCGACAGGATGGCGATGCGCTCCAATCTCGGAGCTCAGCCTGTGCGAGACCTTAGTCTGATCGATGCGCAAGTCCTTCAAGCTGAGTCAGGCGATATCGATCACGAATATGCGAAGCAGCTGCTTGCAAGCGGCGCAGTGGATTACATCGAGCCGAACTATATTGTACGGACTAATGCCACAAGCAACGATCCCTCGATGGGTCAACTTTGGGGCTTGAATTCTGCCGGAGACAACGACGTTGACGCCCCGGAAGCTTGGAATATAGAGACCGGTTCTGAAGCGGTCGTCGTAGGCGTAATCGACACAGGCATCGACTACAACCATCCGGACCTTGCGGCCAACATGTGGCGCAACCCGAACGAGATTCCCGGCAACGGAGTCGACGACGACGGCAATGGAGTCATCGATGATGTGTACGGCTACAACGCATACCATAACTCGGGCGACCCTTTTGACGACAATGGCCACGGCACTCACTGCGCAGGCACAATCGGCGCGGTCGGCAACAACGGCGTAGGAGTGGTCGGCGTCAATTGGAACGTTAAGTTGATGGCGATTAAGTTTCTTTCCAGCGGCGGAAGCGGCTCGATCGATGACGCAGTTGACGCGGTCGAATACGCGATCGCGATGAAGAACGCCGGTGTAAACCTAAAAGTTCTGAGCAACTCCTGGGGCGGCGGCGGGTATTCGAACGCGCTGACCGAAGCAATTTCAGCCGCCCGTGATGAGGGTATTCTTTTCGTTGCAGCAGCCGGCAATAACTCCTCAGACAACGACACCTCACCTTCTTATCCCGCAAGTTATGAGCACGACAATATTGTTTCAGTAGCTGCCACCGATTCGGACGGCAATTTAGCCAGCTTCTCAAACTACGGTGCAAACTCAGTCGACGTAGCCGCTCCGGGTGTCAGCATCTACAGCACATACCCGGGCAACCAGTATAAACATCTCAGCGGAACATCAATGGCTACCCCTCACGTGAGTGGAATTGCGGCTTTAGTGGCTGCACACGAGCCGGGGCTAAGCGTTAATCAGCTTCGCTCACGAGTTATCGGAACATTTAAGTACCGCGCCAGCCTCAACGGCCTGATTCGATTCCCTGGAATTGCCAGTGCGGACAAAGCGCTGCGCAATGAAACTACGGCAATCCCGCCACCAATTCCCGGTCAGTCCTACAACAAGCAGGCGGCTGCGTTTAATTTCGACGCAGACCTCGGCACTAAGATTGTGAATGCGGACGATGCCTATGTTTCAGTCAACCTGCCGTTCGCTTTCAAATACTACGAGAATGAGTACAGCAGGCTGATCATTTCTACGAACGGACGAATCCTTCCTGCGGATGAGAGCGAAGGCGCACCTAGTGCTCCGGACTACAGCAACGTCCTGGTTGAAGGAATCGCGCCTTATCATGACGATCTTTATCCTGCCAATAAGTTCACATCAGACAGCGGTGTCTGGGTCAAGGCATCAGCCGACAAAGTGAGCATTACTTGGATTGCAGTTCCCTACGGAGTTCGTCTCAGCGACGATCCGCAGACCATGATTCGCTTTCAAGCAGTTCTACACAGCTCAGGGCTGATAGACTTTCACTACGATGACACCTTCACCGGATATACCGGCTATGACAACGCGGCAAGCGCCACTATTGGTGTTGCTCCGCGCGAGGACGCAGACGGCAATAGATTGCTGGTTTCTCACAACACGGCTAACCCAGAGTCAGCAGGCAGCGGAAAAGCGATGCGTCTTTCGAACCGCAAGCGCGCCAGAGCGGACTTCGACGGAGACGGAGTGAGCGATATAGTCGTTTGGCGGCCTGAAACCGGAATGTGGTATGTCTTGCCGTCCTCCGCTAATTTCGACTTTAACTCTCATTGGTCGAAGCAATGGGGCCTCAACGGCGACAAACCCTTCGTCGGAGACGTCGATGGTGATGGTCTGAGCGACTTTATGGTTTATCGCCCTAGCTGGGGACTTTGGTACAGCCTAAAATCATCAAGCAATTATACAGAAGCGATGGTTGTACAGTGGGGTCTCGCAACAGATGAACCGAGACCCGGCGACTACGACGGAGACGGCAAGACAGATCTCGCAGTATATCGGCGTGAGGAAGGACGGATGTACATCCTCTATTCTTCCGGCGGCTTCAACCGTGAAGCAGCGCTCAGCAGCCAAGGCGGCTCTGCCGCAAGCGTTATCCAAGTCTCAGGTGGAGACACTCGACTTCTTTCCGGCGATTTTACAGGTGACGGGCGTGAAGAGGTGATTAACGCGGACTCGGTCCAGGGTTACATCTTTTGGACTATTCGCAACGCTCAAGGAGAATACCTATCCTCAAGTCCTTGGGGATATCCGAGCGACGGCGCAGTAGCTTGCGATCATGACGGCGACGGCGCAACTGACCGCTTCGTGGTCCGGACCATGCCGCAGGGCCATTATGAATGGTTCGGCGTAAATGCACTTGGAACTGTCTACAGCTACTCGCATGGGTCGATGTTTGACCAGCCCACGTGCGATCGGGATTATGACGGCGACGGGAAAGGCGACCTGACTGTCTTTAGACCGCATACCGGAGATTGGTTCATTCGACGCTCGAGCGATGGTCAGCTCGAACAGCATCAATTTGGACTGCCGGGAGACCAATCTCTTTAGGAACATCTCTATAAATAAAGCTGTTATTCCAAGCGTCTAAGGACGAGTGAATATCCCCCCAAGCTCTGTCGGAATTCGTTTAAAGCTGCTATAGTGCAACCGCGCTTTTCCTAGTATCTTGCCAGGTTTATTTGAGAATAAGCGTGTCTGTAGAAAATGAACTTTGAACCTCGCCACATTTCGGACCAAGGCCGACCTCGACGCTCGAAAGCTAAGGCGATTCTGCGCCTTGCTGTTAGCGCGCTCCTGGTGCTCCTGATCTATAGCGCCGTCGACGTGTCAGTCTTGTGGCATACGCTTTCTTCAATTTCACTTGGGTCTGCGCTGGCATTTGCTGGACTGTACACGCTGGGTCAAATTCTAAGCGCGTATAAATGGAGCGTTCTTTCTCGCGAAATCGGCCTTAGCAGGTCCTTGCCTGAAATTATCAAAGCATATTTCTTAGGTATGTTTGTTAATACCTTTGGATTAGGAACGGTAGGCGGAGACGTCGCGCGCAGCCTCGCACTTAAACCGCCGCCCGGTCTTCGCGCCGCATCACTTGCAACCGTTGTGGCGGACAGGCTCCACGGATTGGCCGTTTTGGCGTCAATTGGTGCAGTAGCTATCCTATACGAAACACCAGATGTTCTTGGCTCAGTGGGTATACTCGGAGCCGCTGCTGTTGCTTTGCTCGTTGCTCTCGGCTGGCTTATCGGGCCTAAGGTATTGCTCCGTATTTTCCCCGAAAATCACCGTTTTGGTGCGGCGGCCAGAAGAGTTGCAATGGCGTTTCCTCGAAAAAAAGGCCCCGTATTGCTTGTCACTGCCGTTTCGGTTGCGTTCCACTGTTTGCAAATATCAATGCATGTCCTGCTAGCCCAGGCGTTTGGGGCACCCCTGTCTGTTGCATATCTTTTTGCTACTGTTCCTTTGGTTAATATCGCCAGCTCGCTCCCTCTAAGTGTTAATGGGCTTGGAATTAGGGAAGCGATGTACATTTTTCTGTTCGTGCCGGTTGGTGTATCACGCGAAACAGCAGTAGCGTTCGGAGCGGTTTGGATTCTTTCGGTTACTGCGGTCAGCGCGATTGGTGGTTTGATTGCAGCAAACGTGAGCATAGGAGCAGAATCAGCAGGTAAGCCGAACAATCTAAGTCCCGATTCAGCTGGCGA
>JAUIIP010000191.1 GCA_030431555.1 bacterium
ATTGCTCATCGGGTCGGCGTCAATTCTTCAGCACCCTGCCCCACCTCTGCATAGGGATTGAAAGAATGATCGTTGGTTAACACGTAGTCGCCGTTGTCTAATCGATAAGCGTGATCGTAGGTGTTGTCCAGCTCGACAGTGCCGGTGGATGAATTCGGGTCGTCGTATGTCTCAACGCCTCGCACATATTCGCTAAACTCTCGGTGCATTCTATCGTTGCTCTTTTGAGTATTCTCCCAAGATTTGCGATTAATTTCCGAGATCTCACGATTGGATTTGGCTATAATTCTCGAACGATTCATCGCTCCCTTTCGGTTAATTCCGGCAATTTTCGCGCGGTGCCGGGCCATTTCTTGATTCCATTCCTTTCCCGGGCGAATCGACTTCCTAATCATCTCAGCCTGGTTTAAGTCTAGCTGCCCCTCAGGCATGCGCATCGCGTAACCCGGCAGAATTCCAATCGTCAAATACTGTTGTGCAGGCATGCCGTATCCACCCTGCATACTCATTGCTGTAAACAGAACAGCCGTGCCGATAATTTCCCTTACCGTCGCTGCGCCGACTTGGTAGGAAATCAGCGCCTGCCCCGCGCCGTACCATTGCCGCGTTTCATTACCGAAGGCGTCACGCCTTGAGGGTTGAATGCCGGCAAATACGTCCTTAACGTCTGAGGTCCTGTCATAGTACTGGATAATTTGCGAATTAGGTCGATATCGCTGGATGTAGTTCAGAACAACCTCTCGCGCATTGTTCGTCATTACATTTGGACACTGACCACTCTGTATTCCGTTAGAATTCCCGGTCCAAGTCTCATCGGGAAGCAGTGAAATCATCCCCGCTCCGTCGGGTGCTATCGCACTCCAGTTGTAATGCGGATTGTTCTTGCCGCAGCCTGAGTTATTGAGCTGCCAGACCACTCCTCCTCGGGTCTGCCAATGCGTAGGAACTAAAATTGTCGCAGCTACCAGGGGGCGGCCAAACCCCTGCGTGTCCATCACCTGTACGGGCCTCAACCGCAATTCTCCGGTATTAGCCGACGCTCGCTTGACTCCAGGCTGTCCTGACTCAGCCGCTCGCTGCGGCCGTGCAGGCGCTGTTTCACTCGCAGCTGCCGACGAACTCTCTAGTTCTTTGAAGACATCGAAAGACTCCTCAGCGGACGCAGCAGCGGAATATTCGACTTCGGGAGCATCCGCCTGCTCGACATCGGCACCGGACTGGACTTGAATTAGTGCTAGCCCGGCCAAGCCAATAACTGCACCGGCGATGATTGAACGTTTTGTCATCGGTTAATCGCTTGTTCGGATTAAATCGGTAAATGCTGTGACGGTTTATATCACATTTCCGAGGCGGCCAGAATTGCCAAAACTTCTCGTAGCTTGCCTGCTCGGATAAACGGGCGGTCAGCCGGAGATTCTCCTTGTAGAAAGAACCTACGGCTGACGACAGTGCGTCCGCTGCGAGTTCTCTTCGCAGCTTAGCTCCGCCGTCCGCCCGTAAAGCAAATCGCACGATCAGATGTGACCCAGCACCTCTCCGGTGGCCGTGTCGACGATTCCTCCGTGACCGGGACGCTGGATGAAGCGCGGCGGCTGATTCGAGTCGACTCCGTCGAGCTTTGTTGTCCCGATCAGAAAACGCCTCTCTCCGCGGATCGCCGTCTCGCAGAGTACCCAGGCACGGCCGTCGTACTCGAAACCGAGACCATTGCTGAGGGGGAATCTGCCCTGAGGCACCGCGACGGTGATGTGACCGTCGTAGTAGCACAGCAGGTATTCTTCATCGAGTTGCTCAAGGCCTGAAGCCATCAAGATCGCCTTGCCCGAGCAATCCGACTCACGAGACATTAGAACTTCCGACGGACGCTTGAGCGTCTCGACTTCATCCCATGCCTCGAGATCGCTGTACTTGACCTGGGTGCAAACGAAGCTTGCCCAAGCCTGAATGCGCTGTTCCCGCGAGTCGTTGTCTTGAGCAGACACTTGCTCCGTGAGCTCAGCAACCAAAGCCGAAAGCGAGGGCTCTCCGGGCTTGGCGACGAACGCTCCGTGATTCCAGAACGCACGGTTGCTGTCCGGAATCCGCACCCTGAGCCTGCCGCCGTGTATTGCTCGATTCGACAGGTAGTTCTCGAGCACACGCGGCGTTGCTGTGTAGCTGGCGCCGTCATAGGCGAACTCCAGCGCCATTTCCGGATCTACCTGGAAGTTGTCCTTGCGCATCACGAGTGCCAGCTTCCTGTGCGGATCGACTCGAAGCACGTAGCCGCCCGGAATTTCAATCCGACCGGTCTCGTTCTCAAGCACTCCCACCTTGGAGACATCGGCGCAGAACCGCTGCAAAGCGCGGCTGAGCTCGGCCATGTCCTTCGGCTTTGGGTGCGTGAAGTACAGTTCGCCGCTGTCGACGAAGTACGCGATGATCTCCGCATCGCCCAGCACTTGAGACCGCAGCTCCGGACCCACTAGGGAGTCTTGGGAGAGCAGCATCAGTAGTGAACTTGAGATGCTGTCACCAGTGGCCTCCGAGCTGCCACTGGCAGAGCCGCCCGGAAATTGGGAGCTCAGCATCGCGCGCAGCTGTGGATACAGCAGCCCCCCCCCGACAGACAGGCTGACGAGGAGGAGTAACAGCAGAACCCTTCGCATTGGAGCACTTCCTGATCGCATGATGCGACCGTTGCAGCGAAACGTTGCACGCTTCGCTTAAACCATGAATCGCGAACGTCAAATCCCAAACATTGACGCCCGGCAATTCGCAAATTGTTCTCCGACTGACCCTAAGCAGACCTGATAAAAGATCTAAGCGCCGCAGTGTAGCTCATATAAACATATTACTCTAGTCGAGAATGGTCGCGCTCGGCGGCGAATCTACGATAAACCTTGAGAAACACAGCAATACTTGAACGTCTGCTCCAGGGGTAGTAGCCTGCGTTAAATTGGAGGAAAGCGCATGCAGATAAGCGGCTTCGGCTTCACTGACAAAGGCAATCACCGACAGAGCAATCAAGACTCCTACATAGCTGACGATACGCTCGGTTTGTACGTAGTCTGTGACGGTATGGGCGGCCGGGCCGGAGGCGAAACTGCCTCTGCTTTAGCGGTTGAAGCGGTGCGCTCCTTCATTTCCGAAAAGCGCGACGACATAGTTCGCTCGCTCGAACAGTCCAACGACCGCTTCGGCGCCTGCGACCTCGTGCGTAAAGCGGTTAATCGCGCCTGTCAGGCCGTCTTCGAAAAAGCCGAGCAGACCCCGGAACTAAAAGGGATGGGCACTACCTTGACGATGCTGGTTGTTGGTAGAACGACCGGTGTCTTAGCCCACGTCGGAGACAGCCGAGCCTACGTAGTTCGCGGCGGAGTCGTCCACCAGCTCTCAAAAGATCATACGGTAGTTCAAGAGATGATCGACAAAGGCATACTGCCGGCCGATAACGCAGAGGATAGTCCTTTCGCGCACGTCCTTTCGCGCGCTGTAGGCACGCAGCCGCTTACCCAGGTCGACACCTTAGCAATTGATATACTTCAGAATGACTCATTTCTGCTTTGTTCGGATGGTCTCACTCAGGTAGTCGACATAGGAACCGAACTGGGAGAGTTTCTTGAAATCTGCCCGCCGGAGAAGCTTGCAAAAACACTTGTCGATACCGCGAATGCGAGGGACACCTCCGACAATTCCACGGCTCTACTCGTATCCACGCATGTCAGCAGCGAAGATGCTGCAATAGAAGAAGAACGCAGCAATGAAGTCCTTCTTCGAATTGAAGCCCTACAAGGAGTTTTTTTGTTTCGCGACTTGTCTCTTGAAGAACTGTCACGCGTAGTAAATCGAGCGTATGTTACAACCTTGGAAAAAGGCGAAGCGCTTTTCCGCCAGGGCGAACTTGACGACAGCCTGTATATTGTATTGGACGGTGAGCTAGCTGTTCAGCGAGGAGACGAGCAAGTCGCTGTTATTCGCCGAGGCAACCATGTCGGCGAAATGTCCATGCTGACCTCAACTCCCAGGTCGGCGAACGTATCAGCACTGCGAAAGTGCAGACTGCTTAACATTGAGCGCAAAGACTTCGAGGCAATCCTGCTGGCTCACCCGACGACCGGCGTACGACTGCTAACGGCGCTTTCGCGCGAGCTAAGTTCTCGCCTGCATGCTGCCGTCGATAAACTTATCGAAGGCGACTCCCATTCAGATTACGAATGATTCGAACGGGCAAGCTTTTTAATCCAGCGATCGATAGTTTCGAGATCCTTGTCATCAAGAAACGCCGGGTAGAGAGCGAGGGTAGCAACAGAAAATACATACAAGATTGATGTAGCCGCAATACCCAGATGCAGCGCAGCACCGAGCAGGAAGCCAAGTACCCTGCTCCTTCTGAACCAAAGCAGCAGCGGAAGGGACAGCTCAGTGGCAAGCGAGGCGTATGTCAAAGTCGTAGACAAGGCAGCCCATGAAGCGAACTCTGAACTCGGTATTGTCGAAAACATCGACATGAAAAAGTAAGAAGCGAACTCTCCGCTGCGCCAATACGAATCGCCAAGCTTTAGAAATGCCGTAACCCAGTACATAATCGCGATCTGCCACTGCACTAAGTAAAGCCCGTAAACCGGCGAGTAACTGGATGGCTCCTTGCCCGCTCGACGCAAACACCAAGCGTCCACACTCCAGCTCTCCCCAAGCGGTGAAAGCAGAAGAATAAATCCTACGCAACGCAACAGCGCGTCCCACCCGGTAAACGCAGGTGCTACCTGCAGCGCTGAAGCCTGCAGCCAGACGAAAACCATCAGCATCGAGGCGCGGGACCAAAACCCTACAATGAGCGCCGCCGCAGAAAGAGCAAAGCAAACAAACAAGGCATTGACTGCCTGCGGCGACTCAAACACAGAAAACCATGCGAGCCAGCTAAGGCCGCTTTGAATCGCCGCATTGTCAGCGATCCCGCCCGCTGTATACAACTCGTAGCGATGAGACCACTGGTCCAGCAGACTAATCAGCACCGCCGTTCCAAAACCGGCACGCAGCAGAGCATAGCGCCGCGAATCGACAGATCTGAACCAAAAGTGTTCAAGACGCGACATTTTGTCCGAAGCTCTGCCAGCAGCGCCCATCAGCGGTAATACTCCTCACCACAGTCCGCAGTGTAGCGCACCTGGGTAATTTCGTTGGCGATGACGCCGTCCGAAGCTATCTCTTCTAAAGTCCGCAGTTCCGATATGTGAGTTACAAGCGAAAGCCGAATAATGTTCGGATCAAGCTCGCTCAGCTCAGCGCACGCTCTTTTGAGATACTTAGGCAGCTGGTACGAACCAAGTTCCAGAATGTTATTGAAGAACAGAGTCAAACGAATATAGCCGTCATGCGGACGCAGCCCGGGCAGTAGCGGCCCAAAGCTCTTCACTTGACCGTCAGGCAGTGTCGCCTTCAGCTCAAGATCGAAGTGATGGAAATGCGGTATCGTGTAAAACATATTCCAGCTTTGCCAGGTGCCGGTAAAGTCCAGATAGGGAGCGATTACTGCCGAAACTTTAGGTTCAAGCGCAGAATTGCGCGGTAGATGCGCCAGTAGAACTGCAGCTGCATGAAAGCAGAGAAAGCAGCAAAACAGCAGTCTGAAGAATCGTCTCACTACCCAAGCCTCGCAATGATTGTTGCGGCGGGGCTGCTTAGAAGCTCAGCACAGCCAATATTTAATCCCGCAGCGGCGGTTCAAGCAATCAGGAGACGACGCGACGCAGCTCGTAACCTGGCGCGGTGCCCGAAACAAGTTTCGGACACCGCGCGACTAACATCCTGGACGACTGAGCTACTCGCGCGGGAGGAGCTCGAGAACAGCGGAGGTCATCGAAACCACGCCGGTCTGAATCGTCTTGTCGGGATCGGGCAAGTACTTCGCCGAGTGGAGACCCGGGAGCACTGCGCCGCCCTGAACATGTTCACCCCACTTCACCGCTCCGACAGAGCCGAGGCGGTACATGAAGACGGGAATCGCTGGTTCGACTTCGCCGTAGTAGCCGAAGTCCTCACCACCCATCGTCGGCGCTCGATGAACCACGTTCTGGTCACCAAGCGCTCTACTCATCGCCGCCACAGTCCTACGAACTAGGGCGGGATCGTTGTAAGTCACCGGCGTCTGTTGATCAGCCAGGACCTCGACGGTTGGAAGGCGGTCATCAGGAACGCCGGCTGCACGGGCCGTGTGTTCGGCGATGCGCTGTATCGAAGTCAGCACACGCGCTCGGACCTCGGCTTTGCGGGTACGCACCGTCAGCTCGAGACGCACTTCGTCCGGTATGACGTTGCGTTTGGAGCCTCCTTCGATCACACCGACGGTCACGACTGCCGCATCGCTCGGATCGGTCTCGCGGCTGACGATCGTCTGCAGACCGAGGACGATCTGCGAAGCGATCACCACGGGATCGATCGTGTTGTGGGGGTAGGCACCATGGCCTCCAACTCCCCTGACGACGATGTCCACCGAATTCACGGCGGCGTTGTAGTGAGCCTCGACGAAGCCGACCTCGCCCGCAGGCAGCCCGGCATCGACATGCAAAGCCAGACAGTAGTCCGGGCGCGGGAAGCGCTCATACAGACCGTCGGCCAGCATCGCCTTGGCACCAGCGGCCAACTCTTCAGCAGGCTGACCGATCAAGACGACCGTTCCTGCCCACTGCTCCTTGAACCGGCTCAGCGCGCGCGCCGTACCGATCAGGTTCGACATGTGGATATCATGCCCGCAGGCATGCATCACGCCGACCTCGCCTCCTTCAGGCTTCGGCGACCGAACACTCGAAGCGTATTCGGCCCCGGTGTCCTCGACGATCGGAAGCGCATCCATGTCGGAGCGCACCAGGACGGTCGGACCTTCGCCGTTGCGCATAACGGCAACGATTCCCGTACCTCCGACTCCTTCGGTCACTTCGAAGCCGGCAGCGCGCAGTTCAGCGGCTAGGCGCGTCGAAGTCTCGACTTCGGAACCGGAGAGCTCCGGATGCTCGTGTAGATGCTTGTACACCTCGACGAGCGACGGAAGCTGCTCCGTCACGTACTCGCGCAACGGTCGATGAGCCTCATCTTGAGCGAGCGCCGGAGCGCACAGCAGCAGACTCATGAGCGCGGCGCAGTACACGGGCAACGCTTCGTGGCCCGGCCTCGAGCGTTGGCACGTGTGCGCGTCCGAGTTGGCGGCGCAGCTCCGCGCGCCGCTCTCGCTCGTCGTCGCGCTTTTGCTCGCGTGGCTCG
>JAUIIP010000003.1 GCA_030431555.1 bacterium
ACCAGCAGCTCGAAAAGGCGGGACGCGTCGCCGACTACCTGGAATTTGCTGAGCTTATGTGCCGCGACGCTCTGATGCGCAACGAATCCTGCGGTGGACATTTCCGCGAAGAATATCAGACAGCAGAAGGCGAAGCGCTGCGAGATGATGAAAACTACGCCTTCGTCGGTGCCTGGGAATACACCGGAGAGGGAAATTCGCCGAAGCTTCACAGAGAGCCCCTTGAATTCGAAAACGTTGAACTGGCGGTAAGGAGCTACAAGTAATGAATTTTACGCTTCACGTTTGGAGGCAAAGCAGCAAAGACGCGCCGGGCAAGATGGTTGTTTACGAAGCGCGCGATATCAGTCCCGACTCCTCGTTCATCGAGATGATTGATATCGTCAACTCTGAGCTTGCCGAAAAGGGCCAGGATCCTATCGCTTATGAAGCCGACTGCTTAGAAGGTATCTGCGGTTCTTGTTGCATGACTATCAACGGTCTGCCGCACGGTCCGGGACGCGGAGCAACCACTTGTCAGCTTCACATGAGGAGCTTTGAAGACGGTCAGCATATTTTCATCGAGCCATTCCGCTCCGCAGCCTTTCCACTGATCAAGGACTTGATGATTGATAGAAGCTCCTTTGACCGAATTATCCAAGCCGGCGGCTTTATCAGCGTTAATACCGGCGGCCCGCAAGACGCAAACAACATACCGATCGCGAAGCAAGAAGCAGATCTCGCGTTTGACGCTGCGCAATGTATCGGCTGCGGCGCATGCGTTGCCGGATGTAAGAACGGAGCGGCAATGCTGTTTACTGCGGCAAAGGTGGCTCAACTGGCCCATCTGCCCCAGGGACAGCCCGAGCGCTACCGGCGTGTGATTCGCATGGTCGAGTCTATGGACAACGAGGGTTTTGGCGGCTGCACGAACCAATACGAATGCGAAGCCGTGTGCCCCAAGGAGATATCTGTCCGATATATCGCGGAAATGAACCGCGATTTTATCAAGGCCAAGCTTTGTAAGTAAGCGTTCTTAGCGGCAGCTGAGCCCCGTCAGCTGTTTCTTACTGAAGCATCCCCACAAACCAGGTAAGCTTTTCGGCTGAGGGCCCCGTGATTCCTCCAGCCGAGCAACGCAATGTTTTTCAGGCTAAATACAAAGCGAACTGTGCTTTCCTGCCTGGCGGCCGCCGGGTTAAGCGTCATAAGTGTCGTACTGGCACTCACGCTCAGCATACGCGAAGCGATCCCCGGAAGTGTTCTGCATCTAGATCCACGAGTAGAAGGAGTGCTTGAGGACGGCAGAATCGCCGGCTTGCTGCATTTTAGCGATCCGCGAGTTTCCCCCTTATTCACCGGCCTGGAACTCACGTTAAAAAAGCGCAATTCAAACTCCATTGATGCTCGCTACCGCTGGGGGGAGCGGACAAGTGAGGAAATCAATCTGAAAGGCCCGACTCTGCTCACTCCTCCCGTAGAGCACGGCTACAGCACGCTCGGCGGCTTAGACCTAAGTCTTCAGCCCTCAGTCAGCCGCCAGCCGACTTTTGTCCGCTCGCTGCATGTCCGGAGCAGCTTCGCATTTGCGGTTCCAAGTCTAAAATTTGGACTACTGACCAGCGGTGCATTGCTGATGCTCGTCTTATTTGCGGCCCTATGCTCCTACGATCCGTCCCTTCGCGGAGTAATGATCGCACCGATTGTCTCGACCTATCTCTTATCAACAGCATTACTCTTGATTTCTCCAACTCCCGACTGGGCATACTTAATCTGGTTCTTCATCCTGGGCGGCTTGCTGCTGGCCGGTTACGGCATCCGTCATTTGCTTCAACTCAGGGCCAGCGCACCGCCTTATCAACCGCCTTCGGGCCTGCGGCTTCGCGATCAACCGTGGCTGCTTGGCAGTCTACTAGCGGTCGCAGCCGGTGCTGCTTTGATTCGTTTGACCGGCGTCGCCTTCGGTCTTCCGCAGTTCTATATTCCCGACGAGGAGTGGGTGGCTACGCGGGCGGCACAAATGATATACGAGCGAACGGTGCTTCCCGGAACATACGGCATCGCGAGCGGAGTAGTATATCTAGCCTGCCTGCTTAGCTTGGCTTTGGACCCCCTACTCGGAGGAGTCAGTGATCCCGTCAGCATAGCGATTGTCGGGCGCTGTTTCGTAGCAGCTCTTGGAGTGCTGAGCGTACTTCTGGTTTTTGGAATTGGAAGAATTCTCTTCGGGATTGAAGCCGGTCTGCTGGCCGCGGCGATGCTGGCAGTTGCACCGCTCCATGTAATATGCAGCCGCTACTTACTACACGGCGTGCCCTTTGTTTTTTTAGTCCTGCTGACAACGCTGTTTAGTGTCCAAGCGCTTTCTCGCAAGAGCTGGCGCGCGTTTTTGCTCGCTGCAATCAGCGCGGGGATTTCGCTTTCGTTTTCATGGCAGGCAGCGGCCTTGATTCCTGTTGTTTTCGCCGGACCGTTTATAGCTTTTGCAGCGGCGCAGCCCGAACGGTTCTCGGGAAACTCGTCTGCGTTTAGAGATTATCTCCTGACTTGGAATCCACGCCGACATATTATACCAATGTTCCGTCGTGCAATTCCCGGCCTCGGCTTGTTTGTGTTGAGTTCATTTGTCAGCATGCCGTTTGTATTTGCTGACTTTGCGGGATTTCGCGCTGCGACGGCTGCAAAGCTCAAGCTGTGGGTCTCCGACGCATCTCTTATCTTTTCACCGGCCTCGGATTTCCTGATGCAGCACTTCAGAGAAAGTCTCTGGACCTCTCTCAGCATCCCTCCGGCAGTACTCGCACTGCTAGGTTGCGGCTGGCTTCTGGCAAGACGCAGGCTGCCCGACATCATTTTGCTTTATCTGCTTGCTGCCTCGTATTTAGCTGCAGAACTCTCTCTCCCGCGTGATGCCTTGTTTCCTGAGCAGGCTTTTTTGATTTGCGTTCCCTTTCTGTCACTTGCATTCGGAGCAGGTGGTTCGGCGCTGTATCGCTGGTTCTTAAGCCTTCCAAGTAAGCGCTGGGTCATTCCGAAGCGCGGAAGCTCCACAACAATCGAGGCCCTCCCTTCTTCATGGCGAGTTCACTTCGTAGTGCTCGTAGCGGCATTAGTTCTAGCGCAGGCAGCTTTTGACGATTTGCGACTAGCAGCGGGGATTACGGCCGATACGCGGGAACTTGCCGCAGATTGGATGAAGCAAAATGTCACCGCGCAGTCTAAAGTCATTATCGACTCCGGCAAGTATGGTCCGAAGCTTGATGAACTTGGGTTAATTTCAGTCGATGCCGCTAGTTCGAATATTTTACTATCGACTCAGAGCGTGCTGCGAAGCGACGCAGACTATCTCGTTATTTCAAGTTTATACGGCCGGTATCTGGCCAAGCACGGCAGCATGAAGCAGCGCTATCTCTACGAAAGACTGCGAGACTCGCTTGAGCCGACAGCAGTATTCGAGGACCGCAGGCAGCAGTACGGCTTTCATCAGCCGATCATTCGAATCTACAATCTGGAGCAGATTCGCGACGAGTCGCAGCGCAGTTATTAATTCTGGCGTAATTACAAGGCCTTAGAAGCGCAAAACGTTCGCTACCCAACCCAAGCTTCACTCAAGTGCACGTCCGACTAAGTCGATAATATTACTGAGGCTTGTCCTCCCCAAACTTGAGGTCGTGTTGGATTCAACAGAAACGCAAACCCATGACACGCTCGTCGAAGAGCTAACGCCCGGTTCGCTTATCGCCGGACGCTACGAGATTGTTAAGCTGCTTGGGACTGGCGGCATGGGTTCCGTTTACCTTGCCAGGGACCGAATACTTGGTGCAGAAGAAGTCGCCGTAAAAATTCTACATCGTCAATTTGCATACGACACGAAGTATACGCAGCGCTTCCTGCGCGAAGTGCAGCTGATGCGCCGAGTAAATCATAACAATGTTATTCGCACATATGATGTCGGAGCCGACGGCGACATAGTCTATTTCTCAATGGAGCTTATCAGAGGGACCTGTCTGCTGAGTGTCATGGAGAACGGCGAACTGTCTATCGACCAGCTGCTCGATATCACAGTGCAGATCTGTGAAGGTCTCGAAGCAATTCACAGCGCCAACATTATTCACCGCGACCTAAAGCCGGAAAACGTAATGTACCTTCGCGACGGCTCAATAAAGATTGCCGACTTCGGCGTTGCCAGGCCGGAGCAGTCTCAGCTGACTGAGCACAACGAGGTAATAGGATCCGCCGCCTACATGGCTCCGGAGATTTGGCTCGGAGAAGGTATTTCTTCAAAAATCGATTTATACAGCCTGGGGATTATCTTATACGAATTGTTTACAGGCATCTTGCCGTTTGAAGCGGAAACTCCCGCTTTAGCGATGCGAATGCACCTTGACCGCACACCGACACCTCCGAATCAGCATAATCCTGAAATCCCGCGCTGGCTTAATCGGCTGATTCTACGCCTGCTGGAAAAGTCACCAAACCATCGCCCCAGCAGCGCTCGGGAAGTGATAGAGTACATAAAGAACTCTCGTGAAAGATCGAAAAAGTCCGGTCGAAACGGCATGTCGAGCTCTCATGCTTTTCTTAAGCAGCTCGAAGCTACTACTCGCAAGGCGACTGATGAGACCGCCGAAAAGACCAGCAAACGAGATTCCAGCAAGATACGCCGCTCGCTTTCTTTGCCGGTGCTCAAAAAGCAGCCGCGATTTATCCATAAGATAACAAAGCGTAAAAAATCTGCTGTTCACAAGGAGCGGCATTTCGATCCGGCCGTGCTGTTGCGAACCGGATTGAAAGCAGTGCTAAGCTGCGTCCTCCTACTCTCGGCAGCTGCCTTGGTCGGCCATTGGTCCGGGTTTGAGTACACAATGCTCGACGAAGGCACGCAGACAGTTTTCTCGATTACCCTGCCCGACATCTCGCCGAGCGCTGAAGTGAGTGAGGTCTTATGGGCTCTTTTCGGCCCTTCAATCGTCTTCATTATGCTGCTAGCGCTGCCGGGAACTGCCTTAGGTGCATTAGGAGGCTCGCTTCGAAGATCGTTTGGAGCGTGGACTTCATTTTGCGGCCTATATCTCTGCACGGGCGTGGGCCTGTTCCTGTACCACTTGTATCCCATTATCGAGCGCTGGGAGTTCGACAGTCTTTCTATTATCGGTGCAGCCAATGCGGCGAGGACTCAGCTTGCTGAGCTGGCATCGCTTCTTCCGCAGATCACTTCATTCACTGCGACGGTTCTTTCCAGCGGGGTCATCCTCGAACAATCGAACTCACAGTCGATACTTAGCAATGTCGTTTGGTTCGCCCTGTTCGCCGTGCATGTTTGGATAATTGTGGTGATAGGACGCCGAGCCTTAGGCAGAACCTGTAAGAAGCCGGAACAGATTTATTTCGTGCTGCCCACCGCAATTGCGGCTCTGATTGGAATGGCAATGTATTCGGAGAAAGTGCAGGCGCTTTTGGACGCGCTGACATTGTCAAAACTCCAAGTCGGCTCGTATGTGCTTAATCTTCCGGTAGTAATTCCCGGCACGGCTCTAGCCTGCTGGTCGCTTATTCTGCTCTGCGTCTGGGCTTTAATCCCGGCAGTCGGTGGAACTCACGCTAAGAGCGACTTATAAAGCGGCGCTACAACGAGCTAAGCCGCTGAACTGTAGGATAGAGATCCCAGTAAACGAACCAGCCCAACACAGCTACGCAGGCATAGATTGCCGCCGTGGAAAACCAGGTATCGCCGGAGAATGATAATGCCGGTCTCGGCCTGGATTTGTCGCCCATCGCCTTGCCGAGAAAATTCAAATTACCCGATGCGTCGAGCAACAAATGAGAGAAGAAACCGATAAACGCTGCGCCTGCTACGTAAACACGGTCAAACCAATACAGGTCATCAAAAATCAAATATGCTAGTTGAAAAACTATAATTGCAGCAGGGATGCTGTGAATGATTCCGCGCTCTTTCGTGAACATCTGGAGTGCCCTCACAACGAAAACGCGGGTAATCAGGTAGCAGACAATCACCACCAAAGCCATTCGGGTCATTCCTCCTGCCCGCAGCTCAGGGAAGGCTTCGATAATCACTAGAGGCGCGATTGCGGCCAGGAGGGCTCCGAGTTCATGAGCAGGCTTTCCGCTGCCGTGGTCTATGTCGGGCAGCATCCCGGCGATAATGATTAGCGCCAAGGCCAACATCGCATGTTCGGGATAGATGCCAAGCACCAATATCCCACACAGCGAGTAGGCAATTCCCACTACAGTTGAAAAGGTTATGTGGCTTTCCTGCTTGGCCATACGATGAAAAAATATCAGGAAGAAAGCTGCGGGAAAAGAAAAACCAGCATTCCCGCCGGCTTCTCAAACATTGCTCAGGCACAGAGCCGCATGATAAACATGCTGCAAGGTACAGCGAGAAACTCGGAGTTCATTAATGAATACCACCAAGCGCATCATGCTTACCGCTGCAGCCTCCCTGCTGCTGCTGGCCGGATGCTCCAAAATCTGGGGCAGCGGCGACAATACGGAAGCCCGTAAAGAACGGCTCGAAAACCCGGAAGCCATGGCCGCGGCTGATCCCGATACGCTTACGCCTGAGGAGCTTGCAATCCGGGACGCCCGCCGGGAGCGTGACGACGAACTTCGCAGTATCGGCTCGCAGATCGATCAAAACTACGCTCGTCGGGACCAAAAGCCTTCTCCCTTCGACGATGAAATTAGAGGGCCTATATTTGTCGAAGTCCTTTGGAAGGTTCCAAAGGAAGAAGTCTTCGCTTTTCACCTGCACTACGGTCTCGCCCCGGACTCCCTGAACAAGAATGTTAGGATACCAGTTGAAAAGTTGGAGCGAGTAAGCCATCCGCTTTATGGACCAACATACCGCTATCGGCTCTACGGCATGTCGCCGGAGCAAACGACTTACGTCTCGCTTCAGGCTGAAAATCAGAACGGCATTTCGCCTCGCTCACCGGTGCTTAAAATCCCGGCGATCAATAAGCTGCGCTCCCAAGACGCGCGCTGATGTGAGCGGCTCCGTCGCTCACAACTTCTATCACTAAGCGCTGCCGAGAGGCCCTTAGCGCGCAAAGAGTCGTTTAAACTCAGAGAGTTACGATTCAGGCCATAGGCTATGTTTGTTTTTGGTTCGTGTCCTGTTAGGCTAAATATCCGCCAAACAAGATGTGCAGCGTCGGAATTCCCTTTCCGAGCCGCCGCGTACTACGGGGTTAATAGATGAAATTCGAATGGTGCCCGCGCCGCATTGTTGCGGTGCTTGGAATCGCTGCTTTCATACTTCTGCTGGGAAACATTGCGGGGATATTTTCCAAGTACTATCTCGGCTATGACTATGTTCATGGGCTGGTTCCTCTTTTTAACTTCGATGAGGAAAACAACCTTCCCTCGCTATTTTCCACACTTCTGCTCCTTAGCTGCAGTGCCCTGCTGTGGCTGATCGGAGCTTGCCGCAAGAAGCAAGCCGCGAGCGATACGCTATACTGGTTCGGCCTTGCCATCATTTTTGTTTTCCTGGCATGCGATGAATCATTGGAAATCCACGAAAAGCTCGACCGCCCGATTAGAGCTTTACTTAACACATCAGGCCCCCTTTACTTCGCTTGGGTAATTCCTTACGGCACATTTGTCGCAGTTCTTGGCATCGTGTACTCGCGCTTCATCCTGGCTCTACCCCCGAGGATACGTTTCTTAACAATTATGTCCGGCGTATTATTTTTAACTGGTGCGCTCGGCTTTGAGCTGATTGGGAGCCAGCTGTTTATTTGGAGCGGAAAGACCGGCGGCCTAGCGTTTCGCTCTGCTGTTACACTCGAAGAGAGCTACGAAATAATCGGCGTTCTTACGTTTATTTACGCCCTGCTTTCTTACATCGAACAAGAGTTCGGAAGAATCAGCATTTCGCTGCCCAAGCGCATCACTGAGCCCGATCAGGCTGCGCCTATGCGGGCTGCTTGAAGATACCTAGGTATTTTTCGCGCAGGTAGCGCATAAGATATTTCGCGGCAGGTGCCTCGCCGGCAGCGTTTGATATCAGCTCTCGGGGGAGATAGCAGGCTCCGTGGGAGTAGATGTTTTTACCCAGCCACCTGTGTAGACCGCCAAAGTCACCCGCTTCAAAGTCATCCTTCCACTTGGGGCTTGTCTTTTCGAAAGCTGAGAAGAGCTGAGCCGCGTAAACTGCGCCTAGGGTGTAGGTCGGGAAATAACCGAAATATCCGGCATACCAATGAACATCCTGCAAGACGCCCTCACTGGGCTTTGCTGCGCTCACGCCGAGCAATGACCTGTATTTATCGTCCCAGGCGCCAGGCAAATCGCGAGGCGCTAAGCTACCGTCCATCAGAGCCGCCTCCAACTCAAAGCGCGCAATGATATGAAGGTGATAACTAATTTCATCAGCCGCTATTCGAATGAGCGAAGGTTCAACCTTGTGCACCCAGCGGTAGAATTCGGACTGGCTACATCCCGCAAGCGCCGGAAATTTCTTGCGAGCACGCGGAAAGCAAAACTTCCAAAACGGCTCGGAGAGTCCAACTTGACGCTCCCAGATTATCGACTGGGATTCATGAACACCGAGACTTGATGGCCTGCCTTTGGCCGTGCCGAGGTATCCCTCGTCGAGCCCCTGGTCGTACAGCCCGTGACCCGCCTCGTGTATCGCACTTGTCAGCGCGAACACGAAATCATCTTCCTCGTAGCGAGTCGTAAGGCGCACATCCTTGGGTCCACATGTGCTGCATGATGGGTGGGTCGCCGTGTCTAAGCGTCCACAGTCAAAAGAAAACCCGAGCTGCTGCACAACTTCCCGGCATAGCTCGTATTGAACAGTTCTAGGAAAAGCTCCGTCACTGAACTGAAGTTCACTTTTACCTGCGCCAAGCTCTTCCAACTCGCCTAGCAAGGTCGTAAGTTCAGGCCTAAGTTCGGAAAAGATTGTCTCTAATTCTGCGAAGGTTATTCCGCGCTCGTAGTCGTCCAGCATAGTTTGATAGGTGTTTGCCGAACTATCGATCGCCGCCGCCCTTGCTCGGCTGGCTTCAATTAGGCTGCCAAGCAAACTCTCTACGCCGGCAAACGACTGCTCAACGCGCGCCCTCTCCCAGGCTTGAACGCTGCGGACTTTGAGCAAGGCCAATTCTCTAGTCAATTCTGCCGGCACTTTGCTGATCCGCGCTATGCGCCAGTCTGCTTCGTCGACTATCTGCTGCTGCAGCGGGCTCAAATCACCCCTGGCCTTCAAGCGCTCAAGTGTCTCGCGCAGCGCAGAACTGCCTAGGATTGCGTGATGAGCTGCACTAATGTACGCGCGCTGTTCGCCACGCCCCTCTGCCGCAGGCTCACTTAGGTTCACCTGTTGATCCCAGTCCAGCAGATGATCAATTGATTCAATGCAGGCAGCTTGACGCAGCTGCTCGCTAAGAGCGGAAAAATCATTTTGAGGCATCAATCAGTCGAACCCCACTGCGCTTGTTGGATAACCTTAAACATAGCCGGATACAACGCTGCGCTCGAAAACAGAAAAGAACCTGCGAATACTGAGAAGTCCTCTTTTGCGGGCTCATCGAAGTTCGTGACGCGGCTGCCCGCTTCCATCGCAATTATGGATGACGCAGATACGTCCCAGGGGGAGAGTCCGAACTCATAAAACCCGTCAAAACGTCCGCAAGCTACCCAGCATCCGTCGAGAGTCGCTGCGCCGAACCTTCGGACCCCACGCACTTCTTTGAGGAATGCCTTAAACACATCTCCGCACCTGTCCCATGCGGCTGATTTGTCGTAAGGAAAGCCGGTAGCAATTACAGCATTGATTAACTTGTCGTTTTCGGACGATTCGATCTTCCTTGAATTCAGCGTCGCACCCGAACCGCTGGCAGCAGCGAACAATTCATCTCTGCAAGGATCGTAAACCACACCTGCTTTAGGATCTCCGTTTTCCAAGAAGCCGATCGAGATGCCGACGTGAGGGATCGAGTGAACGAAGTTCGTGGTGCCGTCGATCGGATCAATGCACCAGCTGAGGCTGTCCGCGGCTATACTCGCCAGGTTCTCGCCTTCGCTTTGCTGAAGCTTGCCAGCAGTCTCCTCGCCGATAATTTTATGACTAGGAAATCGCTTGGCTAAAAACTCCTGAATTTGGTCTTCTGCCCAGACATCAAATTCCGTCACTAAGTCGCGCGCGCCTTTGAAGTTAATTTCAAAGGCATCGGGCGAATTCAGCACATCACGCAGGCGCGCACCGACAACTCGTGCTATCTCAGCTGCTGCATCCTGCAAGCTTACATAGTTCATGATGACAAGCTAATCTCCTAGCTTGTCTTTACCACAAATTGCATCTGAGCGATACGTTCAGCGCAGGCAGTCCTCTCCGGTCGCGTACCATCTGCCATCACTTCGAAGTGTGAATTCTTTGCGCGTGCAGCTATCGTCGGAGAACCTGGCAAAGCCCTTATCTGAAAGAGTCTGCTTTAAATTGCTCTGCTTGGTCTTCAGCTCGACGCCTGCCACGGTCATCTCTCCCACACTTCCGATGTCACCGCTGTTTCGCAGCAGGAGGCTAATCTTACCCATTGCCGTAGCCGCCTGAATTGTTAGCGCGTCGCGCACGGGCGAAACCAGTGTAACAGTCGCTGTTCCATTCATCTTCAGGCGCTCCTCTCGTCTGCCCTCAAAGCGGTTCTGAGTCTGGCCGTTAAAGGACTTAACTACCGCGTCTTCTACGACAATTTTGGCCTTCTTTTCACCGTCCGTTCTGTCGTGGAAAGTCAACACTACATCCACGTGCGCTCCCGGTCGGGCCCATCCCTCGACTCCTGCAGTCGAATCCACTGCAATCGTCGTAGCTCGATAGCTCTTAGGAATCGAGTCCGCGATTCCTCCCAGCAGTGGTGAGTCAGACAGGCTGTTGTCGCGCACCGGCTGACCCGGCGGCAAGTCAACCTTGGCGTAGCGCCCAATTAGAGAACTTCGATTCCTGACTGCTCCCTGCGGCACCTCTGTTCGCGGCCAGGTAATCGGGCGAAACTCGACCGAGTCGAGCGGAGCGCCGTACGGCACGCGCTGCGCAGGGGCCAGCAATTCGATAGTTCCGAAGTCGAGGACAGCGTCAGCAGACACCGGGGGTTCGAAGCTCTTAATAGCCTCCACCTGAGTAAAGTGGCTTTGGATTAGTGCCGCCGTCGCAGCAAGAATGAGGGCGAACGCACCGCCTGCTACACAAAACAGGCGCTCTCTAGAAGTGATAGTTCTGCTGTTCTCAATAGAACCAAATCGATGCGACATAAACTTACCTCCAGTTTATGACCGCAAATTTACCAAGCCGAACTGTTAGACTCTGACCACCGGTCAAAGTTCAAAAAAAAGCCGGGCGAGGTTCCCCTCACCCGACTCAGTCGACAGAAGAAGTAGACTAGCTACTTGCGTTTTTAGTAATCTTCGTTAGTTAAGTACCATTTCTTATCAGAGCGAAGCTCGAGTTCTCTCGAAACTCCATCCTGACCTTCGTAACGAACATGACCGATAGTTTGCGAACCGCCTTTGTCTTGGCGCTGAGAGCTTCTCAGGTCATCCGCACTAACGGTAACGTTTCCAACGCTCTTTAGGTCGCTGGTGTTTCGAAGCAGCAAGCTGATTCTACCCATGGCTCGCGCAGTGTGAATCTTCAAAGAATCTTCCACCGGGGTTGCCAGGGTTACAGTAGCCGTAGAACGAGCCATTCTCTGTGCTTGATCCGTTCGCGCGCCAGCCGAGTTATTTCTCGTTTGACCGTTGAACGAAACAACTACTGCATCCTCAACTGCTATTTGAGTCTTCTTTTGGCCGTCGGAGCGATCGTGATACGTAACGAGGATATCAACGTGAGCGCCCGGAGTAGCCCAACCTTCAACACCTGCGGTTGCATCAACCTCAATGGTTGTCGCACGATGTCCAGGCGGAATCAGGTCAGCTACTCCACCAAGAAGCGGAGTTGAAGACAGATTTGCCCTTAGGATCGGCTGGTTGGCCGGTAAATCTACTTTTGAATACATATCGCGCACATCGTCCGCTCGACGAACGGCACCTTCGGGCACCTCGTTTCGCGGCCAGTGTATTTCACGCAGAGCTACTTGGCTCAGCTTAGTGCCGTGAGGAACCGGAGCTTTAGGAGCCAGCAGCACTACCGTACCGAAGGCTACTTGCTCGACCGGCTGATCGGGCACTGCCAATGTCTGGTGCGCTTCTACTTCGTTATAACTGTAAATGATTAGTGCAACTATTGCTGCAAGAGCGAAGGTGATTGCGCCACCTCCTATATACAACAAACGCTCTCGCATCGCTGCTTGACGTCGTGGGCCCATAGAGCCAAACCGTGAATTCATCTTACTTCTCCTTCTGTCTATCAACCTAACCGCTGCCGCGGCTTTGTTACTTCTTCGCCTTATTACGCGCCTGCCGGTGCTGTCGAATTCACCGCGGCAGGCCATCTGCCTTTCAGAACCTAGCCAGTTATTTCAGATGTGTTTTCGGAATGTCTTGCTGCCAACTTAGCCGGTGGCTGATGCAGGCTGTAACCAAGTAAAACCAGTCCGAAACCTCTCCTATTAACCTGGCGAGTGGGGATTCGCCTCTATGTTCTGTAATCGACCCGCCCCCTCTTAAGCATGAGACCTGCAAAATAAATGCCGCAGGTAAAATGCGTATTTGGAGTTTAGGTCCCCAAATTTCGGGTGCCGCTGCTGCAGCCAGGCTACGTTCAAGAAATTAGTCAGTAACTTCAAACCGTTGCCTATACCCACTTTCTATTCTGCAACATCAATCGAGTTTAATCTATACCCAAGTTACTGAAATCAATAGAACAACTGTTCGGGACAAATACCGGTTCCACACCATTTGATTCAGCGCAATGCGTGCGAATTTCGACTAAACCGCCGCAATTCCGACAGATAATTACAGCCGTAGCTCTCCGAGGCAGCGAGCCCGGCGCAGCTGCCGGAGATGGCCTGATCCGGGTGTTTGGCCGGCTCGATTTGAGTTCCCTCATTCCATTCGTTCCAAGAGGTGATGATAGTTCGGAAGTTGTCCGCGCTGCTGCCCTGCGCCCACCATGATTTCAGGGCTCGCAAAAGCAAGGAGTCTCCAGAACTGTCGGTTCTCGGGATAATATAGTGGCCCGCTTTAGGCCGAACACCTCGGTCGTCATAAGCAGGAACAACGCCCGGTATGAAGCGCTGACCGCTGGCTGCGGCAACTCCGCGGTAAAAGCTATAGAGCTCAGCGACATCAGAAATGAAGCGCTCAACCCCCTCAACTCCGGCGTGCTCGCTGCGGCTTGAGTCGTAGGGGTTGTAGCAGGTAAGCGCATCGAAAGCGCGAAGCCGGTCCCAGTTCGCCTGCTGCTGGCCGAGCAGGATTACCTTCCCTTCAGCATTCATATCCAAAACGTTAAAATAAACTTCGTCTCCAACCAGATAAAAATCTACACCCGTCTCCTGCTTCACCGCCTCCTTGGCCCACAAGAAGTAGCGCCCCGCTTCACCTACTACGTGCCTGGACGCGTAAACGAAAAGAACAGGACGGCCTTCGATTCTCATGTAAGACGGGTGCGAGGCATAATGACGGGCGATATGCTCCCAGTGTCGGCGCATCCGATCTGCCCGTTCAGGCGTCATTACTAAAACATTCGCATCCTCACCGCCGCGGCGTTCTCGCTCAGTTGTTTTTAGGTCCAGCGTCTCGTACTGAACCGCAAACTCAAAATCATGGAGCATGTTTGCGGCATCATCCAAGTTGCGGCGAATCCGATTGCGGGCTGACTTTCGTTCGGGCCACCAATCGAAAACAAAAAACTCAATACCTGCCTCTTTGGCCCATTCGAGATGAGCGCCAAAAACGCTCGGATCGTCACTAAGGTATTTTCCAAGCAGCGGCTCGTACGGTGTCGCCGCCACCTCTCCGACATGTCCGGCCTTCCAATTCTCCGGAAACCAGGAGTAGTAGTGAGCACCAAGCGAAAGCTGCGACTCCCGGGTTTTTCCGCTCCAGACGTAGCAAGCGACGACGACAAACAAGATAGCGGCGCACATGAGGGACGCCGCAGGCCAAAGCGTCGCCGAGCCGGTCGCAGCAGGCTTTTTCTGAACACCGGCGCTTAGCAGGCCCGCGAACAGTAAGGTGAGCATAGCTGAAACAAGAAGATACTGAGCAGCCATACAGACTTGCCTCGGTGCGGAGCCGGTTAACAGAATCCAGCTCTCAAGCGCCAGCATCACAAAAATTAAGCTTGATGAAGCTAACAGCAGTCTGCGCTCGCGAACAGCGATGTCGCGTGCGCAGACTGCTGTCAGTAAGAGCAAAGTCCAAAGGCTTGGTTCAATGAACCTTCTGAGCCATCTCGGCAAGTCCAGTACGATGAATCGAGTGCACCAGGATCCGGGAAGCGCAAAGCGAATTGCTGAAATTTCTCGGCCAAGAGAAAGTAGTCCGTTAAGACCTAGCAGGAGAAGAATGAAGGCCAAGAGCAATAAAGCTACGACTCCGGCTTCTGATTTCCTCCGACGCTCGGCTGCCAGTCTCAGTGCCGCAGCTCCGCAGAGCAGCACCCCAAAGGCTTGGATGCTGTCCGGCGCGCCGACGAGCGGCGTTAGCAGCAGCATAAAAAATACGATTGCAGTTAAGCGAACGGAAATCGGCATCTTTTCCACATGCACAGGTTTTCTTGCAGGCCAAGCTGCTTCTAACACAAATCGAACAAGCAGAATACATAGCCGCGCACCTCGCCGTGCACTTGACTTGAATGACGTAAAAGGATTCTCTAGCCGACCTTCGACTTATTGTGTTTCAATGAAAGCAGCAGCTTCTCTCGCTGGTTATCGTAGACTTTTTCTCAAAGGTGCCTTGTGGCCGTACTACCGCTTGCTTCCCTAGCAGGCTGTCTACTTTTTGTTTCCGCCTTATTCACCATGCTCGGACAGGGCGGGGGAGCTTTCTACACTCCGCTGCAGGTGATTTTCGGATATGAGTTTCACACCGCGGCGACCAACAGTTTATTCCTGATAATGGTTTCCTCGCTCTCGGCGACTATAGTCTTTAGGAAGGCTCGACGCGTCGACTGGTCACTAGCTTGGACGCTTGAGATTGCTGCAGCATCCGGCGCCTTCCTCGGCGGCTTTTTCTCTTATCTTGTTTCAGCGCACACTTTGTCGTGGGTGTTCGCAGCTGTGATCGTTTGCGCCGGCATAGCGATGCTGCGTCAAGCGCCTGTCGCAGCGGCCAAACCGCTGCGCTCACCGAGACGATTTTTGTGGAAGCGCAGTCTCGGCAGTCACCGTTATTTGGTGAACATGCTTCACGCAATGCCGCTAATGTTTTTAGCCGGCCTGCTCAGCGGAATGATCGGAATCGGCGGCGGGGTGCTCAAAGTGCCGATCTTTGTGCTGCTGCTCGGGGTCCCGATGGGAATCGCAATTGGAACAAGCGCGTTTATGGTCGGCCTGACTGCGACCTCCGGTTTTATCGGTCATGCAATTACCGGAAACTGGGACCCGTTCGCATCTATCATTCTCGCTGTGGTGGTTTTCATCGGCGGCAGAATCGGCGCCCGCATGTCTATCAATTTAGATCAATTCCGACTGCGCCGAGTCTGCGCAGTGTTCCTTATTTTTGCCGCCGTATTCATGGCTTTCGAAGCCTTGATTTTTGCTGAAGCCTTAATGGCCCAGCCCGTGAAGTAGATTCTAACCGGCTCTCAGCACCAATTCACGCAAGGCTTCTTCCGCAGCCAAATGCGCTCGGTCAAACCGGCCTGCTTCGTTGTGCGTATTACAGCTTTCCTTTTTTCCAAGCCCGCAGTTTGGAATCAACGACCATAGACTCTGAATCAGTAGAAAGCACCACAGACCCGCTGTTATGCTGCCAGAAATTGCAACGGCATATCCGGCAAAACCAATAGAGGCTCCTGTAAGTCCGGCATCAATCAGCCCTCGAATCAGCCCGCCGCCGACCGACACCCAGCGCACCGCCCAGATCATGACTGCCAAGCTTAGGAGATACGCCGGAAGGGCCAGAAAGAATGCTCCCGCTCCGGCCCAGACTGCTGCGCAAGTCCACATGAAGAAAACTCCGGCGCGCTTTGATCTGAGCCGCAGAAGATAGGCTGTGTAAGACAAAGCGATAAGCGCCGAAACCACCGCAATCGCCATTTTCGTCGAAAACAACCACACTGCGACAGGAAAAAAACCAGCCGCAACTATGCTGAGAACAACCGCCACCAATATGCCGTCAATTATCGCCGGGCGCTTCATGACACTACCTCCTCCGATTGCTGCGACGAATGATGCCTGCGTTTTTCTTTCATAAAAGCTATTTCTACTTCTTCTTCGCTGACAGACTCACAGGGGTCGCGAAAGATCGTCTCTTCGAAATACTCTTTGCGCACGCGCTCTTGCTTAACGAGAAGCTCGAGCTTTTGCTCCACGCTCTGCAAACGTTGGCGATAGTCTTCGATCTGCTTTTTCTTTGCGGCGCTGCCCTGCTGCGCACGCTCCTGAGCTTCTTGCAGCGTCTTCAAACTGCGCTGGTATTCAAGCCGCTTGCGGACAATCGACTTTGCTAAGCTCTCGTTGCCCTCCTCAAAACACAGCTCTAGCTGCTCTTCGCAGCTGCGAAGATCGCTCTGAATTTGCTCTATGCGCTGGGCACTGCGCTCCACCTCAGCCTGTCTGGACTTCAGTTCTTTCTCGCAGCGCTCGATCTCTTCTCGCATTTCGCGCAGAGCCTGACGCGCAATGGCTTCAGGCTCCTCAAGACAATCAAGAATTCCGTGAATGTCCGCTTTAAGCAGTCTTCCGACTCTCTTTAGTACTGTCATGGCTAATCTCCTATTTTCCAATCTGCTATTTTGTAACAACAACTCGCTGCTCCGATCTGGCCTTCAGATGCAAAGTTTTTCCGAGCCGGCTTTGCTTGCTTTGCTGCGCGCTTGGCGTGCCGACGAATGCGTCGTCAATGTCCGATTGAATCTGGTCAAGCTCGGCGCGAAGCTCTTCGTTGGCGATCCTCACACCACTTGCCGACTCCGCCTCCTGCAGCGACTTGCTATAGTCGGCAATTGTCTGGCGCGCTTTTTCCTTTTTACCTTCGCGAATGTAGGTATTAAGGTCCTTGCGCATCCGCCCCAGGTTATTGCCGACCCACGTGCTTTTCAGCACCTCATCGTCGATTGAAGCGATAGCTTCTTCATGTCGCTCTGCGGGCAGTACAGCCAAGGCAAAGCCGCCGCTCCCGGGCAGAGTTGTAAGCGCACCCTCTCGCGAGTAGGAGAACTTAATAGGTGCAATTTCGAACTCTGCCACGCGGCGAGTCGGCACTTGCAGCGATAGAGTTATTTGACGCTCCACTCCGCCGACAAGCTGACCCGAATCTATTGCTATTCGGTTTGCGCCGCGCAAATGTGTCGGATAACCGGCAGCATCAACCAGCCGCACATCAGCGGGAAGCTCAATTTCGATCGTGCTCGACTCCGCAAACAGGCTTCGAGACTCATTGAGATCCTTGGCCAAAATTGCATGCAGACCTCGCACGTCCTCGAGGAAGGAATAATGACCCATGCCGTTGTCAGCAAGCGAGGCCATCACCAGTTCGTTAAAAGACAGGCCCATGCCGATTGTCGATACTACACCGCCGGCTCCGGTAATGTTTCGCGCAATCTGAGAAAGTGCCTGGGGACTCGTCTTTCCCTGGTTTGCCTCTCCGTCCGAGAGCAAGATCACACGGCGCCGTGAGTTTTGGCTGAATCGGCGGAGGATCGTTTCTGCGCGCTCCAATCCCTCACTCATATTAGTAGAGCTGCCGGGTCGAATTGCAGAGACAATGCGACGAACCATCATCTGATTTTGATGCGTCATCGGCGCCAGAGCAAAATCAACCCGGGCATGAGAATCGAAAGACACCAACGCAAACCTGTCTTCAGGATTCAGCTTTGAAACCAAACTGTAAATCGCCTGTTTTGCGTAAGGCATTTTCTGCGCCGCAGACATCGAACCACTTCGGTCAAGCACGACGACTATGTCACTAGCTCCCACTTCTCCCGGGACGTCAATTTCCGGAGCCGCTACGGTCAGCTTTAAATAGACCTCTCCGCTGCCGCCTTCAGTCAATTTAGTCTGGGACAAACTGCCGCTGATGCTTACGCCGTCAGGACTCGTCGATGTGCTTACTGAAGGCTGAATCGCACCGACGGGCATAGTCATCCAGGAACCGGTGCTGGTACACAGCAGCAATCCTGTGCCGATTATCGCAGCACTAAAGCATGTCGCTCCACCGCGCCTTGTTTTGGTGTAACTTCGAATTCTACCGAAAATGCTCATTTTGAAACCTCGCGTTTCTCTAGGTTGCAGCTCAAGTTCTACACCCAGTGTAGCGTTCGGGAAGGGTCAGCATGAAGACATGGCTATGTAAAAAGGTAGTCAGGAAGTTTTACATTCGTTTTACGTTGGACCATGCGCAGAAGACGATATAATGCATTAGAGCAGCCTGGCATAAGTCGCTGCAGGCACTCAGCACTAGTAGACAAAGAACATTCGCTGGAAGCGCTTTATGGAAGCCAAGATAAAACTGCTCGTTGTCGAGGACGAAGAGCCGATTCGGCAAGGTTTGGTCGACGTGTTCACTTTCCACGGATATGAAGTCCAGGCAGTCGACAACGGGACTGACGGACTAGCGCAGGCTAAGAGCGGCAAGTTCGACCTTATTTTGCTTGATGTAATGCTTCCGGGCCTGGACGGCTTCTCGATTTGCGACGAAGTCAGGGCACAAAGCAGAGATCAACTGATAATCATGCTTACTGCGAAAACGAGCGAGCAGGACATCATAACCGGCTTAAAGCTTGGCGCAGACGACTATGTTGCAAAACCATTCTCGGTCCAGGAGCTGGTTCTGCGAGTTGAGGCCGTTCTCAGGCGCTCTCGCAAGCTCGAGTCTCTAGAATCAGAACTGCTCGCGGCTGACGGATTGCGTATAGATACGCGCAACCTGATTGGAACCAGCGCACAGGGTGAAGAGATCCCGTTTACCCGGAGAGAAGTCGACCTGCTAAGCTATCTCTGGGCTAATCGCGAACGGCCGGTCCCGCGCGAGGAGCTGCTGGCCGAAGTTTGGGGCTACAAACGCGGTGCCCACATCGAGACGCGCACTGTTGATATTCATATCGCTAAGCTTCGGCGCAAAATCGAGCCGAACCCCAAGGACCCGACTTACCTTATAACTATCAGGGGCGAAGGCTATAAACTCCTTCCACCGGCTGAAACGAACTAATGGCAACTCTGCGTAAAAATGACGGTTCAGTCATGCTCTCCGAAGAGCGGGCAACCCGCAGGCTTGCGCGCACTCTCATTGTATTTTTTGTCCTGCTCGCACTGCCGGTCAGTGCACTGCTGATAAGAACTTATCGTCAGCTCTCGCAGGAGGCCTTGCTTCAATACAAGACTGCTGCAGAGGATTTAGTTGCGCGAGTCGATGAGTCCATCCACAGCCTGCTGACTGCTGAAGAACTGCGCCCGTTTGGCGACTACAACTTTTTTAGTGTCGCGGACAACCCGCTTTTCCAGCAAAAAGCCGTGAACTACTCGCCGTTATCTGCGCTGCCCGACGAAAGTCCGATACCCGGACTGGTCGGTTACTTTCAAGTTGACCCTACCGGCAGCTTTTCTTCGCCGATTCTGCCTGCCGGAACCGACTCCTGGTCAGACCCGCGACTTGCAGACCGGGCCGAGCTCACTAAACGACAAGCTCTGCATGCCAGACTTGAGTCCGTCTTGACTGACAACTACCTGCTGGCATCGAGCGAGCGGCGTCCACCATCAGCGAAAGACTCAGATGAGCATGTCGCTGCCGAAGAGGAAGAGGCTGGTGCGTCTGTTCCGATGGCTGAAGAACTTGATCGAATGGACGACGCCTTCGGTCAAGCTGTCGGCGCGGCAGAGAATAGACAGACTCAGGCTGATAAGACACAGCTGGCGTCGAAATACTTAGCGGACGAGCTTTTCGAAGCAAAGAAGGAGGCGCCGGCCGACAACGAGCCGACCGGCTATAAGTCCAAATCCGCGTACCTCGGAAAACAGTCCAGGCGTGAGCGCAGGACCGAAGTGGTTAACATTCCCGCCACTCAGAGCTGGGAGCAAAATACTCAACGCGCTGAGCAGGCTCTTGAGCAGCGGGCCGACAGCTCCAACGCAGTCCGCCCGAGCCCGCAAATTCAGGACAACGAGGCTGCGCTAAAACTACAAGAAAGCACACCGATTTTAACCTTCGAGAGTGTGATCGATCCAATTCAAGCTCACCTGCTTGGTGATGACTACATCATCTTCTTTCGCACTGCATATCGTGATAACCAGCGCTACCTTCAGGGTTTCGTCGTAAAGAAGAATACGTTTTTAAAACGCACCATCGACGACGCCTTCTACTCAAGCAGCCTTTCAAGCGTAGCCCAGCTTCGCGTAAAAATGTTCGGCTACTCAACGCGTCTGCTGCAGCCGAAACAAGTTTCTAGATCGCTCTGGTCCGATGAAGCAGCATCGCCGGACAGCCCAAGCGACCTGATTCTAAAGGGCGTTTTGGCACCTCCGCTCGACCAAACCCAACTGCTGTTCACCGCAGCCGTTCCGCTAACCAGCGCCGGGGCAAGTTTGGTTCATGCACTGACTTTCCTGCTGATCGCGTCGCTGCTTGGAGGTTTCTACGCCTTGTATCGCTTGGGCAAGGCACAGATTTCCCTCGCAGCGCAGCAGACGAACTTCGTGTCAGCTATCAGTCACGAGCTTAAAACTCCGCTGACCTCGATTCGGATGTACGGTGAAATGCTCCGCTCCGGCTGGGTTGGAGACGAAGAGAAGCGCAAGAGCTACTACGACTTTATTTTTTTCGAAAGCGAACGCTTGTCGCGCTTAATTGCTAATGTGCTGACGCTGGCCAGAATCGGCAACAATTCTTTCGAAGAGCCCGAACGCTGCGTCATGAAGTCAAGCGCACTGCTGGACCTTGCGCGCTCCCGGGTGGACTCGCAAGTCAGCCAGGCCGGCTTTGAGCTAAAAATGTCCTGCAGCGAAGACGACGGCGACGTTGAGGCAGAGGTAGACGAGGACCTTTTTGTTCAAATCATCGTTAACCTAGTGGACAATGCGCTTAAGTTTTCAGCAAAAGCCGAAGTCAGGGAAATCGAGATCGGCTGCCGCCGCGAAGCACATCGTCCCGAGTTGGTTTGCTTCTACGTCAGGGACTTCGGCCCAGGTGTACCAAAAACGGAAATGAAGAAAATTTTCTCACTGTTTTACAGGCCTGGAAGCGAACTGACTCGCACGACAAAAGGCACGGGTATCGGTTTGGCGCTGGTCAAAGAACTTACAGCAAGGATGAAAGGCAGAGTCGATCTGGAGAACCGCAGCCCGGGCGCAGAGTTTCAGGTTTACCTGCCGAGAGCTTAGTCCTGCCAGACTTCGCGAATATTGAGCTGCACCGAAGACATTCCTCGGTAATTGTTAATCTCAGCTTGAAAGGCAATCGAAATTCGCTGCCCTTTAGCCAGCAGCGGATGCCCGCGAAACCTCCAGGCAACAGCCGGGATAAACAGAGAACCGTCGGTCAGGCGCAGGCGCAAATGACCGTTTCCCAGACTCTGTACCGAATCCACCCGGACATCTCGCGCAACCAGCAAAGGCGCAGGATTGCCTATACCGAACGGCTGCAAAGTTCCCAGCTCAGCCGCTACTTCGAAATTAATATCACAAACCGCTACTTCTGCGTCTGCAGTCCTTGAGCGCACATAGTCCTGCGGCTGAAGTGTCTCAGCGGCACATTGGGCGAAACGGCGCTGAAACTCCTCTAAGTTTGCACGCTCGAGGCTAAACCCTCCGGCCTGTGCGTGGCCGCCATGCTTGATCAGGATATCGTCGAGCTGCTGCAGCGCCTGCGCAACGTGAAAGCCGCGAATGCTTCGCACAGAACCTTTAACGATCCCTGCTCCGTCCTCACCCGGGCCCATAACAGCTGCCGGCTTGTGATATTGCTCGACCAAACGCTGTGCAACAATGCCGATTACACCGCTGTGGTAATCATCGCCGTACATTGCAAACGCCGGGCCCTCGTACAGACGGCTTTCTTCGATCTCATCGAGACAGCTTTGCCTCACAGCCTCTTCGATCGTCTTGCGTTCGGAATTCAGACGATTGAGTTTCGACGCGATTGCCTTGGCCTTCCCGGAACTCCCGGTGGTCAACAGTTCGAAGACTTGACCCGGATCATCGAGTCTACCTGCTGCGTTAATACGCGGGCCAAGACCGAAAGAAACATGACTGCAGCCAAACCGCTTCTTGTTCTCAACTCCGGCTGTATGTTTGAGCGCTGCCAGCCCCGGTCGCTTGGTTTCTCGCAGAGCTTCTATGCCCCTGGAAGCTATTAGACGATTCAGACCGACCAGCGGCACCATATCGCAGATAGTGCCCAGAGCGGCCAGGTCGAGGAAATCTTTTGGGTTTGGAATATTCGCTGCTTCGAACTCAGGGCGCGCCTCAGCTTGCCCACGAAGCACTATCAGCAGCATCCATACTAAGCCCGCAGCGCAAAGCTCATACTCGGCAAATGGACAACCCGCCTGCGCCGGGTCTACGACTACGTCTGCCGGCGGCAATTCGTGAACTTGGTGGTGGTCGATAACAATTACTTCCATGCCCGCGCGTTTAGCGGCCGCGATTTCTTTTGCGTTCGACACGCCGCAGTCAACAGTAACCAGCTGCTCGGTGGCTGCTTTGCTTAAGGTCTCGATGGCCTCAAGCGACAGTCCATAGCCTTCGGTGAAGCGGTTCGGCGTGTAGTGATTTACTTTCGCTCCAAGCGCTCTTAGAAATAAGTACAGCTGAGAGCCAGAACTCAATCCGTCTACATCAAAGTCGGTGTAAACAGTAATTTGTCGCCCGGCACTGGCCGCGTCGAGAATTCGCTTAGCCGCCTCCTCGGCTCCCAGGATTCCCTTGGGATCGGGAAGGTGTTCTCTCAGCGAGGGGTAAAGAAATGACTTCGCCAGCTCGGGAGTATCGACCCCCCTTCCGGCGAGAACTCGCGCAGTAACTAAGCTAAGCCCCAGCTCCTGAGCGATTGTCTGCGCAGCGTCTTTCGCAGCGCTTGGGGCGCGCATTCTAATAGCCGCGGGCCGAGGAAGGTGCCGTGGAAGCTCTACTGAGTTCGTGGTGAGGTTATCAACTGTAGACACAAGGCCGACCAAGGGCATTAGCAGTTCGTCAGCATTCAGCTAATCACGGATCGCAGATAAAAAAAAGGCGGCAGAGTAAGTTCTGCCGCCTGCGTGCTAGCGCACTTGCGTTAATAATGCCAGACCATTGTCAGCCCGGGCCTGGATGATGCCCCCTTCCCCGATGCGTTAGTTTGCCAACTGTTTCTTATCGATATCCAAAAAACTTTGTAACTCTTCGATGACTGTTGAGCTTCTGCTTTCAAGAGAATGCAGATCTCCGTGTACTGGCTTCTCGCCTACCAGCATTATCTCTCCGCACTCTTCCAATAAATCACTTACGTCGTCTTCCAGAACTGCTAAGCAGACCCTTTCGCCGACATCTTCCAAGTGAATCAAGGCGTCGCGAATATTGTCGAGACACAGCGATAAGTCGTAGTAAATCGCGCGTAGCTCGTTTTGCTCAGGGCTTGCCAACGGCTTTTTGCCCGAGCCGCGCGACACTTTTATTTCACTTAACCTACATGCCATAGATCAATAACCAAGAAGTCTCTCCGGCTTACTTGTCTCAAATAGTTGGTCGACTCAGCCCAGGCTAAACTTGACAATATGGGTCAGAAACTGTTCGCAGGAGCTTGGCCTTCACGCTAAATAGTCGTGAATACAAGTCTTTAGGCAGCCTTGTCGGCAGTGGATGCAAGACCAAGCGCGAACAGCGCGTTGGCGGGACTTACTGTGCCCTCGAGAACATGCATGCGGATTCTTTGAGGCAGTGACTGCAGTTGAACTTTTGCGAGCAGCAGTTCGAGCTGTGACTGCTTGTGCTTTGGGCTTTGCCGCGAAAACGCAAGATCGCGAAACTCCCCATGGAGCGGAATTAACTCGTAGGCGCCGACTCGGCCGAGCAGCCCTGCACCTTCGCAAACTTCACACCCGCTGCCCACTCTAAGTTTCAGCTCCGGTGGTATTCGCAGTGCTCGGGAAATGTAGGGATCGGCACTCAGCGGTATTGCGCATGAAGTACAGTTCTTTGGAAGCAGGCGCTGGGCAGCGATCAATTGAACCGAAGAGCCGATTAATTCTTCACCGACCTTGAGCTGCCGCAAGCGTTCAACGACCTCAATCGAAGTTGCTGCATGAACCGTACTAAGCACAAGATGGCCCGTTAGCCCTGCACTTAAGGCCGTCTCAGCAGTCGCCAAATCGCGAATCTCACCAACCATGATGATGTCCGGGTCCTGGCGCAGCACTAAGGGCAAGACGTCGGCGAAGGTCTGTCCCGCATCGCGATTTACCGGTATCTGAGAGACACCGCGGAGTTGTCGCTCTACCGGATCTTCAATCGTAACTATGTGCTGCCCCTGTCCCGCCAAAACACTAATCAGCAGATGCAGCAGAGTAGATTTACCCGAACCGGTCGGACCGCCGACGATTACTGCCCCGCTGCGCCTGGCCAAAGCGGCTCGCAGGAGTTGAATTTGGCGAACCGTCATGCCGAACTGTATAAGCAGTCTTTGCGCCGCACTCCAGCTGCGGCAATCATCCAATGCGTAGGCGTCGTTGCCGAGAACTCGCAGCGCGATTTTTTCTCCTCTAACGCAACCGACCATCGACAGCCTGAAATGAGTGAGCTTGCGGCCGACGTATGCGGAGAAACTGCCCTCGCGCGGCTCGCCGCCGCGGTCTTGAGCAAGATTGGCGAGCACGCGAATCCTGCGCGCAATTCTCAGCGGAACACCGGGATCTGCATTGAGCATGATGCTGCCGCGCAGTGCTCCATCAACTCTGTAGCGCAGCGCACAGCCTTGCTCCGTTGGTTCAATATGCAGATCGCTCGCGCCGAGCACTACCGCGCGCTTCAGGAGCTCATCTACCAGCCTGTCAGCCTCGCCGCTTAAGGCATTGAGGTCGGGGTGCAGCTCGTCTCCAATATAGGCGGCATGAATCGCTCGCTCGATTGAGGAAGCATGGGAACACTCCCGAATCAGTTCGCAGCCGCAAGCGAAGCGCAGACTGCGCTCATCCTCAACGCTAAGTTCACTCCCGCTTAAAGCAGTAAGCATTGTTCGCCCTGCGCCGGACTCAATCACAGTCATCGGTAGGATCTGGTACTTGACGGCAAGTTCGTAGGAGACCTTCCGCCGAGCGGCACGCGCAGAGCAGCGAGCGAGTTCACGCCAACGCTGAGCCCTATCAACCTCAGCAACCGCGGGAAGATACGACTTCCTGTAACTTAAACTTTGCATGCTCGATTATTTCCCTCTCATGTCCAGCGTTTGGTCGGCCGACTTGGGAATCGGGTTTCTATATGTTTATTGTTGGAAATTCCGCTGGAACAAGCCTTCCACCTCTGCTAACTTGAGCCGCTGAAAGAACAGCCAGTGCAAGGGAATGAACGATGCTTAGGTTGATTGTAATCGCTGCTTACATCTCAGTCGGTCTCAATCCGCTCAATATGGGAGCGCTGACCACTCAGCAGCCTGTTCTAGACATTGAGTTTTCGCAGCAGAGCACTCTCGAAATTGGCGCACCGGTCGTTCTGTCCGGAAAAGCAATCGGCAAAGTCGTTTCAGTTAATTTGCAAAGCACTTCTTCGAAGAAAGGTTTTTCGGCAACAGTCGCAATCGAATCCGTTCACCGAGGCCTGGTGCGCGAGGGAACATTCGCACTTATTACGTCTCCTCTTCCTGCTTACGATAAACCTCGAGAAAACGTCGTCGAATTATTTGTACCGAAGCAAGAGTCTGCCCCGGCACTCAAAGACGGCAAAAAGCTCAAAGGCTTCGCATCATTCAAAGAGTTCTGGACAGCCCCAAGCGCCAGCTAACTCCAATTTAGCTTCCAGCACCTGCGGGCTACACTTGGCCCGAGATCAATCATAACAACCTTGTAAGCGTGCTCTGAGGGGTTCGCATGGCATAAGGCTCTGGTATTTAAGGCTATTTATGGCAGATCTCGATTCAAACAAGCGTCAGCAGCTTGGACTCACCCGATGCAGCGATGAGTCGGAGCTGGAAATCGGCAAAAGCTACCCTCTTTTGGGGATAATAACTGAAGTGTTCACTCGCTCGGGCGGAAAAACATTCATCAAGATTAACGACAATATCACCGCAAGAATATTCCCAAAATCAGCTGACGACGACTTGGAGACTTTGCGTGAACATGCGTTCGAGACTGCGATTTTTAATTGTCGAGTCTTAAGCAAAACCCCAACAATTCTGGTAGAATGTGATTCTATCATCTTCGGCGATCATCCTGCGTATCACGCTTAGGCATTGCGTGGCCTAAGATTAATCGTGGACTTAGCCGATGAACTCTCTAGAGACGTGAATTTTACGGCGTCTGGAGCGTTCCAACCTGAGTGCGAATAGCTTACAGTAGTGTAGAGGCTCAGCTATTTTCGGGAATTTTCATGAAGGGATCTAACGGCATGACAGCTGGCGCTCAGCGCACAGGCGACAAAGAACGGGACCGCAGGAACGACTGGCATAGAAACGCTGCTCCACCGTCCCAATGGGGTGAATTTTTTAGTTTGGCCCGCAGTATCGCGATCTTCCTAGGTATCGCGTTTATGCTTCGCGCAAGCGTTGTAGAGGCGTTCAAGATTCCATCTTCTTCGATGGAGCCCACGCTGCAGATTGGCGACCATATTCTCGTAAACAAACTAAGTTACGGCTTTAGACTTCCGTTAGTAAAGGAATCGCTAAAAATCTTTAGGGAACCGCATCGCGGCGACGTTGTTGTATTTACTTTGCCCGATGACTCCTCCACTCCCGAGATCGACGAATCAGACACAAACATCATCAAGCGCGTAATGGGTCTGCCCGGCGATGTATTAGAACTGCGGGGGATGAATTTATACATCAACGGCAAGTTGTTTCAGGATTCCCATGCTATTTGGCTCGAGAGCGGCAGGCGAGACTTCGGTCCCGTCGTGGTCCCTCCAGGGAAAGTCCTGCTGTTGGGAGACAATCGCGACTACTCGAAAGACTCGCGCTATTGGAACGATCCATTTCTCGACATTCACCGCATTAAGGGCAAAGCGTTCTTCATCTATTGGTCTTGGCACTCGTTTAGACGCATTTTTAACGTTATCGACTAAGCTCTCAGACCCCAATGACCTCTCAATTTGATTTGTACAAGGCAATCAACGCCGAGTCCGGTGTCGGCTATTACGTTTACCCTGAAGCTGTGGTCATCCGTGTAAGTGGGCCTGACGCCGCTCGTTACCTGCAAGGCCGTATAACTCAGGACATTAAAAACCTGCAGGACGGTGCGTGCGCCGAAAGCCTGCTGCTCTCACCTCAAGGCAAGATTCAAGGCATCTTCACTGTTATAAAAAGCGCAGACTGTTTCTTTCTGGCAGCTCGGCGGGCCTACCCAGGTGCGGAAGAGCTCATTAAATCATTGCTGCAGTTTAAAGTGGCCGATCAGCTCGAGGCGGAGGTCGTCCCGTGGTCACTTCTGGCGCTAGTCGGGCCCGGGCGGCCGGAAACTGCGAACCGCCTCGCCGCAGAGTCGGAGTACCTCTGCGCCGCCTCAGAGATACTTTGCGAAACGAGCCGTCTCGAGCAGCTTAAAGCGAAGCTCGAAGCCGACTCTGTTAAGCAATGCAGCCCGGAAGTATTCGAGATGTTTCGGATTGATGCCGGGATGCCTCTCGCGGGGATAGATATTAGCGAAAAAAATGCCGCACCGGATTTGGAACTGGCCCCTCTCGTTAGCTTCAAGAAAGGCTGTTATACCGGCCAGGAAGTCGTTGAGATGTCGATAGCTAGAGGCAAACCAAACAAGCAGCTGGTCAATCTCAGAGGTTCTGCCTCTGAGATTCCGCAGACTCCTGCGCAGCTTACGGTGCCGACGGACGGCTCCCGCGCCGGAAGTCTGACCAGCGCAGCACTCTATCCGAACGAGCCGACTCTGCGCGGCCTTGGATTTGTTAAAAGCTCGGCTCTTTCCTCACCTGAGCTAAGCGCCGGAGCGCTTAGCTTGAGCATTTCGCAGTGAAACGGCAGGCGGCAGTTTATTTTCACTATCCGTACTGCATAAAAAAGTGCCCGTATTGCGACTTCAACTCCTATGGACTCGACCACAAACGCGCTGCTCCGAACGGCGCATCGCGAAGCATTGAGGACTTGGAGCAGGAATACGTATCAGCGCTGCTTGCGGACCTTAGCTCGCAAATCGAACGTGCCAATCTGACATCGCAGATCTGCACCAGCGTATTCTTCGGGGGAGGCACGCCTTCGCTGATGAGTCCAGGCTCGGTTGAGGTGATTCTTAAACGGTTATTTTCTTTAATGCAGCCTTCACCTGAAATCGAAATTACGCTCGAAGCTAACCCTGGAACAATCCAGGAGACGCTTGGAGCCGACAAGCTCCGTGATTTTCGCAGTGCGGGAGTCAACCGAATCAGCATGGGTGTGCAAAGTTTCCAACCGAAGAAGCTGAAATTTCTTGGGAGAATTCACTCAGCCAACGACAGCCTGGAGGCCGTTGAAAATATCCGCAGCGCCGGATTCGAGAACTTTAATCTCGACCTGATGTTCGGTGCTGCAGGCGAGACCCTCGACGAATGGTTAAGCGATCTGAATTCTGCCTGTCTGCTTGAGCCGCAGCACATCTCGATGTACGGGCTGACGATTGAGCCGGGAACGGAGTTCGCTGTGCGCAGCTCCCGAGGCGCAAAGCTTAAGGTCGGCGAAGAGCGGGAATCTCAGATGTATCGTGCCGGAACTGAACTCCTGGCCGATGAAAACTACGGCCGATATGAGATTTCGAACTTTGCTCAGCCGGGCAAAAGCTGCAAACACAACCTCAGCTATTGGACGCGCCGCGAGTATTTGGGCGTCGGAGCCGGAGCTCATGGATTTATACAGACCGGCGCCTGGGGCCAGCGGCTTTACAATGCTCCCGCACCGCACGACTACATTAAACGGATTAATATTTCGAGCGACGCGGTGATTCGCCGGGAAGATCTCAGCAAAGAACAGGCGCAGATAGAATTCTTTATGCTGAATTTGCGCAAGACGGAGGGCTTTGAGGCGGACGATTACTCGATGCTTTTTGGCGAAGAAATGCCCACAGCGGTTCAAGCCGTTCTCGATCAACTCTCTAACGCAGGGATGATTGCGCTGCAGGACGAGCATGTTCAGCTCAGTCAAGAGGGGTTCTTGTTTGCCGATTCTGTATTCGAAGAAATCACTTTGAGTCTGGAATCTGCCGGGCCCTAAGCCTCGGAAGCCGTCTTTTCGCGCAGCATCTCAAGCAAGCCGTCGAACTCTTTTCTGCGAATTATCGACGAGAAATCCTCGCGATAGTTGCTGACTAAGCTGATGTTTTCAATCACCACGTCGTAAACACGCCAATCAGAGCCGTAGTCCCGCAGGCGGTAGCTTATCGGATATTTCTGGCCGTCCTTGGTCACGAGCGTCTTAACAATCGCCCGCTTACCTTTCACCTTCTCACCGATAAATTCAACTGAGCTGCTTTCGATTTCTTTAATGCGATTGAGGTAGGTTCTGGATAGGAGCTTCGAAAAAAGCTGCACAAACTCTTCTTGCTGCTTTTCGTTTCCGACCTTCCAGTTCTTGCCGAGACACGCTCGAGACATGTCTTTGAAATTGAATACCGGGAAAATAATTTCTTCGAGCTTGGGAGTAAGCGAATCTTCCGCCTTTCCGCCGGCCTCTTTTACGGTCTCGCGCACTTTGTCGATTGTCGACACTACGCGCTTCGCAGCAGCACCCTCAGGCGTACGCTCAGCCAAGACCGAGCTCGGCAGCAGAAATAGACAGCTTAAGAATGCTGCCCAGAGCAATGAGAACCGGCTTTTACAAGAAATTGCGTGCATTTGAGTCTCCATGGGAATTTGACGCTATCGGACGAAGATTCTTCAAGTTCATGCTGAAAAAATCAGCTTTCTTCGCCGCTGTCTAAGGAATGAATGAACTTACCGATTACCTCTTCAAACTCGACCACAGATTCTGTCATAAAAATCTCTCCACCCGGCTGGACCAGCTTCTCCGAGCCTCCGGGGATAATTTTCACGTAGCGGTCGCCGATTATGCCTTTGGTTCTGATTGCAGCCGAATCATCGTCGCGAATCGGAACGGATTTAAGTACCTTCATTTTAACCTTGGCTGAGGTTTCCGTAAGGCTGATCGACTCAACTTCGCCAATTGGAACTCCAGCCAATTCGACTGAAGCGCCGTCCTGCAGCCCGGATATATTATCGAACTCAGCAGTGACGTGATAATAGTTGGCGTCGAAAAGTGACATACCGGCGATATTAATCGAGAGATAGCCGAAGGCGGTGCAGCCTACCAATGCAAACAAGCCCACGAAGAACTCCACAGTGAATGTCTTCGGCGGCGGCGTGAACTGCTTCACATCGTTGTCGTTATTAGCTTTCTGCTCTGCCAAGCCAAACTCCTTAGCGTTTAATGCTAGCCGACCTTGATCGGTCCTTCGATTTCACCACGAGTAAACTGCTGAACGATCGGATTATCGGACTGTTGAAATTCCTCAACCTCAGCATCAATTACAACCTTTCCTTTGTATAGCATTGCAACTCTTTCGCACACCTGAAAAACCTCAGGGATTTCGTGGCTTATTACAATGCCCGTAAAACCCAAATGCTCTTGGGTTTCCGCAATCAATTCATATATTTCCTGACCAACTTGAGGGTCAAGACCGGTATTCGGTTCGTCAAACAGCAGAATGTCGGGGTCGGCGACAAGCGCTCGCGCGATACCTACTCGTTTGCGCATTCCAATAGAGACCTGCCCCGGAAGACGGTCTGCATACTCGAGCATGCCGACCTCCTTCAGCCGTCTCGCCGTGCGCTCAACTATCTCGCTTTCCTTTAGCTGTTTGCGGTAGCGCAGCGGAAACGCCGCATTTTCAAATAGAGTAAGCGAGTCGAACAAAGCCGCGGCTTGAAACAAGACTCCCATGCGGCTGCAAATATCTAGGCGCTCTTTAACGTTCTTAGCGGCCGTCATTGACTCTTCGCCGATCAACACTTCCCCGCTGTCAGCAAGCAGCAGGCCGGTTATAATCTTCAATAGTACACTCTTGCCGGTTCCGCTGGGACCAACGATTGCAGTAGTTTTCCCCTCTTCAATGTCGAGGTTGACCCCGTCGAGTACTACCTGCTCACCAAAGCTCTTGGAGAGATTTCGAATTCTAATCACAGAAAAACCTGAGTCAGGATTGAAGTCAGGAAGTAATCGAGGACTAAAATTACGACGGACGCGGTTACGACAGCACTGGTAGTCGCTCGGTTAACGCCGACAGCGCCAAAGCCGCAGGTCCAGCCCTTGTAACAGGCGATCCAAGAAATGCAGAGCCCAAACATGATTGACTTAACCAGACCGGACATTACGTCGATCTTTTCGACTGCAAGCACCATTTGGGCCCAGAAAGTGCCGGACGAAAGGTCCAGCGTGTAAACGCCGACGAAATAGCCGCCTAGAATTCCGACTATGTCGAAGAGTGCGGTCAGAAGCGGAACTGAAATAATGCCGGCAATGATTCGCGGGACCATCAAATAGCGCAGTGGGTCGACCGCCATCGAGCGCAGCGCGTCAACCTGCTCAGTGATTTTCATGATGCCAAGCTCAGCGGTCATGGCCGAGCCCGCACGTCCGTTGACCATTAAAGCAGTCAATACAGGCCCGAGTTCACGAATTAAGCTCAAGGCAACAGCCGGACCCGAAAAGGCGGTAGCGCCAAATTTAGATAATGTGTATTCGCTCTGAACAGCTAGGACAGCTCCGGTAAAAACAGCGACCAGTCCTACCACTGCCACGGACTGAACTCCGATACTATACAGCTGCTGCACAATCAACGATGGGCGAAAAGGCGGAGTAACGCAGCGATACAATACTTTGAACAGGAAAATCCAAATTGCACCGAAAGAACCGAATCCGTTAAGGATAGTTCGTCCTGTTCGCTCGGTGGCAGTCACTAAGTACTGTACTGGCATAATGTCTTTCCTAAGACGTTTCTTCCTGCTCCGGCGAAAAACCTTTGCAAACTATATAGAGCTCCCGCGAAGTCTTTCTTGACGATTTGGGATGCACGCGATCAATTCGCTTATAGCTGGAGCGCAGGGACTTAATAAGTTCTTCGGTGTCGTTCGAAGGAAACAATTTCGCCAGCATAACTCCACCTGGGCGAAGCAGCGAACGACATACGTCCTGCGCCATTTCGACAAGCTCGACCGAGACTGCAATATCGCGGTCACGTATTCCGCTCAGCTTGGGGCTCATATCCGACAAGACTACGTCGTATTTACCCTCAGCTTTTTCAACGAGCAGCTGCCGAACAGCTTCGGAAGTTATATCACCTTGAATTGTCACTGGAACAGCTGACCCGGCTCCCAGCTCCGCGGCACTAAACGGAGCAATTGGCTCAAGATCTACCCCCAAAGCCCTGCCGCTTGCGCCGACCATCGAAGCCGCCACCTGCAGCCATCCACCGGGAGCGGCCCCTAAGTCGAGGACAGCAGCACCCTTCTTCAATACAGATGCTTTCTGGTTTATTTCTATAAGTTTGTATGCCGCTCTAGAACGGTAGCCCGCTTTCTTGGCAGCCTTATATAAGTGGTCTTTTCTATTGTATTTTCCGGGCATTATATAAGTTAAGCGCAGAAAGTTTCAAAAAACTTCTTGACCCTTTTCTATTCTTTTTCTATACAAGTATCATCGAATGTGACGGCAGTTTCGACACATTTACTCTCACGATAACTTCTTGAGGTAAAGGCTATGACACCGCTTAGTATTCTATTTGCAGACCCCCTCGCAGCCCTTGAGACCAGCGCCCTACTTCTAGGCTTGGCCTGCCTATCTATCCAAATAGTCAGCTCACCTGAAGAAGACTGCGACACTGAGCGCGAGGAAAACCCAGATCTAGAACCTGAGACCAAGCAGCGTTTACTTGCAATGTTCGAAGTCGGAACAGCGATTTCAATGCCCAAGCGCTGTTTACAGGGGCAGCAAGTCGTTCGGCTGCACTGATTTACAACTCCTTAGCTTGCTGAAAACAAACCAATCTTCCTCCCATCTTTGCCGCGGTTCGATGAGCTGCATCGAACCGCGGTTTCTTTTGCACGTGCCCAAGCTCTTGTTATAAAGCTCTCTAAATGACAGCAGCAAACGCAGCACTCAAATTGTCCGACCGCACGTATTTAGATTCATTAAACCCTCAGCAGCGCCAGGCCGTGCTCCATGCCAATGGACCGCTGCTGGTATTTGCCGGAGCAGGCAGCGGCAAGACACGAGTCCTGACTCACCGCATCGCTCACCTAGTCCTTGAGCACGGTATCGCACCGCAGCGAATTCTTGCGGTAACTTTCACCAACAAAGCCGCGCGAGAGATGAAGGAACGCACCGCAGCGCTTTTTTCGCACCGCAGCGTGCCGGAGTGGGTGGCGACCTTTCACTCAATTGGAGTTAGGATTCTTCGCAACCACGCTAGAGAGCTGAATTATCAGCCGGGATTTGCGATTTACGACTCCAGTGATTCGATGTCGCTTATCAAGCGAGTCTGCAAAAAACTAAAGATCGACCCAAAAGTGCTCGAGACGCGGACAATTCGCTCACAGATTGATCGCGCAAAGAATGACTACATCTTCCCCGACGGGCTTGTGGAGTGGTCAAACCTGCCTCCGCAGCTTGCAGAAATTGCGGCCGAAGTTTACGAGCGCTATCAAGAAGAACTCCTCGCGGCAAACGCGATGGATTTCGGTGATTTGCTATGCAACGTCGTCACGCTGTTTACGCTCGAGCGCAGCGTCCTGGAGCACTACCAGGAACAGTTCCAGCACATTCTAATCGACGAGTATCAGGACACGAACAAGGTCCAATACAAACTCATCACCCAGCTCGCCGCAAAGCATCAAAACCTCTGCGTAGTCGGCGATGATGACCAGTCGATTTACGCTTTCAGAGGAGCCTCGATCGACAACATCCTCAATTTCCAGCGTGACTTCCCTGACGCCAAGGTTGTCACCCTCGAACAGAACTACCGCTCCACCAAGACTATTCTCGCCGCAGCCAATGCCGTAATCGCCAGGAACGAGCGCAGGCAGCAAAAAGTCCTCAGAACCGACAACGAGCAGGGCGCTGATGTCGTCGGCCATAAATCCTTCGATGAAATCGATGAAGCCTCCTTTGTGACCTCCGAGATAGCGCGTTTGATTGCCGGCGGAGTCCCCGCTTCGGAGATTGCCGTTTTCTACAGGACAAATGCCCAATCGCGGGCAATCGAAGAATCGCTGATAGAAACTTCCATTCCATACGAAATTTACGGCAGCCACCGCTTCTACGAGCGAAAAGAGATCAAAGATATTCTGGCTTACGTGCGGCTGCTGGCTAACGAATACGACAACGAGGCCTTCCTGCGAATCGTCAATGTCCCAACTCGCGGCATCGGTGCGAAAAGCGTGGCAAATGTCGTCGCCTTTGCCGACAAGGAGCAGCTGGCGTACCTGCCGGCCTTGAGAAAAGCAATCCTCGAAAAGTCCGCGCCGTTTATCAAGGGCGCCGGTGGCAAGAAACTGACCGCCTTCGCAGCCTTAATTGACGACTTGCAAACACACAAGGACCAAGTCGCGGATATCCTCGCAGACGACGACAGCCTGGAGAACTACGACCAAAAGATCAATGCCCTTGCAGGTCTCATCAACCAAATCGCCAAGAAGTCAGAATATCTCGAGCGCCTGCGCACTCAAGACACCCCGGAAGCTGAAAGCAGAGTCGAGAACATCTACGAACTGATGACCGTCGCTTCAGAATTTGTCCGAACCGCAATCAACGCCGGCCAAAAAGCAAAACTTGCAGACTTCCTCGACAGAGTATCTCTGACATCAGACAGCGACGACGCAAATATCGACACTCATGCAGACGAAGCGAGCGGCATGCCGATTTCGCTGATGACCCTGCACTTGGCCAAAGGCCTGGAGTTCGACGCAGTATTCATTATCGGTTTCGAAGAGGGACTACTGCCTCATGTGCGCAGCATTGATGACGCCGCTGCCCTCGAAGAGGAGCGGCGTCTGTGCTACGTCGGGATGACGCGCGCTCGCAAGCAGCTCTATCTTACACGAGCGAGAACCCGTCAGACATTTGGGCGTCAGAGCTTTTATGGCGGAGTGCCTTCGCGCTTCATCGAAGACTTGCCGAGTGAGCTTATCGACGATCGTGATACCGGATTCATGGAATGGTATGGATAAAAAGCGGGGGCCATTGCCCCCGCTTTTCCTGTCTGACTAAACTCTCGCCTTAGTTGAGCCTAGTCGAGATGATAAAGTCCAGCTTAGAAGGATCTGTCGGATCTCTTCTAGTGCGGCGAACTTCCGTAACAGCCTGCTGTTCACCAGGAGTTTCAACCGTCACAATGCCGTAGCTGTCCGCACTCGTTTGGAACACTCCTTCGTCGTTAAGGTCATATGCCTCACGAGTCAGGCCCGAGAGAGTATCGGATACGCTAGACAGCAGATTGCCGTTCTCATACACCTTAACATCGATATTCACATCAGTTGAACTGACATTGAAAACATTCAACTTGTTTTCGATGTCGATGTAGCGGTTGTATGTCCCAGCCTGCCTAGCTCGTCCGGCGATTGCGCCGTGTGAAGCTACCGCTGTCTGAGTCAGGTTGTTGCTGCAGTCGTGGTAGTACGCCACGCTCTGCATTATCAGCGCTCCTGACTTATTGGCGCGAAGCTCAACCGTTCCGCTTTCTCCGCTCAGCAGCATCGCGCTCGCGTTGAAGTGGAACTGCTCCTTAGCAGCAAGTGCGACAGAGCTTGAGCCAACCTCAAGGCCGGCGGAGTTTCTGAACGTCGCCGTTGCAATCACGGATTCATCCAAAGTATTCGCTACTTCCACCCAGTTCACCGGAGTATTGCAACCTTCGCTCGCGTTCGTAATTGTTGCGAACTGCTTAGCTGCGGTTCCTCTGATACCAGGTGCTGCGAAAGCATAGTTGTAAGTGAGTGCTTCCGAGCCGCCTGCATGGTTCGAGCTGTAGCGAGACACGGTCATCGTGTAGTTCGTGTCGCCTTCATACGGAATTACTTCCGCAAGATAGACTCCCTGACCGTTTTCGTGTCCGGCGTTCAAGTCACGCTCGCCCATCGGAGGAACCGGCATCCAGTAGGTAGCGATCTTCTCTCCAGCCTGATTATACAGGTTGTATTGGAAGATGCGCTCAACCGGGTCGAGATTGATAATCTCGGTCCAGTTAGGAACCAGATATCCCATTCCCTGCGGGTCAAACGAGTTGCCCATCGCGAACGTCTTGCCCTTAACAGCATTTCTCAGCTGCTTAGCCATGACAAACGAGAAGTTCAATCCATCCGGGTCTGGTCGGTAGTTTGTCATGCGGCCTGCGAGTGAAGCAGTCTTGCGGTCTTCACCGTCAAGCGCAGTCCAGTCAATCCTAACGATTCCATATGTATCCTTGTTGACAGCCAAAGGATTGATGTCGACATGGAACTCCTGTCCTGCATCGAGCACCACCTGCTGCGTATTGGTTACGTTTCCGTTGATGTCGAACACCGTCACCAGTGCACTAACGCCCTCGGTTCCGTCTGCCGTTAACTCAAGATAGTTAACCTGGGACAGATAAGTGTTCCACTTCGCAAACGCCGGGCTTTGAAGATCCGGCTGGAAGCTGCCTGGGTCACAAGGGTCAGTCCCTTCCTCCAGCTCAACTTCATCAGGAATGCCGTCGCCGTCGCAGTCATTGATCTCACCTGCTCGATGACCCTGGTCGACGTTGCTTCTAGTGCATTCGTCGCCGCCTGCATCCAGCCCGATTACTCCGTAGTCGTAGATTACGTTCGGCACCGCCGATACATCATCAAACGTCATAGTAGCCTGTCCGGTCGTCGGAATCGGGCCCGCAATATCGAGCGGGCTGGTGAACACGCTGCCGCCGGTCTCGACGCGGTAAAGCTGATACGAGACAGCACATGCTTCAGTTGTCCACTCAAGACGAACGAAGTCGTCAAAGGTTCCGTCCGACGCATCGATTTCTATATCGGGATTTCCGAGCGAGCAGATAGCGCTTACGCACTTCAGAACGAAGTTCTGATTCACTGCGTTAGCTCCCGCGACCACAACCGGGTTCGGATCGCTAATCACTTCGAATCCTTCCTTACTCGCAGTCAGCGTATAGGTTCCGCTCGGCACAGAGTTAAGCGTATACTGCCCGGCTCCGTTCGTAGCAGTGCTGCCCACACTTGAGCTAATGACCACTCCCTCAAGCGGTGACCCGGTTTCATCAACCGTAGTGATTCCGCTAATCGAGAAAACAGCCACACACTCGCCGCCGATAAAGGCGTAGCCGGAAGCACACGCAAGCAGGAAGTTCTGGTTTTCCTGATTAGCGCCGGCAACAACTATCGGGTTAGGGTCGCTGACAACAACGTAGCCCGGCTTGCTCGCGCTAAGCGTATAGCTGCCGTTCGGAACGCCGCCGTAGCTGTAAGTGCCGTTAGCTGCAGTGGTCGTCGTCCCGATGCTTCCGCTGATTGTCACACCAGCTACCGGTTGGCTGCTGCCCGACATTAATGCACTTCCGCTAATAGTATAAACAGGCAGACACTCGGCTTTACGCTGAACGTATCCTGCAGCACAAGCCAAGAGGAAGTTCTGATTCTCAGCATTCGCACCATCTACAACTATCGGATTCGGGTCGCTGATTACGATGTAGCCCGGCTTGCTCGCCGAAAGTGAATAGGTTCCGTTAAGTATGTTGTTAAAGCTATACGAGCCGTTCGAAGCAGTAGTGGCTGATCCGATGCTGCCGCTGATTGCAACGCCTGCAACCGGGTAATTACCCGAGGCCATCAGCGCCCTACCGCTAATCGTAAACGCCGGCAGACATTCTCCGTCTTTCTCGATGTATCCCTCGGCGCAGGCCAGAATGAAGTTCTGATTCTCAGCGTTGCCGCCCGAAACGACAATCGGGTTGGGATCGCTGATGACTATGTAGCCCGGCTTGTTTGCATTCAGCGTATATGAGCCGTTTGCTACATCGTTAAAGGAGTATTCACCGCTGCCGTTGGTGCTGGTTGACCCGAGGCTTCCGCTAATAGTTACACCGGAAACTGGCTCACCGCTTCCCTCAAACAGAGCTCGGCCGCTGATAGAATAAGTATCGGGCTCACGGCAATAAACTAGGTTGTCCACCGCGCCGGAAGACGCAAAGTGCACCTTCAACTTCGTCAGGCCGACAGCCAGAGAACTGATGTCGATTGTCTGAACTGAGTTGTCACCCAGCTCTGGAATTGGAATATTGAAAACTTGGCTGGAGCCGATGTAGCCGCGAATGGTTCCTGTCTGCGGCCCTTCCATGTCGATGATAGTAACTTCTGATACGTCTGTCGGCTCGTCGAAGTGGAAATAGATTCGCCCGCCGCCCGCTTCGTCGTCCGGGTCATCGACCAGCCCGTCTGCCGGGTTGTTATCTACAACGTCTTCAGCAACGATGAGAATGTTGCCGAGCGGCGTATTATTGCCGTAGCCATAGCCCGGCGTGGCTAAGTCCGGGTCACCGCCCGTGGGGTGAGCGCTGTCGAAGATGATTGCCTGGTTCGGACCACCACCGGTGTTGACGGTGCTGACGGTAAATCCGTCCGATGCTGAAAACTGATTGTTTATTTTTGTTCCGGCAGGATATCCGGAAAAGTCTACAGTCTCGCAATCAGATACTATCGCGTGCGCTGCACTTCCTCCGAAACCAACTACACTTATGAAAACCAAAGTAAGAAATCTAAAAAACAGGCGGGTCATCATCAACTCTCATCTCTATTAACACCACGCTCAGCACCAGAATGACCCCGCAGGCCGCTCCTACACTGAGCAATCTCTAGTCGAGTAAGAAGGCAGAGCTGCTTCACGAAAAATTTGCACTATTTTAGGGCGCTTATTCTAGCTAAGTGCCCACAGATCCGAACAGATTCGATCAGGCTTAGGAGCGCCGTTTGTATACAAATCGGCCGGGTTCTGCCTCAGCGAGCAGGACGGCATTTGTTGTTCCGGCACGCACAGTCGAACTGCTTGCCCGGAGAAAGGATGCAATGGGTAGTGCAGTCTGCAACTTCGCGCCAGGCAAGCGGCTGACAGCTGCCGCAGCAGTAATAGCATTCTGCGTCAGTTCTGCAGTCGACTGCCTTCTCTTTCAAGTAGCACCGGTTGTTCTTACAGCCGCAAATCTGATTAAACGGCTTTTCACATTCTTCGTAGTATTCGTAGTCGATAGTTGGCTCTTGCTTGAGTGCCGCTCTTTCAGCTTCAGTGAATTTCGAAATGTCCGGCTTGCACGACTTCAGTCCGCAAGGCATGCAATCCGAGTCCTGATTGCAGTCGTAGTCGTAAAGCGGAATCTTCCGGCTGCAAACACCGCTGCCTGGACACTTCGACTGCTGCTCCTTCCAGGTGCCGCCAATCGCCTCACATATATCCGAGTAATCAGGCGGACACGGAGGAGTCGCCAAGGCGAAAGGGGCTGGAAAAACAGAGCTCAGCAATACAGCGCAAACCAACAATCGCTTTATTCGCATCGTGCTGCAAAGCCTCACACAGAACTACTCGGTCGGAATCGGCCTAGCAGAATTTAATACTACGTCGATTTTCTGCTGAGATTTGCTGCCGTGCTTAGGGAAATAAATCCCCTGAACGTGGAGAAAGTGCTTCCCGTCAGTCAACACATAGTAGTCGCTGTACTGCTCAAAGCCGCGGCCCTTAAACATGTTCATATGTATTTGCTGAGTGGCGCCGCTTAAATGCTTAAGCACTACACTAGTCACATCCGAAACCGCCAGCAGACCGCCCTGTTGTTTGAGCTTGTTGCGGTGCGACATAATAATCCCGCCGAGTGCTCCGATCGCAAGCTGCGTCGGGTTTTGCTTGGGGTTTTCAACGCGAACTTTATTTAGGGCCAGCATCTCAACAACAGTAATCTGCACACTCTCCGGAACCTCACCTTCTTCAGGCTTGGGACCCAAATAACGCAGCAAGTGAATTACTCCCTGCGATGAGTCTTTTGTTTCGTGCACGAACTCTTTGCCGAACTCGAAGACAAAATGCTCAGTCTTAGCTTCAAGAGCGACCACTTCGTCTTCGGCCATCGCTGGAACAGTAAACAGCGCGATATTCAGTAAAAAAGATAAGCTCGCATTAAAAGTCCTCGGATTATGCGGATAAAAAGATGTGATTCGATGATACTCCGGGAATCTTCACCGAAGCAAGGCACAGAGAAAGTCAGCGCATTTCGTCTGCTATTGCATCCTGCACGCCGGGTTTTTGCATGCAGAGCAGCTCATACATGTAGTCAATTTCATTTAGACTCATGTTTGCGGTGTAGATTGTTACGCTAAGGACTAAATCGTAATTTACGAGAGAGAGTTTCGCGCCTATCAGCGTATCAGCCACAGCTAATGCCGCGGCTAAACACTTCTGACTGTCCTTCAAGGGAACCGTCAGCACATTTACCCCCATATACAGCGTAGTCTCAGCCGGGCGATTTAGTCCCTCAAGGCTGACTTCAAGTTCTTCGTCGCCGTTTAAGGGAACTGACCAGCTGGCAATGTCGCCCGTTCGCTGCTGCAGACACTCGGCGGGATCGAAGCCGCGGCGCACCATAAACTCCTCGACGAGTCTAAGCGGTTGCTTCCCTCCGGTAATCTTGCGAATCCGGTTTGCAGGCATTCTGCGAACTTTTGCCATATAGTGGTCTCTCGAAAATATGTTCCTACTATCAAGATGCCGCTTCGACCCAGCAGAGTGCGCGAAAATCTGAGGCGAGGCAAGCTACTGTAATTTAAGCACTAATACTCGATCAGGCAAATTTACTATCAATAAACGCGGATAATTCAGCACCCCAGCTAAACATCAACTGCCGAGCCCGATAGCGGCTGAGCTGGCGCACCTTCTCGCGCTCAGCCTTAGAGTCAGCAATTGACTCGATTCTAGCGGCGAGGCGGCCGACATGCCCGGCATCAAATAGCAGCTCGTCATACTCCAAAATTTCTCTCATCTCAGGCGTATCTGCTGCCAGAACCGGCACGCCCGCACCAAGTGCCTCGAGCATCGAGTTTGAAATTCCATCGTATTTAGACGGCAAAACATACAGATCGCAGCCTGCAAGAATGTCGGCGAAGTTCGGCAGCCAACCCTCGATCACGACTCGCTCGCCGAGACCGAATCCGGCAGCGACGGTTTTTAAGCGGCTGGCCTCCTGACCAAGCCCCGAAATGATAACAACTGCACGCTCGCTCTCGATTGCATTCATTGCGCGAAGAATAAGTTCGGCATTCTTGCGGTCTGTCAGCTCACCGCTTACCAGCATAACAAGCGAGCGCTCCGAGAAATCGAAAATTCTGCACACGCTGCTTTTTCTCGCCGAGAAACCTTCAAGCCACTGCTTCAGCACCTGCGGTTCTTCAGTATGCTGTTTCATGGCTTGCTCGTAAGTGATCTTCGGCTGTTCGCCCTCGAGTGACTGCGGCAGCACCACCGGCACCCTGAGCAAGCGCAGACGGCTGCGCAGAATTCGCGACCGAGCAAACAGTGACTCTTTAACGCTCCGGCTGAACACAACTACCCGCGACGCCAGAGCTAGCCCGGCCCAAGCTGCGTAGTAGCGCACTCGTCCTGCAACTGCCGAGCGATAAAGCGGATCAGCTCGATTGGGAATTGTGCGTTGAAACACAATCGTAGGCACAAGCAGCAGGACTGTCACCAAGCGTGTTACCAGGCAGTAGTATGGAGAAAATAAAATTAGTGCCTGAAATCTACGACGCAGCAAGACACCGAGCAGGATCAGCGGCGCAATAACTGTGAACCACGTCCAAAACAAAAAGCCGCGCCGAGCTTTGAGTGGGATCGGTATTTCATGTCTAAACAAACGCGGGTGATCGTCAAGACGAAGTGGGTCGACCGAGAGGTAGTGCACTTCGAATCCTTCATCGAGCAGGCCCTGGACGGTTAAGTACATCCGTTTGCACACACCGCCGGGTCGATGCCGATACTGAATGCTGACTACTCGCTTCGTCTTAGCCACTTTCAATCCGCCGGGCGGCAAGTAATGCTAGTGCGCAAGAATTAACCGCCTCACTCTTGCGGTTATATAATTATGCTAGCGCCGTCGCAAGAATCATTAGATATTTCTGCTACGCAAAAAGTTTACACCTACTTGGTCGAACAACGAATCTTAATCTCGTGGACGCAACACTAGCAATTCTTATCTTTTTATTCGTTATTGGGCTGAACATAGGCAGCTTTCTCAACGTATGCATTTACCGTGTGCCGCTGAAGATGTCGGTCACGCGGCCGCTGCGCTCAATTTGTCCGAACTGTGAACGACAGCTGACATGGTACGAGAACATCCCGGTAGTAGCCTGGGTGGTTCTGGGAGCTAAATGCCGAACCTGCAAAAACCCGATTTCCGGTCAGTATCCACTGGTGGAAATCCTTTCCGGTTTCGCGATGGTAGCCAGTTTCCTGTTCACGGCAGACATACCGACCGCAATTTTGGTTTTCGCTCTCACGGCTACACTGATCGTAATTACTTTTATCGATCTCGAGTACAAGATCATACCCAACCGAATCAGCTACCCCGGAATCATTATCGGTCTTTGTGTTGGTGTGGTTCAACAGTTCTATCCGATCTTCACCTATCCGATTACGACTGACCTTCTCGATTCGGTTTACGGCTTCCTTCTCGGCGGTGGATTCTTCTATGTGATTGG
>JAUIIP010000192.1 GCA_030431555.1 bacterium
CGGCAAGATTGAAGCGCATTTGCCGCCCGAATACGGAGTATGTTCCCACTCCCGTTCTATCAGGTCGGATCTCCGCACCGCTGCCGCGGCCATTGTCTAGAACGTCTCTAACTAGCTCTAAATACTGCTTCATTTAACATTGCTCGCTGCAGTTTTTTTTCACGATATGTAGACTACATTAGCGAATACTTTCGCGCCAGCTAAGGGCCGTCATACCAACCACCAAGCCTAACCCCTAAGTTTCTCCTAATAAATATTGGTGATACTCTTCGCCAAGCAGTTTTTGAATAAGGATGTTAAAGGGAGAAAATAATGGCTTACGAACTTCCAAAACTCGATTACGACTACAACGCGCTTGAGCCGCACATCGACGCGCGCACGATGGAAATTCACCACACGAAGCACCATCAAGGCTACGTTAATAAAGTCAACGACGCTCTTAAGGGCAGCGAATGGGCCGATAAGCCGATCGAAGACGTGCTGCGTTCAATCAGCGATATTCCTGAGAACATTCGAACTGCCGTCCAGAATAACGGCGGCGGCCATGCCAACCATTCTCTGTTCTGGAAAGTCATGAGCCCCAACGGCGGCGGACAACCATCAGGCGACTTGGCAGACAAGATCAAGTCGGATTTGGGCGGTTTTGACTCTTTCAAGGAGTCTTTTTCAAACGCAGCCGCATCACGCTTTGGCAGCGGCTGGGCTTGGCTTTGTCTCGACGGCGGAAAGTTAATTGTCGAGAGCACGCCAAACCAAGACTCACCGCTGATGAGCGGCAAGACTCCGATCCTCGGATTAGACGTCTGGGAACACGCTTATTATCTAAATTATCAGAACAAACGCCCCGACTATATTTCGGCGTTTTTCAACGTGATTAATTGGGACGAAGTCGGATCTCGGCTTGCTGGTGCCTAAAGTTGCAGTTTTTCAGCGGCACGGCGCTGTCTAAGCGCCTGCTGCTGTAATTTTTTGCCTAATTCCACTAAATCCTTACTGTAGTCTTCACTCCGCTTGGGTCATAATGCCCCTACCGCGTATAATAGGTAGGTGCGATATGAACTCTCTTGAAAACGCAAAAATCGTAGTAATTGGTGGTGCCGGATTCGTAGGCTCCCACATAGTAGATCAGTTGCTGCTTGAGCCGGTATCAAGCGTTGTCGTGTACGACAACTTTGTGCGCGGAGCCCGCTCCAACCTAAAGCACATACAGGACAGTCGTCTAGAAGTAGTCGAGGGAAGCATCTGCGACCGTGCCACTCTGCAAGAGACAATCTCTGGCGCAGACTATGTATTTCTCCTTGCCGCTCTCTGGCTTTACGAATGTGTTCACGAACCGCGCTCGGCGGTAGAAGTTAATGTCGTGGGAACGTTCAATGTCATTGAGGCCGCAAAAGAAGCCGGAGTGAAGAAGGTAATTTACTCATCCTCGGCTTCAGTTTACGGGGACGCGCTGTTTACTCCCATGACCGAAGACCATCCGTTCAATAATCGGACCTTTTACGGCGCGACTAAGATTGCTGGAGAACAGTTCTTTAGGGCCTTTTACGAACAACACAAATTGGATTACGTCGGACTGCGCTATATGAATGTCTATGGCCCACGGATGGATTACCGCGGCACTTACGTGAGCGTTATCATGAAAGTGCTCGATCGAATTGACAAAGGCTTAGCGCCGGTAATTTTCGGCGACGGCTCGCAAAGCTATGACTTTGTTCATGTGTCGGATGTCGCACGTGCAAACATATTAGCATTGAAAAGCAATGCGACAGACGTAAATCTGAATGTCGGATCGGGTACAAAGACTTCGATTAAAGAACTGGTTAGCATGTTGTTGGATATTACCGGCAGCTCGCTTCAACCGGAATATAAACCGGAAGAGCAAATGTTCGTGACCCACCGTGTCGGCGCAACTGAAAATGCTGCCGAAACAATAGGCTTTGAAGCATCGGTAGCTCTCGAAATGGGACTGCCAACAGTTGTAGAGTGGAGAGAGCGCGATCAGGAGTCCGTCAACGCAGCGCGAGAAGCCGCAGCGGCACAATGAATATACCTATAACGAAGCCGTATTTCGGGAAAGAAGAAGAGCTGGCCGTTATCGACCCTATACGCAGCGGATGGGTCGTACAGGGTCCCAAAGTAGCTGAATTTGAACAAAGTTTTGCCAAGCAGACGAACTCGGTGCACTGTGTCGCCTCCACCTCCTGCACAACGGCGCTGCATTTGGCTGTCGCCGCCCTGAATCTTAAACCGGGCGACGAAGTAGTTGTTCCGGCATTTACCTGGATTTCCACAGCGAATGTCATCGAATATATGGGGGCCAAACCGGTATTTTGTGACATTGACTTAGCGACATTCAATATCGATCCGGTCTCGGCAGCCTCGGTGATCGGACCCCGGACTGTTGGAATAATTCCGGTTCACCTATTCGGGCTGGCCGCCGACATGACCTCGATTCTTCAGTTGGCGCAAAAGCACAACTTATGGATAGTCGAAGACGCCGCATGTGGCTTGGGAGCCAGAATTAATGGGAAACACGTAGGAACATTCGGTGACTGCGGCTGCTTCAGTTTTCACCCTCGCAAATCAATCACGACTGGTGAAGGCGGAATGCTTACCACCGGCGACGCCAGCTTGGCAGAAGTTTGCGCTAGCTTAAGGGACCACGGGGCAGACCGAACTGACCTGGAGCGGCATACCGCCAAGCACGGCTATCTTTTGCCGACGTACAATCTCTTGGGTTACAATTATCGCATGACCGATTTGCAGGCTGCATTAGGGTGCGCCCAACTTGACCGCACCCAGGAAATCTTGACTTTGCGGCAAAAGCTTGCAGACGCCTACACTAAAGAGATTAATAATTTCCCTTGGCTGTCCGCGCCAATCACGCCGGAAGGTTTTGAGCACGGCTATCAAGCATATGTCTGCTTTTATAAAGCAGAACAGCTCAACGCAAAAAACCTTGAAGCACTACACAAGGAGCGTAACCAACTGATGTCAAAGCTTCAGGAGCGCGGCATCGCTACTCGCCAAGGAACGCACGCGGCCGCGCTGCAGAATTTCTACCGGGAAAAGTACAACTACAAGCCGGAAGATTTTCCTAACAGCTGGGCCGCCGATCGGCTCAGTTTGGCGCTTCCTCTGTTCCCTCAGCTCACCGCTGATGAACAATCTTATGTAATCAGAACGCTCGCGGAAAGCGCATCGGTGTAAGGTATGTGTGGAATAGTCGGTGTCTTACAGAAGCGAGAAGCAGTATCCCCGGCAGTTCTAAAGGCGATGACTGAAGCTTTGGTTCATCGTGGTCCCGATGACTCCGGACAGCTAATCGACAATTCCGTCGGACTCGGACATAGGCGTCTTTCCGTCATAGATCTTTCTGAGGCTGGACGACAGCCGATGAGCAACGAAGACGGGTCGATCGTCATAGTCTATAACGGTGAGCTTTATAACTTTCCTCAGCTGCGCCCAATCCTTCAGGCAAAGGGCTACAAGTTTCACTCAAAGACCGACACAGAGGTGTTGCTCGCAGCGTATTGCGAGTGGGGCGTTGACTGCCTGCAGAAGCTAAATGGCATGTTCGCCTTTGCCGTCTTGGACAAGCGTAACCGCACGTTGGTGTTAGCGCGCGATCGTGCCGGCATAAAGCCGTTGTACTACTACCAGCGAGACGGTCTGTTTGCGTTTGCTTCCGAAATTAAGGCCCTTCTCAAACACCCTGCCATATCGGCTCGCCTTAATCTGGAGTCACTTGCCGAATACATGAGCTTCCAGAATCTATTCGGAGAGCAAACATTATTCGATGGCGTAAAAGTGCTGCCCCCAGGATCCTTTCTCCGAATCCCGATTGATTCATCCAAGGAAGCCTCGATTTCAGCTTTTTGGCGCTATACGCACTCAGCCCCGGATGCTTTCACATCGGAGAACGAATGCGCTGAGGAGCTTTCGGGCCTTCTCGGACGAGTAGTGTCGAGCCAGCTTATAAGCGATGCACCGCTTGGCACGTATCTAAGCGGGGGTATCGACTCCGGTGCTATTGCCGCGAATGCTGCTCAATCAATCGATCACCTTACGTCGTTTACCGCCGGCTTCGATCTCTCATCTGCTTCGGGTCTTGAGCTCGGCTTTGATGAGAGGCCAGCCGCCGAAGTCATGGCTAACTTGTTCAAAACGGAGCATTACGAAGTTGTGCTTCACGCCGGCGACATGGAACGAGTACTCCCGAACCTTATTTGGCAGCTTGAAGACCTGCGCGTCGGACAATCTTATCCAAATTACTACGTAGCCCGTCTAGCAAGTAAGTTCGTTAAAGTTGTTTTATCAGGCGTCGGCGGCGACGAGCTTTTCGGAGGATACCCCTGGCGGTACTTTCGCCATAAAGACGCTAAGAACAGGGACGAGTTCTTTGCAAACTATTTCAACTACTGGCAGCGCCTCGTTCCGGAGTCCGAAGCAAACCAGCTACTGCGCGACGAAGTACGAGCCAAGATTGGCGGCTTCGACGCATTCGGCTGCTTCAAAAACGTTTTTGATGACTGGAACGGGCCACTGGAAGATTCAAATGACTTTATTGCTGCGTCTTTGTACTTCGAGTTCCGCACATTCCTACACGGGCTTCTGATTGTTGAAGACAAGCTAAGCATGGCCCATTCACTCGAGACACGCGTGCCCTTTCTCGACAACGATCTCATAGACTTCGCACTGAAAACTCCCTTGAATTTCAAAATAAAACTCGATGGCCCGATCGAACGTATTGACGAGAACGTGATCGGCAAACGCAGGGCTTACGAAGGTCGCTACAAGGACGGCAAAACTGTGCTCAGGAATGCGACAAGCCGTCTGCTTCCCCCGGAGATAGTAGATCGCACTAAGCAGGGCTTTAGCGCGCCGGACGCAAGCTGGTTTCGCGGCGAAAGTATCGACTACATAAATCGGCTGCTGCGAGACCCAAAGGCTCGGATCAATGATTATATCCAACCTTCTTACGTTGAGTATGTCTTAGAGAGACACTGCTCAGGAGCAGAAAATAGGAGGCTGCTTATTTGGTCTCTATTGAGCCTGGAGTGGTGGTGCAGGTTGTTTCTTAAATAATGAAAATCGCACTGCTATCCGACATCCACGGCAACGCTCATGCGCTAAGCGAATGCTTGAATTTCATCGAAAAGCTTAACGTTTCACAAATTTATTCACTTGGTGACACAGTCGGCTATTACCCGGACTGCCGAGAGGTACTCGGCTTGCTTCATGCTGCCAACGTCGTATGCCAGAAAGGCAATCATGAAGATATGCTGCTTCACCCGGAAAAGATTCCAAGCGAGAGTGCAGCGGCCTACAAACTTGATCAAGCCCGCGAAGCATTGACGGAAGACTTACTGGACGAGATAAGCGGATGGCCGGAGGTCAGAAGTTTTACACTTGCCGGCATACCACTTCAAACTCAGCACGGCTCTCCAAGTGACTACTTAAGAGGCTATGTCTACCCCGACACTGATTTAGCCCAGTTCGATACCAGTGGTGTGAAAATAATATGCATGGGCCATACCCACCGCCCTTTCGTTGGAATTGCGAACGGGGCAACATTTGTGAATGTGGGATCGGTTGGCCTCCCGCGAGACCACGGCACGCTGGCTGCGTTTGCAGTTGTTGATCTTGCAGGGCCGGATGTTAGAATTTACCGGGTAAAGCTCAGTGCTGAAAAGATTCGAAGCCGCTACGCCGGTCATGTTGATAACAGCGTTTTGAAGTGCCTAGAGCGCGCGACGCAGAACCCAGTGGGAGTGCTGCTTAAATGAAGAAATCAGACAGAATTCCCGTCCTCGTTACTGGAGTCGGGGGCGGAGGGCACGGGGCACAAATACTAAAGGCTCTCAGACTCGCACAAACGAATTACGAGATTGTCGGGACTGATATCTCGCCCAATAGTACCGGCCTCAAACTAGTTGACCATGCGTATCTTGTCCCTCCGGCGAACGATGACTCATATATCGGAAGCTTACTGGAGTTGTGCCGACGCCATGATGTTGTTGCGGCATTTCACGGCTCTGAGCCGGAACTGCGTGTATTGAGTAGAAATCGTGAATGTTTCAGCACTGAGAACATTTTACTTCCGATAAATCCTGCACGGACAATTGAGTTGTGCATGGACAAACTCAAGACATCGCAGTTTCTTCTCGAAGCCGGTTTCCCAGTTCCCCGTTTTGCGCTTCTTCAGACCAGGGCCGATATTGAATCGTTTGACTGCTTTCCGGTTGTGATCAAACCCCACATTGGTGGCGGAGGTTCAAGCAACGTCTATATTGCTCAGAACCCACAGCAGCTAGCAGCGATCACAGACTATCTTAGTGTCTACACGGACAGCTTTTACGCTCAAGAATACGTGGGGACTCCCGATACTGAGTTTACGGTTGGCGTACTTTGCGATTTTGATGATGGGGAAGTTATAAATTCCATTGCAGTTCATCGGAATGTCCGCTCTGCTCTAAGCTCCCTGGTCCGTGTTAAAAACGTCTCCGGCAGAGCGGAGTTAGGAACTGAGCTTATTATAAGCAGTGGGATTTCTCAGGGAGCTATCGGCAAATTTCCGGAAGTCACCGAAACTTGCGAGAAGATCGCACGAGAGATCGGTGCGCGCGGCGCGGTAAACATTCAATGCCGATCAGTTGATAGTCAGGTCTTTACCTTTGAGATAAATCCACGTTTCTCCGGGACAACCTCTCTGAGAGCTATGGTGGGATATAACGAACCGGATATACTGATTCGCAAACATCTCTTCGGCGAAGTCCCGCAACGAGGCTTTGCGTTTAGTTCGGGTCATATCGCTAGAGGGCTGAGCGAAACACTGATTGACAACTCCATCTCCCCCAAGCCGGTCTTATAGTCCATGACTTCAGGGACCCAAACCTTATACAGTTTCGAACAGCTGCCTTTTATTATCGGCGCAAGGCACTCAGCATCAAATTCACCACTCCCCGACCTGCTCCCGTTTAACACAATCTATTCTGCTGATCTTGGATTGGTCTCGCAGGCACCAAATCGCGCCGTCTCGGATGCCTTAGCATCTGCTTACGGTGAAGGAAGTCAAATTGGCACTCCTCTGGAAGAGCAGGGACTGGGCAAAGAATATCTCGATGACTTTCTATCTTTTTTGACGAACGCTCTGCCCAACAATGACGCTTCAGGCCGGCGAACCTTAGAAATCGG
>JAUIIP010000193.1 GCA_030431555.1 bacterium
AAGAACTCTACGATTTCTCCTTCGAGCTGCTTTAGCCGCTGATAGCGCTGATCGTAGTCGCCCTCGCGCAGGTAGGGCGGGAGCTTCGGCTCTTCGTCGCTGACCTTAAACAACACATCGCGAATGTCGAAGGCTGATAGATTAAGCAGCAACACCTGAACCAGCATGCTCCTGACTTCACCCTCTAGCGCCTCGATCGCCTGGTCCGGTACTGTAGTTGAGCAGTGCTCTATGTAGCGGTTTACGTAGGCGCGATCGTCGCTAACAAAGCGCTGCTCTAGAAAGTTCGCGAAATACGGAAGGATCGGAAAGAAAATCAAAATGCCCACTAAATTGAAGCTGCTGTGGAAGAAAACCAGCGTCATCGCCTCGCTGCCTACCCCGATAAAATCCCGCAGCAGCCAGAGCAGGGGGCCAATTAGTGCTAGTGCCAGCAGATCTGTGACGAAGTTAAACAGGAAATGACTTAGCGCAACTCGTTTTTTCGGTGCGGTGCCGCCCAGAGAACCGAGCAGGGTTGTTCCGGTGGTGCCAAGGTCGCTTCCGACTACCATGCCGGCTGCACCTTCGAGAGTAATTATACCTGCCGTTAATGCCGTCAGTGCGATCACCATCGAGGCTGAGCTGGATTGGATGATCGCTGTTAGGACCGCGCCGATAGCGAAAAGTTGGTAAGGGCCAAGTGAGTGCAGCAGCTGCGTATCCAGAGACGAAGCGATGTCTCCGATGCTCGTTTTCATAAATTCGAGCCCTAGAAACAACAAGCCGAAACCGAGGATAAAGCGAGCAGCTTCTCGAAACTTGCGCGAGCTCGAGAGCACGAAACAGAGACCGCCGATTGCTACGGCCGGCAACGCAGAGTCACCGAGCTTCAATTCGAATCCAAGTGAAGCGACAATCCAGCCCGTAAATGTCGTTCCCAGATTAGCGCCAATCACAACTCCAAGTGCGTTCTGCAGCGTGATAATTCCGGCGCCGACAAATGCAAGCAGCATCAGAGTGACAACCGAGCTGCTTTGCAGCACAGCAGTTACCAAGGTTCCGGCAAAGACCGCTCTGAGTGGTTTTTGGGTATTGTCCCGGAGGAGGCGCTTAAATCGCGCACCGGTCAGTTCTTTTAGCGCCTTTTCGATAAAGCTTAGTCCGAGTAAAAATACTGCGAGACCGGATGCAAACTTCCAAAAGTCGAGAGATGTGCTCATTCGCGTTGCGCAAGCGATTTAGCTGCTTTATGCTTATCTAGTTGGATTATTTGAGATTTTCTATGCTTGGCCTTTCGAAGTCAATCACCGCTTCGCTGATAATCGCCGCTGGCGCAGTCTGTTTACCTCAGATCTGCAGCGCAGAGGAAGAGGCGCCGGCGCAGGAAGCGCCGGATAACAACGCAACCGAAGACGAGACCGCGCAGCCGCCGGAACCTCAGCCTGGCCAAGTTCCGCCGCTCGGAGTTTGGGTAAAGCCGGAAGAGAAGCCCACAGAGCTTCCGGATATCGATACTCCCGATCGACCGTATTTCTTTTTAGAAGATGTCGACGAGGAAAAGGTCGAAGAGGTCGATAATGCAGAGCTGCTCCAACCTAAACGAAGCGGCTTTGTAATGCTGTCGACTCGGGACCGCAATCGCCTGGAGCGCGCGATTGACAAACAACGCGTGCGCGTTTTAAGGGCGCGGGCAGAAGCTCGCGAGGAGTATTGGGTAGATCCGCGAGGCGAGCCGGAACTTCGGCTGTGCAGCGTTAATACCGGCGGCTACGGCTTGAGAGGCGAGGTGCGAAAGTTGCTGCGCGGAGAAAGGGCAAATGCTCGAAAGTTGCTTGCACGAGAGCGCTCGATAGTTAAAGCAATCGTTGAAGCGAAGTGTGATGTCGTCGCCCTGCAGAATCTTGTTGGTCGGGATATGACCAAGGTCAAAGAGGCGCTTGAGAGGCTCAGTAAAAAAATTACCACGCAGCGCGAGGACGCGGTTTGGGAAAGCGTGGTCGCGGACTCCAACAGCAGGCTGCTTAGGAACGCTTTTTTGGTAAACACGACGCGAGCCAGTATTGGGCGCAGCGAATCGTTTACCAGTACTTTGCTGCCGCGATTCGATGTTTTTGAGCGGCCCAAGTTTGCGCACGGACCGCTTCAGCTTGAAATCAGCGTAAAGGGCATAGAGGACCCGGCTCCTAAACGAATTACTTTACTGACGATGAACTTGGCCGAGCGCCTGAGTTCGCGCAAACCCGAGCCTGCGCTGGAGCGAATGCAGATGGCAGAAGCTATTAAGCAGATTGGGCTGATTCACCAGCAGAAACTAAATCCGCTGGATCCTTCGATGCTGTTTCTCTTGGGTGACCTGCACGGAGACCTGCGCACTCCAGAGAGTTTTATCCTTGAAGGACGCAGGGAGCTTCCTGATTTTAAAACAGAGGGGAATTGCAGCCTCGACCCGGAAAACAATCGCCGTTTCAGCTGTAAACAAAAGATATTAAGGCCTGCGGTATTTTTGCCGCTGAATCGTGAATCATGGCGCGCCGACTTTGACTATCGAAAGGGCAAAAATGAAGACGACGAAGTCGTATACAAGAGGCTGTATCGGCTTTCTCCTGCGGCTCGGGTAAAACAGCGCAACAGTATGATCAAGCGCACTAGCGGGATATATACTGTTCAGGCGGACATCAAACATGTATGGAAACTCCCGTGGACACCGGGTGATCTGAAGTCTGGTGCCGTCGCCGTAAATAACGGAGTGTCCGACAGCCCGTTAGTTTGGGCTGAGCTTAATTGGTAAGTCTGGGTGGATAATATGCGAAAGGATTCCAGAGAGTTTTTAAACGCCTTGCTAGAGACGCCTTCAGTCTCCGGGTTCGAACAAGCTATACAGCGCGTGGTCAAGAAGCGTGCATCGAAATACGCGGACTCTATCGATGTCGATGTGCACGGCAATTTGATTGCCTGCCTGAATCCCAAAGGCAGCCTAAAAGTCATGCTCGCCGGTCACTGCGATCAGATCGGGATGATGATTACCCACATCGATGAAAAGGGCTATGTCTACTTTAAACAGGTCGGAGGACTGGATCCTTCAGTCATCCCTGGCACCCGAGTTTTAATTCAAGGCGCGAAAGGGCCTGTACCCGGTGTCGTCGGGCAGAAACCGATTCATCTCAAGAGCCAGTCGGAGCGCGGCCAGAAGAACGAGATGAAGAAGATGTGGATCGACATCGGCGCTAAGGACGGCAAGGAAGCCAAAGCGCTGGTCGACGTTGGTGACGTTGCGACCTTCGCCTTGGGAGTCGTTGACCACGGTAAGCACATCATCAGTTCACCCGGCTGTGACGACCGTGTAGGAGTATTTGTGGTGATGGAGGCGCTGCGGCTAGTGTCGCAGGCGATTAAGGGCCGCAAGACTTTTCCCGTTGCGCTTTATGCCGTCAGCACTGTGCAGGAGGAGTTAGGGCTCAGAGGTGCCAGAACTGCCGCCTATGGTATCGACCCGGCTGCGGGCATAGCGGTCGATGTGACTCATGCGACGGATAACCCGGGGGCGGATGCCAAGCAAGTCGGCACTGTCAAGCTTGGGCTGGGACCGACGATTGCCAAAGGCGCGAACATCAATCCTGTTTTGGAGGAGCTGATAAAGACCACTGCTAAGAAGAAGAAAATCGACTTCCAACCGCTGGGAGCACCTGGAGCGACGGGGACAGACGCCAACGCGCTCCAGATTACCCGCCGCGGAGTGGCCGCTGCGCTGATTGGGATACCGAACCGCTATATGCATACGCAGATCGAAATGGTCGACCTGAGGGATCTGGAAGCGGCCGCCAAGCTGATAGCCGAGTCTGTCCTGGCAATGGACGCCAAATTGACCTTCATTCCGAGCTGAGCGGCCGGGCTGAATTCAAATCCAAAGGCTTGTTAATTCCTCGGTTTTTCGTGTAATATGGCCGCTCTTTCGAATGCTTAGACGGTCGTGGGTTGAGTTGAGCAGGAAAAACAAGCTTCAGATCATAACCGGACACCAGCCGGTTCCCTCGTCAGATTTATCGGGTGACAAGTTTCGCGACGAGTGCGCAGTCGTGGGCGTTATCGGCAACCCCGAAGCGGCCAATTACTGTTACCTAAGTCTGTACGCAATGCAGCATCGCGGACAGGAAGGGGCGGGGATAGTCTCAACGCGCGGCACGGAGATGCGCGCCTATCGTGACATGGGCTTGGTGGCCGATGTCTTCGACGAAGATAAGCTTTCGATGCTCGCGGGTACGGCGGCAATCGGCCATGCGCGCTATGCGACGTTTGGCGGTAAAGACTGGGAGAATCTTCAACCTTTCTCCGCGAATTTCGGAGAGAACTCCTTTGCAATCGCGCATAACGGCAATTTGGTGAACGCCGACAAGCTCCGCGCTGAGCTGGAGCAGAAAGGGGCCATTTTCTCAACCACATCCGATTCAGAAGTTATTCTGCACTTAATTGCGCATGCCACGGATCAAGACACTATACCCAAGAAGCTCGAAGCGGCGTTTCAGCGGCTGCGCGGTGCGTTTTCGCTGGTTGTTCTGGGCCTGCGCCGGCTAATTGCCGTAAGAGATGCCTTTGGTGTTCGTCCACTCTCATTGGGCAAGATTGGCGACGGCTATATCGTAGCCTCGGAAACCTGCGCGTTTGATTTGATTGGTGCCGAGTTTGTGCGAGATATCGAGCCGGGCGAGATGCTGGAAATCAGCGCTGACGGCAAGCTGACTAGCCATAAGCCGCTAAAGAACAAGAACAACAATCCGGCGTTTTGCGTGTTCGAGTATATTTACTTTTCGCGGCCCGATTCGACTATTGACGGGTTAAACGTTTACAAAATTCGCAAAAACCTTGGCGCGGAATTGGCTAAAGAGCATCCGATTGATGCCGACCTCGTTATTCCGGTTCCCGATTCAGGAGTTCCGGCAGCGATCGGCTATGCCGAGCAAAGCGGTTTGCCGATGGAGTTCGGTCTGATTCGAAATCATTATGTCGGCCGGACGTTTATTGAGCCGCAGCAATCGATCCGAAACTTCGGAGTTAAAATAAAGCTCAACGCTAACCGCGATTTGCTCAACGGGAAGCGGATTGTGGTCGTTGACGATTCAATCGTGCGCGGCACCACGAGCAAGAAAATAGTGACAATGCTTCGAAACGCCGGCGCTAAGGAAATTCATTTCAGAGTCAGTTCTCCGCCGACCACCGGACCATGCTATTACGGAATAGACACCCCGTCCCGTGAGGAGCTGATTGCTTCGACCCACGACGTAGAGGAAATTCGTTCCTACATTAACGTAGATACGTTGGCTTATTTAAGCGCAGAGGGGATTTACCGCGCTGTAGGGAAACCTCAGGAAAACTACTGTGATGCGTGTTTTACCGGGAACTACCGGCTCGGTGAACCGATGAACTGCGTGAGCCCCGTCAAGGTCGGTTCAATCGGCTCCAGAAAACAATAAGTCTTACTTGCGATCGATGATATAAACGTCGCGCAGATTGCTGTAGTGGTTGCGGTCTTCCATCCCGTAGCCGACAAACCACTCCGGGCCTTGGTGCGTAAATCCTGTCCAATTCGGCTCGAATACGCTGTCAGGAACCTGGCGATGAATTAATACCGCCGTGCGCACATCGGCCGCTCCGAGTTCGCGAAACACATGTTCAAGTTTTCTCAGGGTTGATCCGGTATCGCAAATATCATCAACCACAAGCAACCCGCGGCCTTCACACGCGACTTCGCTGACGCTGACGCGCACTCCGGACTCGTGTTCATTCGTCTCCGAAGAATAGCTCCAGGTGCGGCAAAAGGTGGCTTCTACCGAAATCGGCATTGCGCGCAGCAAGTCGGCAAAGAAGAATACGCCACCGCGCAGCACGCAAACCGCCAGAGGCTGCCTTCCGGTGCGCTGATGGATTTCTCTGGCCCAGGGGAGAATGTCCTCCGCCATCTGGGCCGTTTTTGCTTTGATTTCTTGTTCTGAAAATGCCTTCTGAAACGAAGATGGTACGCTCATTTCCTTTAAGCCTCAGTCCCCTGAAGCCCCAACTCCTCAGCAACCGCCTGCATGCTGGTTATTACGTTTTCGATATGTTCGCCAAGTTCAATTTCGAGTTCTTCGCAGCCTATACGAATGTCCTCTCGATTGACTCCTTTTGCGAACGCTTTGTCTTTCATTTTCTTCTTAACAGACTTAACCGTCAGCGTGTGAATCGATTTATCCGGCCGAACGAGAACGGACGCGGTAATTAAACCGCTAAGTTCGTCGCATGCAAACAGCGTCTTCGCCATTTCGGTCCTGCGTTCGACGCCGGTATACACCGCGTGCCCCATTATCGCTTCGCGCACGTCCTCGGGATACTTAAGTTCTGCCAAAATCTTATTGCCCATGTAGGGGTGCCCTTCGGGAGTGGGCTCCGGCCAGCGCTCGTAATCGAAGTCGTGCAGCAAGCCGGTCACTCCCCAGCGCTCGACGTCATGGCCGCCTTTCTCGGCGTACCAGCGCATAGCAGCTTCAACCGCAAATGCATGCTTCAGCAGACTCTCGGAGTGCGTGTATTCTTTGAGCAGGGCGAGAGCATCCTCTCGACAAGGGCAGTCGGAACTCATCTGAACGCTGTTACTGTGATTCGTTAACCCGCTCAATTGCTACGTCGATGCTTCCCTTCTGGCGCGGGTCAACGCGCTCGCTCGGCACTGTAGTCAAGGCTTGGCGGTTTTCTCGGTACTGGTCGTAGTCTAGGAACTCGCCGTTGTGAGCGTACATCCAGTGGTCGATATTTGACAGCTTCGCGGTCAGCAACACTCCGCCTAGAATCACACAAAAAAACCACACCAAAGCGTATTTTTGAGTTCGTCCGAACTCCGCGCACGGGTCTTCGGATTTCTCAGCGTGTTCGCCCATCAGTTTCCCTCAAGCTGTCTGTTAACTCCCGCAGATAATACCCGCCGGAATCTCGATGAACAAGCCCCAGAACGACCGCTGCCAAGCGCTCAGTCCGCACTTTTGGTCTTAGATTTGGTCTTCTTTGCCTTGGTCTTGCTCTTCTTGGCGGTAGTTTTGCTTTCTTTAGTCTTTTTAGCCTTTTTTGCCTTGGTCTTTTTCGCCGAGGCCTTTTTGGTCGTGGTTTTTTTGGAAGCCTTCTTCTTGGAGCTCTTCTTCTTGCGTTTTACTTTTCCGCTGGCC
>JAUIIP010000194.1 GCA_030431555.1 bacterium
CTTGTCCAAAAAGCACATGGTCGGAGAAACACAAAAAATGCAGTTGAAATTCAACTATTCGCAGAACTTATCCACGAAAACGATTCGCTAGCGGCTGCGAAGCTCAGCTGCCCGAACGGTGTTACCCATCAGCATCGCAATCGTCATCGGACCGACGCCGCCCGGAACAGGAGTAATCGCACTCGCTACGGCAGCGGCTTCTTCGTACCGGACATCTCCCACCAAAGAGCCATTGTCCAGTCGGTTGATTCCCACATCGATTACGATAGCTCCGGGCTTGATCCAACTTCCTTCTACGAAATTAGGCCGACCGACTGCTGCAACCAAAATGTCCGCGCCACGGCAAACAGCAGCCAGATCCTTTGTCCTCGAGTGACACTGGGTAACGGTGCAATTTTCCTGCAGCAGCAATGCAGCTACGGGTTTGCCCACCAAGATTGAACGACCCAAAACCACCGCGTGAAGTCCGCTCAAGGATGACTCTTCTCCCGCAGCGCTGCGAGCTGATTTTATTAGTTCTATACAGCCTTTCGGAGTGCAGGGGGCAAAGGTATCCGCTCCTCGAAGCAGCAAACCCTGATTAAAGGGGTGCAGTCCGTCAACGTCTTTCTCGGGTGCAATTGAGAGCAAAGCCGCGAATTCATCTAGACCTTTTGGGAGCGGAAGCTGAAGCAGTATGCCATCGACATCATTTCGCTCGCTCAAGCCGCCAAGCTCTTTCTGAAGTTCCCGATCTGTGGTGTCGGCAGGAAGGACCACGTCGACAGTGTCAATTCCGAGCTTGTGGGCACGCTTGGTTTTCGAACCGACATATACCTTAGACGCCGGATCCTCTCCGACCAACACGACGGCCAGACACGGGGCGCGGCCAATTACGTCCTCAGCAGCTTTACAGCGCTTGGAAAGCGCGCTGTAGGTCGATTTCGCTAGTTCTTTACCGCTAATAATATATGCAGACAAAATGCAGTCCTCTGGCGAGCAATTCGGCCCTATCCAAACACGTCCTAGGGCAGTTATCAATTGCGCGCCACTTGTCAGTATTTAGAAATTGTTAAATAGTAGGCTGCCTAAAAACACAAAGATTTATAGTGAATTATTCAAGATGATTATTGGCGTACCCCGGGAACGAAAAACTGCTGAGCGCAGAGTTGCAATAACGCCCCACGGCGTTCGCGAGCTGCAGCGTATCGGCGCGAAAGTGCTTGTAGAAACCAATGCTGGCGAACTAAGCGGATTTGCCAACGAAGAATATATCGACTGCGGAGCCGAGATAGTCGAGACACTCGCTGACGTCTGGAACCGCTGCGATCTCCTGGTAAAGGTTAAGGAACCTGCACCGGAGGAATTCGAATTCTTCAGACCTGGCCTGGCGGTGTTCTCCTTCCTTCACTTAGCAGTAGCACCGGAACTGACCAATGCCTTGGTAGAAAAAGGTGTTACCGGACTGGACTACGATTTAGTAGCGCTCGACAGCGGCCGCCTTCCAATCCTCGAGCCGATGAGCATTATCGCGGGTAAGCTCTCAATTCAATGCGGTGCCTATGCGCTGCAAGCGAACTGCGGCGGACGTGGGGTTCTGCTGGGCGGTTCTGTCGGTGTGCCGCCGGCTAAAGTCGTTGTCCTTGGGGCCGGCGCGGCCGGAAGCAACGCAGCTCGAGTAGCTCTGGGAATGGGAGCGGAAGTATCAATCCTAGACATTAATACCGAGAAGCTGGCGCCTTTCACCGATACAGGAATGCGTGCGCGCACCGTCTACTCGACGCCCACCGCACTGGAAAACGAGCTTGGCAACGCAGATCTTCTGATTGGCTCAGTGCTGATTCCGGGAGCTTTGGCACCGAAGTTGGTTTCTGAGAAATTGATGCAAAGCATGCGCGCCGGCTCAGTCCTAGTGGACATCAGCATCGACCAGGGGGGAGTCGCTGACACTAGTCGTCCGACAACGATTACTGATCCGACCTACATCGAACACGGCGTGGTGCACTATTGCGTGACCAACATGCCTGCGTTAGTTCCGAGAACATCCACGATCGCACTGACTAACGCTACCCTGCCGTGGATAAAAATGCTTGTCACTAAAGGGATCGACCAGACGCTTCGAACGTCCGCGCCAATGCTTCGCAGCTTGACTAACTACAAAGGTAAGTTAACTAACAAAGAAATCGGTGAAGCTACCGGCATCAAGCCGCTTACACTGGAAGAAACAGGCGCTCTAATCGGCAACTAATCTCTAGTTGCCGCCGGCTGCCGCCGCAACTGTAGGTCGAAGACGTCCTACTACCGGCATGTTTACGATTAGCGCGGTTGAGCCGCTCTCGCGCTGCCACTCCACGTCGATGTGACTTCGATCCGTTTCAAAATACTTAGAAATTACGGAAATAAGGTCTGCTTTAAACAGATCCATATCCTGCGGCGTAAGGCCGCTGCGATCCTGCACAAGCACCATTTGCAAACGGTTTTTCGCTTGTTTCTTGCTTCCGTTTCTGCCGAAAATCTTCTCTAATCCAAACACGATAATTCCTCTCTAGCTTGGGCAGCCTAACTGCCTGTGTTTGTTTCGCGCCCCGCTACGCCGCTCGCAGACGGCGTCCAATCCGTGCCAGCCAGCCGTCTCCGTCCCCCAAACTGTCCATCGGTATATCTGCCCCGCATAGTCGCTCCGCAATCCGGATGAATGACCGGCCAGCCGCTGAAGTTGCATTGAATACAACTGGCTCACCAGTATTCGCCGAGACTACTATCTGCTCGTCGCGAATTACCAAACCTATCTGCTCGACCCCCAAAATTTCAATCACGTCGTCCGGCGAAAGCATATCGCCTCGGCGAACCATGTCCCTATCGACGCGATTCAGAATCAGACGAGTTTCAATACCCTGAGCACTCAGGAGACCAATCACTCTGTCGGCGTCTCTTATCGCGGAAACTTCCGGAGTAGTGACCAGGAGTGCTTCGTCAGCCCCGGCGCAGGAGTTTCGAAAACCGCGCTCAATTCCGGCGGGCGAATCAATCAAAACAAAGTCAAATTCAGACTTAAATTTGCTGACGAGCTCGGCGACTTCCTTTTCGCTCACCACATCCTTGTCGTCGGTCTGGGAAGCTGGAAGCAAAAACAAGTTGTTCGATTTCTTTGACTTGATAATTGCCTGCTGAGGCTTACAAACGCCCTTGATGACGTCGACGAGGTTGAAAACAATCCGGTTTTCAAGCCCCATAATGACATCCAGATTTCTCAAGCCGATGTCCCCGTCAATGACCAGCACTCGCTTTCCCTTGAGCGCAAGAGCAGCCCCGAGGTTTGCCGTGGTTGTTGTCTTGCCGACCCCGCCTTTGCCTGAAGTAATTACAATTGCCCGTCCTGCCATCGTTTCCCTCTATTCTGTAATGAACGAAACCCTATCCTAACGCCGTGCTCCGCTGCGCTTGTTATTAAGTCCACGCGGATGAAAGGACTCGACGATTATCCGTCGGTCTTCAATGCGTGCAATCTCAGCTCCTCGAGCAGATTCGTCACTACCGCGAGAGATTACTGAGCCAATACGCAGCTGCATCGGCTGCATTTGCAAAGAAATAATTACTCGGCCTTCGCAGTCGTCATCGTATGCCGAAGCATGTGCCGTACCCCTGAGATTACCCAATACGATTATGTCGCCTCCCGCAATCAGGTCAGCCCCTGGATTGACATCGCCGATAACAACCAAACTAAAAGGGGTCTCAACGCGCTGGCCGGAGCGAAGCGTGCCGTACAGAATACGGGCATTCGCATCTTCTTCTAAGAATGTGTCTTCTCCGAGAAGTTCGGTAATTCGCTTCAGCTGATCTTGGCTGAGAGAAGACCCTTCAGACTCAGCATCAGACAGCGTGAGCGAAAGTTCATCAATGCCTGACTCCTGAGCGCTCTTAGTTACGTAGCGTGAGCGCTCGATCTTATCGAATAAAGATACCGCTTCTTCCGAATCTGCTCCACGAGCTGCTTCGCCTCCCTTTCCGCCGCGGTTAGCGACGAGACGGGGAGAGCGCCGCCTCCGTCCAACTACTTCAATGTCGTAGTCCTGCTTAAGAAGTGTCTCAAGTGTCTCGCTCTGTTCTTTCGTAGGCAGTCTGTCGAGCCACTCTATTGCTACTTCCCCGCCCTGCAAGAACCGTTTTCGGTCGCCGAGGAAGCTCGTCAGCTCTTGAAGGATTTCCGGCCAGTCTGACCTTCCGTCTATTCTAATCACTAAACCATCTTCGGTGCCGCGAGCCGTGATTATTCCGTGCTGAGACTCGTCGTCGAAAAACGACGGAGCCTCGCTTCCACCCGCTGACTCTGACGAGCTGGTTTCGTCTACGATATCGGCCACAGAACCCCTCTGCTGTTTACTTCGACAAATTGAAATTCGAACACCTGCAAGCGAGTGTCAGCGACTCCTTACTTTAACCCCCATGCAGTGCCTTACTTTAAATTGCTTATAGCAACCGGTCGTTTGGACAGTCAAACGAAAACTAAGCGTTTGCAAACGAAAAAAATGAAACTGGATTCTTTTGAATTATACGAGAGTTAGCGACGATCATCCTTGTCGAGACCTGCCGCGGTAAATGCGGAATTCAATTTCGCTGTGGACAATTAGGAAAACTAACCAAAACCTATATTTCCTCAGTATAATACTACCAATACCTCTCAAAATGGATGTTGCCAGGGCTGCGCTTAGAGTGCTTGCGAAAGCCGCGCGACTCTAGTGACTTCTGGACACCGGTAATCATGTCCGGATTGCCACAGAGAAAAACATGGCAGTCTTGGGGCCGAAGTTCGAAACCGGCCACCTCAAGAAAAGCTTCTGGCTCAAGAACCTTATCGACCCTGCCGCGAAGCCCCTGCCACGCGGAATCTTCAGGCTCCCGACTGACAGTAGGAATGTAAACAATCCGCTTATCTTCTCTAGCGGCCCGCTCAAGTTCTTCGCGATACCCCAAATCCTCGGCCAAGCGAACTCCGTGAATAACTACGAAACGCTTCCAAGGCGGATTGGCACCGTACTGCCGAAGCATCGACACGTACGGTGCTAGTCCTGTCCCGGTTGAAACCATAATAAGGTTTTGACCTTCAGGAATATGCTCGAGAGTAAATTTTCCCTTAATTTTAGGGCCAAGCCACAGCCGGTCACCGACTTTCAAATTATACAACCTGGGAGTGAGCAGTCCTTGATCGACTTTGACAATAAAGAACTCTAAGCCATCACGCTCGTTGGGCGCAGAAGCAATTGAATAGGCGCGACGCACGATCTTGCGCTTAGCCTCATCGGGCACATTCGAATCCCCGTCTAAAAAATCTTGGGGAAAGCCAAGCTCAGCATACTGCCCTGGAACAAACTGAGGAATCTCTCCGTTGTCGGGCTTCACTTTTACGATCCACAGACCGTCGGCCAGCAGCTGCTGCTCAGAAACAGTAGCATTCATCAAGAGGTCCTCCATATCCTGCCAGCATAGCTGAATCTCGAAGGCCTCAGCAAAAAAATCGCCCTAAATTTGCTCCCCTAGTCGTCAATGTTTTAAGATCACAATCGTCAGAAAATCGGTTCCTTTCCAGCCCAAGCACCCATGTAGAAATTATCAAGCTTCCTTTGCCGACGGCTTTGGGTCAGCTCCCGTCAGCGAAGGAAGCGCAAGCAGCAATAAGGTTAGAAGAGTTATCCGCAGACAGCCTTACTGTCCGTGCGAACCCCGGGGTGCCAGACTACTTGGTGCCGCGAGGTTCACGCGGACGGTCCCGTGACATATCCAGGCAGGCCTTGATGAAAGGGCATGGTATGCCAACGCCCAGTCTATCGGAAGAGTTCACTCCGGCGATCATCACTGCCTGGATCGACGAGTCGATCAAAGCAGAAACCATGACCGCCGGCTCCGCGAAAGGCTACCGCAGAGGCGCACGCCTGCTAATAGAGCACAGTGCTTCTTTGTGCGGAATTTCGCTGGAGGAAGAAATCGAACGCCAGGCTCTCGCTAACGTTATGGCTAATGGCGCTCCAAAACAGGGTGCCGATGCGTCCAGCGTTACCGAGTATCTTCTGGCCAACACCGCGCACTGCGTACAGGCGTTCACTGATCACCTGTATATGCGGCGGTGCGATCGTCGAAAGGCGCAAGAGCTAATCTCTCAGCTGAGAAGGTTCTGCGCTTGGCTCAAAGACCGAGGGTGGACCAGTCTCGACGCATCTTCGATTGAGAACCCAATCGTTATGCCACAGCTGGTTACACTGCCGATTGTCCGTATGTGGGCTAGCGAGTGGGTCGCCACGGGGCGAGTCAAACCGCTTACGGCGCAGAACTACCGCAACGCGGTGATGCAATTCGCGATGTTTGTCGGCGGGGTTCACAAGCTTCAGGTGCATATGGTGCATGACCGCAAGGCACTGGAACGTATGCTTGAAGCGGTGGAAACCGGTGAAGTGCTGGATGCGCCGGAAGCCGAAACAATCACGGACTGGCTTTGCGGCAGCCGCACCAAGGCGTCAATTGACTCCTATTTGCGCCACCTGCAGCAAAGCGGTACGCCTTCCCAAGAAGGCACCGTCATCGTCTCCAACCTGCGCATGTTCGTCGAGTGGCTTAGCTCAGTCGGACTAACCGAGTTGAAGCCTGAAGATGTCAAAAACCCGTTTAGCAGCGGCAAAAGCATCTCTGTTCACCCGATCGTCGGTGCCTGGCTGAGCGCTTGGATTGACGCCGGGCGGCTGAGCACGTCGAGCTCAAAGAACTACGAGCGCAAAGTGCGAGCGCTGATAGATGCTCTCGCACAGCGTTTCTCGGTTCCAATGGACCCGCAGCATGAGTCCAATGTGTTCGATCAGATTCGGTCGGCAGCCCCCGAAGCCTGGGAGCCGCCGCCCGATACCGAGGATTCTCTCTCGGCTTTGATCTGCCTGCAGTGCGAGAGTTCAATTCCACCGACGCTTCAAGCTTTGGCGGACGAAGGCTCGCGCTCCCAGGTGATAATGAACCAGATTGCCTCGGCGGTTCGGAAACTGCTCGAGTACCTTAGGGGCTTGGAGATCCCCGGTGTCGATCCGGCAAAAGTCGAAACGCCGATAGTGCCGCAAGAGGCGGAAGGCGAGCCGAAGGCTCCGACCGAGGCGCATGCTCCAACTGCAGTCGATACTCAGGTTCGGCCTGAGACTGCGAAAGCGTACGC
>JAUIIP010000195.1 GCA_030431555.1 bacterium
CCTGCGCCGTCCTCGGGCGTGTCCTTCTCGATCTCCACCCCGGCATCGCGCAACTGCGCCTGGATCGCCCGGATATCGTCGAAACGCTGCATTTCCTCCCCCTCGGCGCTCCAGCCCGGGTTGAAGGTCAGCATGTTGCCTTCGAACATCCCCTGGAACAGCCCCAGCGTGCAGGTCCCGTTGCGCAGGATGAGCCAGCCTTCCTCGGGCGCGCCGCCCACCTGCTGAAACCCCAGCTTGCCGTAAAACGCCTGTGATGCCGCCAGATCCCTGACCGACAGGCTGACCGAAAACGCGCCCAGTTGCATGATGCCTTCCCCTTGTCGCAGTTGCCCTGCCGACAGGTACTCGTATCTGCTGACCGCTGTCCACCACCCTCATATCGCGCTTGAGGCCGTCAGTAGGTTCCATCGCAAGTGCCCGCACGACGCCGCCGCCGAGATGCTGCATCACTTCCAAGGTAACAGTTTGGCGTTTATCTTCGCTGCTTAAAACTCGCAGTGCGTTAAATATCGCCGGCACTCCGAACTTCTGCGGAAAATATACATCAACCACAGGGCCGCGCACGCTGCGGATCTGCCCACGCAGGAGCTCTGGGGCTGTCACCGTTCGCATTAAGCTTGGCTCAATTCCCATGAAAATTTAGTTAAAAAGACGAAATCGTAATACCATTACTGCTCTTTTAACAAATAAAGGCAGCCATGCGAATGCTCGAACAACACATCCTTAAACTTACGAACGCCAAAGAGATCTTAGGTGTCGAAACTCTGCAGGAGCTTTGGAGCGGGTATGGGACAATCAAACGCTACGCGCTTAAAGGCACAGCCTTCCCGAGCGTCGTCGTTAAGCATATTCGGCTCACATCCGACAGCTCACACCCCCGCGGCTGGAATACCAGCCGTTCCCATCTAAGGAAACTAAGGTCCTACCAGGTCGAGTCTCAGTGGTACAGCAATTGGAGCAGGAGGTGTACAGCTAACTGTCGTGTTCCACAATGCTATGCAGTTGATAAGCACGATAGCGAAATCCTGCTCTACCTCGAAGACTTGGATGCATCCGGTTTTTCGGAGCGCCGAACTTCGGCAAACAGAACTGAAATTCAAGCTTGCCTTAAATGGCTGGCCCATTTTCACGCCTGCTTCCTAGGCCAGTCACCTGACGGGCTGTGGCAGGTCGGCACCTATTGGCACTTGGCTACCAGACCTGATGAGTTAAACGCGCTAAAGGACATAGCTCTCAAGAAGGCAGCCTCGGCGATCGATCGACGTCTTAGCGAAGCCAAGTATCAAACCTTTGTCCACGGCGACGCTAAAATCGCGAACTTCTGCTTCGAGCGCAGCGGCAGAAAGGTGGCGGCAGTTGATTTTCAGTATGTAGGCGGCGGCTGCGGCATGAAAGACGTGGCCTATTTTATTGGAAGCTGCCTTAGCGAGGCTGAGTGCGAAGAACAAGCCGACGAATTGCTGGATTATTATTTTGCTGTACTAAAGTCTGTGCTAGCCGCTAAAGAGCCCGCTGTGAATGCTGCGGCTTTGGAAGAGGAATGGCGCGGTTTGTTTCCGCTGGCATGGGCGGACTTTCACCGTTTCCTTAAAGGCTGGAGCCCGGAGCACTGGAAGATAAACGACTACAGCGAACGTGTGTGCCGTAAAGTGGTCCAGTCACTAGTCTAAAAGCGAAGTCTCGTTGACCTTGCTTTGCGCCTCTACTAGTTTAACCTCACTGCCGCAATCCTTTACGCACGCTGCTGGGAGATAACTCGTGACACCCATTGCTCCTTTACGCACTCGCCCGCGCCAAGCATTGAGTGTTCTGTTGATAGCACTCGGGCTCTCTCAGGCATTCGGCAGCTTATTCGGGTTTAGCAGTATAGAGAGTTTTGGTAAGTGGTCTCTCGCCTCCCCGCTGCCGCTGGTATTTACCGGGAGCGGATATGAGCAGTTCGCGCTTGAGATTGAAATTGAGCTGATTAATAAGGACGGCACAGCAAACCGCCACAAACTTGGCCGAGGCGACTTCTCGCGGATCGGTGGACCTTTCATTCGCCGCGGCGCTTATGCCTTGGCTATCGCTTTCGCTCCGAACCTGCCGCCGGAGCTGACCCGATCAGTCTTAAGAAAAGCATTTTGCAACAAAGGCCCGCTCGCCCGCGGCCTTACATCGGACGCCGTTGATAAAGTCAGCTTGTTTCTTCGTCCCAAGGGTGCCTCTGGGCAAACAACCGTAACTTTTCGATGTCCAAAGCTGTAGACCACTATTCCCTTAAGCAGTTCGTCTGGCTTAGAGCTGCAACCGGCTTGTATTTGATTGTCTTGCTGCTCAGCATGTCGCCCTATCTCAACGAGCTGTTTTCAAGCTCGGGTATGATCGAAGACCCGAGCTTTAACCTAAGCTACGGCTCTTTTCCGATCTTGCTGCAAAGCCTTCCGGCTTTTTCGCTCTATTTAGTATTGGCAATTTTGCTGGCAGCCGCAGCCTGCTTAGCTGTCGGCTTCTTTGCAGCCTTGTCCGCCGTCACTCTCTGGTTTGGATTAGCGCTGTTTTTCCACAGCAACAATCTAATAGCCCACCCCGGCCTTCCCTTTCTGGGGTGGATGCTCTTGGCAATGGCGTTAATCCCCGCGGCGCCTCGGCTGGGGACTCGAATAAGCGCCCGGCAAATTGAAAACTGGCAAATGCCGCCCCTGCTCTACTACGGAGGCTGGATAATTCTCGCCTGCGGCTACACCGCCAGCGGCCTGCATAAGCTGATTTATAGCCCAAGCTGGCTCGACGGTTCAGCGATCGCTACAGTTCTTGCCAGTCCAATCGCCTATGATACTTCGCTCGTCTCCTGGCTGTTGTCTTTGCCCGAGCGCTGCCTTCAGCTCCTTACCTGGGCAACCCTTGCCGTAGAAATTCTCTTTCTGCCGCTTGCTTGTTTCTTTCTAGGACGCAAGTATCTCTGGCTGGCGATGACCGCGATTCACTGCGGAATTATCGCTACAATTTCCTTCCCAGAACTTAGCGCCGCAGTCCTGTTGTTTCACTGTTTTGTTTTCGACCGACGCTTTTTCTCGCTTTGGGCAGAGCGCCTGCTGCTCCGCGGCATGCAAGAACAGTTTTTAGGGCGTTGGCGCGAACTTGCTCTGGCCATTTGCGTTGGGCTTTTCTGGTCGACAGCCTTTCTTTGGCTGCCGCCGCTTGTCGTAGCACTAATCGGTATAGCGGCAAGTCTAGCATTCTGCCGACTGCTGCTTCTCACGTCTATCACCTATACTGAAATTTTCTTCCTAGCATTATCGGGACACTTGCTGGCTTTTCATTGGGTCGGCCCGACCTTTAGCCGCTACAGCGGCGTCAGTCAGTTAAGCGGCGCGGCAATCCTTATCGCAATGTCGGCTTACAGCGCACTGCAGTTCGTCGCTCTCTTGTTTGTCTTTCGTCGGCTTAATTTCGGCGTTCTCAAATCAACGGCTCTGGCTCTGCCGCTTGCATGGTTAGCACTCGAAGCGTTTTTCTATCGCCCGCTGCCGTGGGTTCATGGCCACACTCAGCTAGGGAATCTCTATCTGGCACAATTGGCGGACCTCGCCGGGCCGATGGGGATTAGCTTCGTTCTATTCTGGGCATCTGCTCTCTTACTTAGCTACATTCAGAGTAGAAATAAGCTTCAGCTGGTGCTGCTTGCGCTGCTCGTGCTTGGCACTGCTGCTTACGGACAAAATCGAATTGGAGAAATCGACATAGCGACTGCTTCCTCACCGAAGCTAAAAGTGGGAATCATCCAAGGCGACACTCCAGCCTCGCGCAATCCAAGCGACGATCTAGCGCTCGCCGAGGCGCGAGATTATCTGGGGCGTTCACACGAACTTTATTTGAAACAAAAACCCGCCCTAATCGTCTGGCCGGAGAGTGCATACGGCGTGGCGCAGTTTTCTGGAACCAAGGAGATTAAGCCCAACTTAAAAACAGACGGTCCGGCAATCGACGTGCCGACTCTGTTCGGCGGCAAAAGCATCGTTTCCATCGGCAGCGATGCCTTCGGACACAGCAACACCGCTTACCTGCTGGCACCGAGCGGTGAAATTCTCGACGAATACTCTAAGTCGCTGCCCTTTCCTTTCGGAGAAGCCTTGCCGCTCGAAGACCGCTTTGTTTTTCTTAAAAGCTTTTCCAGCGCTTTGGCATTTACATTCGTGGCCAATGAATCACCCCGAAATGTTGCGCTGCCCCGCAGCATTGCTGCCGAGGCAGAGATCCAGATTATCCCGGCAATTTGTTTTGAAAGCTTGAGTCCGACGCACGTTGCGGCTTTGTCGGGAAGCACACCGGAGATTATCGTCGAGCTAAGTAATCACAACTGGTTCGCGCATTCGATAGTTTCCTATCAACACCACCTGCTCTCCGCCTGGCGCGCAATTGAGAACCGACGCTACATGCTCAGAGTCTCCAACGCCGGCGTGTCGACTATTATCGACCCGCTAGGCAGACTAGTCCTTAGCACCGAGCCCTTCGCTCCGGCAGAAGCGGCCATGAATGTCTCGGCGCTCTCGCTGAGATCGCCTTACTCCGCCTACGGTAGAAAGCCGCTCGATTGTATGGCAGCCTTAGTTCTAGTGCTGGCAGCTCTATGCACATTTATCTCAGCACTTCGCGGGGAGTTCTGCCCGGAGGCTGCCGCGAACAGCGAAAAATAAAGGGGAGAAGTTGCAACGCACAACCTCGTTTATAACAGTGTGTTGCCCCTTTTCATCACACAATCGACCAGCCCAGCCAGAAGAAGACCGTGCTGAGTGACAGCAGTGTAAGAAGAGCGCAGACGCGCAGTGCACGGGCGCGCTTGGCGGCCGTGCGGCGCATCAGCGTGAATGGAGTTGCACCGAGTGCGAGCAGCGCGAGCAGACTCTGCACCCAGGCAAGCGCGATGCCGACCTGCATCGTGCCGGTGTAGCCGTACATCAGCTCCATCGGCGAGACCGTCGCAAGACCAGCGACGACAAAGCCGACAGCTGCCAGTCCGACGAACAAGCCTGCTGAGTTGATGACCCAGTAGAACTTGCAGCGCGCGCGGACTTTTGCTTCAGCAGCGCGTTTCCACGGCCGCTTCAGCAGGATCAGCAGCAGCATCAGTAGTTGAGCGAACAGCACAACGGCTAGAACAGCGATGCGCAGCTCCGATCGCTCGTACCACCTCAGACGCACGAAGGTGTCGAGACCCGAAACGACGAAGGTGTCGCCCGGATGCGAATCGACCACCAGTGGGCTGACGGCTGCGCTTAGCTCGTTCGCCGCGGTGATTCGCAGCTCGGAGCCGACACCCAGCAGAGCTGAGAGACGCTCGGCGGTTCGCGTGCTGCGCTGGAAGCGCAAATCGCGGTAGACACCGTGCGGCAGAGGCGTGTCGTGCTTTGCGGCCGCAGCGTATTGATTAACGCCGAACCACTGATACACAAACTCGCGCCAACTATCACCCAGGCTCGTGTTCTCGAAGTTGCAGACCACGAAGTAGCCCGTGCGCTTCTCCGGAACGAGAACGAGGCAGCTCGCGACACCCTGGAATGCTCCAGTATGGCTCGCAAGCCTCAAGCCCTCATGCCGACGCAGCATCGTACCGGAACCGACAGCTTGAGCGGAGTCCGCCGACGGCTGCCAGCTAGGAGCGTAGAGCGCCGAAAGCGCATCGCTTGCGGCGACCTCCTCACTGAGCAGGTGGGTCATGAAGCGCGCCATGTCGTCAGGCGTCGTCATCAAGCCACCGGCCGGCTCAAGCAAGACATAGAACGGACTGAATTCTTCCCAGCCCTTGTCCCAGTCGTACTTGTTGCCGGGAACACGCTCGTTCTGACCCGCGTGCTGTTCACGCGAGTAGAAGCTCGAACTCATGCCGAGCGGTTCGAAAACGCGCTCGCGAACAGACGCTGCGAACGACTTGCCCGAGAGTTCTTCGACGATCAGCCCGAGAAGTGCCGCGTTCCAGTTGGAGTAGCGATACACTTCACCAGGCTCGTAGCTGAACGGCGGAAGTTCCGACGCCAGCATCTCGCGCAGCGCGGGGCCGCTCGAGATATCACGAGACGCAGTTCCTACGAAGCGCTCCTCGAGGCCACTGGTGTGGCTGAGAAGGTGCCGAACCTGCACTCCCTCGGGAATCCCGAGATCGGGCAGCAGCTCAGCAACCGACGTATCGAGACTGAGTTCACCGTCCTGCACGAAAGTCAGTACGGTGTAGGCAGTCACGACCTTGGAAACCGAAGCCACGGCGAAGACCGAATCCCCTGAGAGAGGCGTCGGGTTGCCGATAGCGTAGGTTCCGAACCCTTCGACGAGACTGACCTCGCCGTTCTCGACCAGTACGCCAACGCCTCCGGGCTGCTTGCGCCCATCGGAGACACCGATGACGGACTCGAAGAACTCAGAACCACTCTGAGCAGCCGAGACAGGACGAACGGATACCAAGGCGACAGCAAGAGCCGCCAAGGCGAGCATCAATGGCTTGGCCATTGCCAGCTCCTTCCTCTCTAAAAAGAGAAATGAATTAGGACATTAAATGGAGAGCAAAACCCGACGCATTGCATCTTCCCGCGAGAAGAATTCTCTCGTTGGAAGATGTAGGAATCTCAATCTACTGGGCCATTTTGAGAAAGAATTTAGCAAGAATTCTAACATTGAAAGAAGATTAGTCAAAAATACGCTAATTCGGTTGACTTGAACGCTATAAAGGAATACCACGGCCCTAGCTATGGTTTGCTTCGCTGAGTTTCCTAAAGATCTACGTAGATTCCGCGGGGAGGTTATTTCTACCAATTATGCAAAATGGAATGAAAAGGAACATAAGATGAAAGCATTTCTCACTTCAGCCGTATTAATTTTCACTGCAGTCGCAGTCCAAGCAATTACCGCAAACAACGCACATGCATGGAGCACAACTGTGCACCTTCAGTGCAACCACGCACCTTGGGGAAACTGTCCGTCACAGTGCAACGATTACAAAGATTGTCTCACCACTCCGCCTGCCGGTGGCTGCGGAACTCAGCGCACTGCACTTTGTGACTGCCTGCAGGACTTAGATCCGAATTACAACTGCACAAAAATCCCAACAACTGTTGCTTCCATCGCGATCGACCAAATGCTTGACCTCGACCACGCGCTGGCCAGCACCGCCAATGGC
>JAUIIP010000196.1 GCA_030431555.1 bacterium
ACACGAACGACGTGAAGCAGCGGGCAAGCTGCACGACGAAGGCCGCGAGCTCATGGAGCAGAAGGAGTATCTCAAGGCCGGAGTCCTGTTCAAACGAGCCCTCGGCTATCAAGAAAACCATCTCTCTGCCAGGCTGTCGCTGGGCGTTTGCCTGCTAAAGCTCGGCAAGCCCGAACACGCGCTGACTCACTTCAAGAAAGCACTGGAAATCGACAAGCAGTACGCTCCGACCTATTACAATCTGGCGTCGTATTACGCCGTAACCAATCAGCCTCAGCAATCTGTCGATGAGCTCAAGAAGGCAATTAAACTCTACCCGCGTATTAAGACCTGGCTAAAGGACGATGCGGATTTCAACAACATCCGCGACTACGCACCGTTTCAGGAAATTGCGAACTTCGGAAATCTGTAGAAATATCTACTTCGACCACTCTGGTTCCAAAGTCACAAAAATTGGATTTGGCTTGAAAGCGTTGTTGTCTTTATTCGGGGCAGCGGGCTGCTGACTATCGCTTCGTTCCGGTTCAGGCGACACCTTAACCCAACGTGTCTTATACCCGCGCTTGCGGACTGATAAGGTAAACGGCTCACCCAGAGGCCGCGCCACGACGCAGGGCGTCATACAAAACTCACCGGTGGAGAATTTGACGTCGGCATCAGCCGGTTTGGACCGAACCTTGATGTCCTCATACTGCACCTTCGGCTTAAATGCGGAACAGGCAGCCAAGGGCGCAAATAAAAGTAGAATTGTTGCAACGCGAAGTATCTTCATGACGCCGCATTATATGATGAACCCAGACTTAGGCAATAGACCCCAATATTTCTCAAGCAGAACCATATCTAATTAACGTTTCGCTAAGGTCGAGATTTCTGCTAATCAAGAATATCGTCCCGGCCGCCCGGCCGAGACCTCTCGGATGTGAAGGAAACCGCCGCGTGGCACAGCTGCAAGCACATATAGACTGGACCGCAAAGACGGTAACCTTCAGCGGGCCGGGCACGTTTCAGGCCAAAGAAAAAATTAAGTCCTTCGGATCGGCAAAGTGGCGAGGAGATATCAAGTCGTGGATTGTAAGCGTCCCTGACATTTCTGTTTCCAACCTAAAGACAGCCTTCCCACAGTTGGAAATCAGCGAAAGCGGCAAAACCGACGATAGTAATGTTGAACCTGAGGTTCCCTCCGGTGTACCAAGCGGCGTCGGCGTAGCTCAGTTTATTGCCCAAGTCAGAGCGGCCCTTGCAGCAGCATTTCCTGCCCCGGTCTTTATTCGCGGCGTAATCAGTAAAATCAAAGCCCCTCGCCACACTTATATTGAGTTGAGCGATAGCGATGATTCTGGAGTGCATATTAATTGCTTTATTTGGAGCGATGACAGCTCGCGCATAATCGGTGAAGTCGAGAAGGCCGGCTTCGCACTGGAACCCGACCTCGAAGTGATGTTCGAGGTCGACGTCGGCATTAATCCCAGAAGGGGAGACATTTCCCTTACCGTTAGACGAGTCGTCGTCGAATACACCATAGGCAAACTTGCCGCAGAAAGGGATAAGACCAACGAGCAGCTTAAGAAAGAGGGGATTTTTAACAGTAATCGCTCGCTGGACCTTGCCTTTCTTCCTACGCGCCTGGGCTTGATCACCAGCTCCGCAGGAACTGTTATTAACGATTTTAGGAACTCTCTCGATCAGGCTCGCTACGGCTTTAGGCTATTGTGGCATCCCTCAGCAATGCAGGGAACCGCAGCCAAACGTGAAATCGTTCGCGCGATAAAGACATTAGGCAAAAGAAAGGACCTGGACGCCATTCTTATTTTTCGCGGCGGCGGCAGTAGGGCGGAGCTTGCAGTTTTCAACGACTACGAAGTCGCAAAGGCTGTTTGCTTATGCCCGTTGCCGATTTTCTCAGCTATCGGCCACCAAGAAGACTTGTCTTCAGTTCAAGATGTCAGCTTTCGAGCCTGCGGGGTTCCTAAAGATCTCGGTCGCTTCTTTGCCGACATCATAGTTCGTGTGCGTTCCAGCGTGCTGGATTTCGCAGGAGACATCGCCGGCTGCTCGGAGCAGCTGTTTGCCGACCGGTCCAGGTCGATGGCGCACAGCTCTGCCTTAGTTCTCTCTCAAGCCAAGTCGCTGCTCACACATAAGCTGGTTCGGCTGCAGGCACTTGCCGCCTCTATTCCGATGCTTGCATCTTCCGCCAGCGCGACGAAGCGACATAGACTCGTCAGAGCAGGGAGTCGAATTCTTGATCTTAGCGCCGGCAGCCTAGACCGGGCCGCCTTGTACCTGCAACGTTACTCACGACTCCCACTATTCGGGGAAAACATCTTTGAACGAGCTGCGGAACGCCTTGCCGGGCTCACTGCTTTAGTCGACGCCGTCAGTCCAGAAACTCAGCTTAAACGCGGATTCAGCATAGTTCGCAAGACAGCAGGACGTAGTATCGTAATTGCCGCATCAGATCTGCAAGCTAACGACCAAGTGGAATTAGAGTTTTACGACGCGAAGAAAAGCGCAAGAATCGAGTAGGAGGAACAATATGCCTCAAGCAGCAAAGAAAGACGCCAGCTTCGAAAAGAACTACCAACTTCTGGAGAAGCTCTCCAATGAACTACAGGAAAATAAGGTCTCAATCGACGAACTTGTCCCGCGAATCAAGGAGGCACTCGGAGCGATTAAGGTATGTAAAAACGTCCTTAAACAGACAAAATCTCAACTCATAGAGATCGGCAAAGAATTCGAAGAAATTGAAGCCGAGTTTGATACAGAAGAAGACCCAACTGAGGAGTAAACAAACATGAAAATATCCAAATGCGTTTTGCTGCTGGCGTTTGCACTTGTTGCTCAAGCCGCACCTGTTTCAGCGGAGGACGACAACCACGAGCACGAACGTGAACCTTCAAAAATTGAGAATCGTGCGGGCGAGGTATTGGAGAACGCGGGAGAAGGTGTCGAGGATGTCAGAGAAGGTGCACCTGACGGTCATAAAGTGGCTGATAATTTCGGGGAAGCCTTAAAGGAAACAGGAAAGGCCGTAGGTAAAGGCATCGACCAAGGCCGCGCTGCCGCGAATAACTTCGGCGAAGCTCTGACCGGTGCGGGCAAGACGGTCTACCCGGATAAGAACTGAACAAAGAGCGCTAAAGAGTCTGGGGAAGCTGCTAGTCAGCCCCCAGGCTTTCGTCTGCCCTTAAATCAGGCGGCATCCAGCGGTGATACTGAGCCTGAACACGTATCGTGTCGACGCGTCTGATGTACTTGGTGAAGCGTTCGCGAATTTCGCTCACGATCTTGTCCAATGCCTCACTACTCGGGACTTCTAGTTCCAATTCAACCATACAATCGCCCAGCTGCTGTACAACGAGAATTATATTCGGGTGAGCCTTACAGTATTCCATCAGTTCGTGCTGGCCGCGCGAATCGTAGTTGCGAAAGTGAAGCTGAACCTTATAGGCGTAAAGCCCGAACCAACTCGGATTAGCTTCAATCCGGTAACCAACAATAATTCCTAAATCTTCGAGCTTTCCGATTCGCTTGCGCACCACTATCGGAGTCGAGTTAGTACGCTCAGCCATCTCGGTAATGCTGATTCTCGAATTTTGAGAGAGCAGTTTCAGAATCTCAAGCTCTAGAGAAGAAAGTCGATGGTTTTCCGGCTGTCCGCCAAAATAGAACGATCCCGAACCGATTCCTCTAAGGTAGTTTTTCGGGAAAAACATCGCGTCAATAATTGTATAAACACTTATCCCGACCACGATATCGCTGAACTTTGTAAGAATATCGCTCTGGATAATGTGGAACTCACGCGGATTGCGCCCGTAGGTAGCAAACATCAGATCCCACCCGCCCGAGGCTTCCGCATGCCACATCACTCGCGGATGATTTTTCAAATGCTCAATTAACTTGCTGATACGCTGACGGTTGTTGTCCAACGCCAAGTACGTCTTGTGAATCATCAGGCCGAACTTGTAGGGATTAATCGCCGTAGTAAAACTGCGAATGACTCCAGCTTCAACTAGGCGGCTCACTCTGTAAGCGGCGCGCTCACGGCTCAATTGCAGCGTGCGCCCTAGTTCAGCGGCCGACTGCCGAGAATTATAATCCAGATGGTAGAGAATTTCTTTATCGATTGGCTTAATGAATGCCATGTTTTTCTCGCATATGTATTTCTACGCGGCTTAGATAATTAAAATCCTGGATTATCATCTCATTTTACCTAACATTTCGAAACAGAACTGAGTCTCAGCAGGGCTCAGGAGCATTTCATAAATTTTTACACACCCGTTGTCCCGTTTCGTATATTTTTATGGCTTTATCGATCCCTTTCGTAGAAGAAGTCCCTTTTATTTCCCATATTTAAAATAAGTTATTACTTTATTTGAAGACAGTAAATGTCTGTTCTTTCCATCCACAGTCGTTTGTCGGGGTAGTAGCTTGGCTTTCCGCCGCAGCACGTGGTGTGCGCCGTTTATCTTCGCACAGCGCGCGCTGTCGGCAGGAGCGTGAAATTGACACCTGAGTCCGTAGTAGGACGAAGGAGGTTTTAATCCCAATCGTGGGCCTGTCTGCCGTTGCAGGTCTTATCGTCAGTCGGAGCTGTTCTAGCTTCGATTCTTCGCAACTCACTCGAAATGACCAGGGAGGTCGCAATGCGCGAGCACCGAGATCCCGCTTCTCACTGGGAGGCTGTCCCGTGACCGAACGAAAAACCAAGGAACTGATCGTCAGAGCCGCCAGTGGAGCTCAGGCTCTCGAGGCGATGGAGGTGCGTGCCGAGAGGTTCGCTGCCTACTTCAAGGAACCGCCGTTCAGCTTCGTCGAGACTCCGGCCTACTGGCTGAAGTACCTGATGGACCTGTTCGGCCGAAGTGATGAAGTCGTCGCCGCCCGTTCGGTGATGCTCTTCGACGTTCTCGATCCGCAACGCGGCAACGAGATGGTCGGCTTCTCGGGCTGCGTTCGCCACGTCGACGAGGCAATCATCGACAACACCCAGATCGGACACTGGGGCATGCGGCCGGGAGACGGGTACAACATTGTTACCTGCCTCGCCAAGTCGGCCCAGCACACGGCCAACGCCCGCGGTGAGACGATCTATCGTCGTCTGATGGATGCCCGTCATCGCCACATGTCTCGCTGCAGCGACGGTCTCGACTTCGGTCCTGATCGCCGACTGTGGGTGCGTACCGCCAAGGGCTACGCTCCGGTCACCCGCACCTTCGCGCGTGCCGGCTATCGTGAAGTTCCGCTGCGCGATCCCACCTGGGCTCCGCACAAGGAACTCGGCGGGAACGACTGGGACTGTGTGATCTTCGCGGCTCGGCCGGAAGACATCGTCGAGTTCTACCCGAGCGAGAGCGCACCATACACCCCCGGCACCGGCGATAAGCCGCAAGGGGTCGAACGGCGCGTTTAAGCTACTGAGGCGATCTCGCATCGAAGAGAACTCGGTGCGAGCTTGCGGAGCGATCCACAGACCAGCAACTAGAAGTACGCAGCATTGGATAGAGTTTGCGGCGAGGTTAATTCGCACGGTTCACGGTGTCGATACACGCCCTGCCGCAGACTCTATTTCTGCTAGGGATACTCTAAGCCAACCCCTTCCAAAGGCAGGCTGGGACCATACAGATTAAAGTGAAATTGAGGTCGACGGAGGCTTGCGGCATCGAAGACCTTAAAGGCAGTGCCCGGAGAACCATACTCGGGCTCTCACGCGGGCACTGCCATGACAATCATCTCACCAGCCGTAGGGGAGGGGCGTCTGTTGTCGCCCGAGACCTACACGGTGCCGACGGCCTCGCGCTCACCGACGGGCTGCTCGTCGCCGTCCGTCGCCAGCTGGGGGTCATCGGGCGTCTCGGAGGTGTCTCCGCTGATCGCCTCGAGGATCTCCGAGCCGGTCTTCGCCTCGAGCTCGCCGCTGCCCCGTGCGAACAGCGTGCCGCTGGCCTGGCGCAGACGCGGCAGGCGCTGGGCGACGCGGTCCGTCGTGGTGCTCAGCGCCGCGTAGCTCTTGGCGACGCGCGCGCCGGGGGCCTTCGCTCGGAAGAAGGTCAGCGTCTCGCCGGTCTGGCCGTTCGTGAAGCGGAAGTGCTCGCCGTCGCTGTCGATGGTGAGCAGCCCGCGGAACTTGCCGTCGCGGATGTCGCCGGAATTCCAGTCGAGGGCGAGGGTGCCGTCGGTGGCCGCGATCTCGCAGTCCGGAGCGCCGAGCGTGATGCTGCGCAGCTCGCTCGCCGTGCGGTTGCCGCGCGGGTTCATCGCCTCGAGCAAGTAGTCCCAGATGGCGTTCGGGTCGAACGGCGCGTAGAGCCGGCCGAGCAGCGACTTGATGGCCTCGCGGGACTGGTCGAGGCCGAGGACGATCGTGATGCGGGTGGAGTCGGACGTGTGCATGATGAGTCTCCTTCGGTCATGCAGGGTTTTGCAACAGTGTTAACTGTGATCAGGACACTCGCCTGAATCACCACTGCCGCGGGTATCGCTGAAGAGAGTGAGTTGCTCAGTTCAGCGATACCGCGGCGGGCGCAGGCGCCTGCTAGGAAGGAGATAAAACAAATTTAACCTTGCTTTACCGCAAGCCTCTGTCTCCGGCTGAAGTCAGCTTCAGCGAGAGACAGGGAACGTAAATCTTCTAAATATTTGCATACAAAAAGAGCCGAACACGAACGCGGGAAAATACACTAATTTACTCAGAAAGTAAAGCTTTTGCACGCATCCGTGCTATGCTCCCGCGATCGCCGAGTTGAGGGCTTAAATGGCTGAAAATCCAGATGTTATTTTGTTAACCGGCGCGGCCTCGGGCATCGGGCGAGCGTTGGCAAAGCGGCTGCAGCACTCCAAGTATCGGGTCGTGGTTACGGCTCGCGATCAGCCAAAGCAGCGCTTGCAAGAGCACGGTATCGTCGAGACCGAGCGCTTTCTGATTCGTGAACTCGACGTGAATGTTGCTGAGCAGCGCTGCAAGGTAGTGCAGGAAATTGAGCGATGCTGGGGCGGGGTCGATGTGCTGATAAACAACGCAGGCATCAGCTTCCGCTCGGTAGTCGAGCATATGTCGGATGAGGAAGAAGTCAGGCAGCTCGAAACAAATTTTCTGGCTCCGATGGCGCTAACCCGCCTTG
>JAUIIP010000197.1 GCA_030431555.1 bacterium
GAGGCACAACTACGGCGAATGCAGAGGGCGATTGGGTCTTCACGGCGCAGAGTCCGATTGCAGACGGCGATTATGCACTTGAGGCAAGTGCGAGGGACGCAGCGGGAAATACAAGCCCACTCTCGACGGCAGTAAATGTGACAATCGATGGCACACTTCCTTCGACTCCGATAATCACTTCGCCGCTAAGTGGCAGCTACATCGCGCAACAGCTGCCGGTAATAGTCGGAACGGCAGATCCTGAATCGGTCGTAGAGGTTTTCGACGGCGCACTCTCGCTAGGCACAACCACTGTATCTCTCAGTGGGGATTGGACTTTAACGCCGACAGAGCCCTTCAGCGAGACTCAGCACATTTTGACTGCGACGGCTACAGATGGGCAGCAAACAAGCCCTTCTTCATCTCAGGTCACAGTGATAGTCGATGTCACTGCGCCGGACGCCCCCTTTATTTCATCGCCGCTTGACGGGGAAGTATTCTCTGATACGCAGCCGCTGTACGCAGGGACAAGCGAGCCGTTGGCCAACATTACAGTCATTGTTGATTCGGCGGATGCGGGTGAGGTTACCGCTGATGCCGCAGGCAATTGGAGTATTCAGTCGCAGTTGGTGCTCGGCGAGGGGCCGCACACAGTAAGTGCGCGCTCCAGAGATCAGGCCGGCAACGTCGGGCCGCAGTCACCTGCTGTCAGTTTTACGATTGATCCCGAGGCCGGAAGTCAAAGCCAGGGCGGTTCGGAGGATAGCGATGGTGATGGTTTAACGGATGCTCAGGAGACTCTGCTGGGAACAGATCCCAACAATCCCGATTCTGATGGTGACGGAGTAGAGGATGGTCAGGAGGTCAGCGACGGCAGTGATCCGACAGACCCAGGCAGCGCGATTCCGGTTCTCGGCACTACAGTGTGCAGTGAATGGAACGGCTATTTGTCGATGCTTAATATAATGGAGCACGTGAATATGAGTGGCCAGGCGATTAGCCTGCAGACAACTCTGTTTGACATCAATGGCGTTGCGCAAAGCACTTTCAATTTTAACATTCCTCCAGGTGCGCAGTTCGATGTGTTGGTTCACGACATGCCTGGTCGTGCGGCAGACTCATACGGCAGAGTATGCACAAGTCACAGCGGCAGTCCCGGCGATATCGATGGCCGCATGGTTTACTACAGGCTTGACGCATACGGTGGATACCAATTCGCCTTTGCCATGCCTTTCTCCAACGCGGCGATAGGCAGTCAGTTCGCGCCATTTAATACATATCAACCTAGCTATGCCGCGAGTGAGCTAGGAAATATTGTGGCAAATTGGATACAACTGACCAATGTCACCGCGTCGGTTCAAGCGGGAGATTTGTTTTACTACGGAATGGACGGAGTTATTCTCGGGTTTGAAAAAGTGACCCTGCCGGCTGGAGCGCGCCGTGACTTTTCCGCCCATCAGTTCGGGAGCAATATGATCGGAACCGTAGAGTGGCGCCCTGAGGAGCCTGAGGCGAGCTTTCAGTTTCGCAATGTCCGGTATTACTACAATAACGGTGATTTCTCAGCGAACGATTTCATGACCGCTTCACAGTTTGATGGGCTGAAAGGAAGCGGCAAACTGCTGGTCGCACCGCTTGATACGTCAATTGGTTCCGCGATTCTCGAAATTAGCAACGTCTCCGATCAAGTTAACAACGCCGAGGTTGAGATCTACAGCAAGAACGGAACTCTCCTGCACTCCGGTGTCTACGCGATCGCTCCGAGAGGTTCCTATCATTTGATAACCGACTCTATCCTTAGCGGTGTCAAGGGCGTCGCGCGCATTCAAGGCAGCGTTGCAGGAGGATTGGTCGTTACCTCAATGCACTACGGTCGAGGCGTCGGCGGCGAACTCCTGTATCAGTATGGGATGCCCGCTAGGGAGGCGCTCGGATCTGTGCTGCGAGGAAGTTATAATACGTATATTGGCCAAGGCTGCGATTTGCTGCTTACCAATTCTAGCAATGCAGCCCAAGCAACGAATTTGAAAATGACCAGGCTGGATGGGACTGCTGTGCTGGGCAGCGGCATAAATTTGGTTGTACCGGCAAACGGACTGCTCAGTTTGGAGATTTGCGACAACGACATACCAGACACTTATGGTGTGGTAACTGTCGAGCCCCAGAATCCAAATGTGTTGGTCGGGACGGTCGTGCGAAAGGGTTATAACGAGCAATACAGGTTCCCAACGCCGCTGAGGCAGTAATTTCGCATTGCTGCGTAGGTGTCCGACAAGTAGAATGACGATCGATACGGGGGCCTCTAATGTTTACTCCTGAAATTGATGCGCTGGTTCAGCAGCGCAGCCGAACAAGCCGCCTAGTGTGGCTAGCATTAACGCTGTCTATTCCGTGCTATGCCGTCGTGGCGTATGTGGTTGTTTCGTCGGGAAGCGGTGTGACGCCTCAGACGAGCGATTTACTGAGAAACGCTCTCGCGGCGATGGCAGTCGTCAATGTCTTGCTTGCTCAGGGTTTCTGGAAATTTCTTATTTCCGGTACTCTGTCGCAGACTAGCGACTCTGTCGCAGATTTGAACAAAGCCGTCGTGGAGAAGCTGCTTAATCGCTACCATGTCGCTGTTCTGATTGTTCTTGTTATTAACGAAAGTATCGCGATTTTCGGATTAGTAGACTCGATTGTTTCGGGTGAGCTCGATCGAATTTTGATTTACTGTGGTGTCGCACTGCTTCTGAATTTTATCCGCAAACCCGATCCGGCGGCATTTTTGGAGAGAGTTAGATCGAGAGCGGGCAGGTAAGGGCAATGGTATCTGAATTTACGTTAGACGAAGAGACTTATCAGCGGCATGCTGCAGCTATACGCCGCAATGATAAAGGTAGGGCTCTTGATTACTTTACCGGCATAATTTTCTTTATTGGCCTGCTTGTAGGATGCGCGGGATATTATGTTTTTGGCCCCAATCCGATCAGTCACGGTACGCTGGCGTGTTTTGTTTACTGGTTTGTGTTGCGGCGCTTTGTGCTGAAAGCGCTGCGTGCGCGGACTTTCAAGAGACTCGATGCGGCAGGCAAGAAACACATTTTTCGTTTTTCCGTAGACGGCTTTGTGAAAGAGGTCGAGGGAGCGGAGAGCGAGAGCTATTCTTGGCAGCAAATTGCACGAGTGAAATCCACAGAGACGGGGCTCCAGCTAGATTACGACCACAGCAGCGTATGGCTCCCTGTGGAGACTTTCGAAAACGAGGAGGAGTTTCGCAAGGCTGCGGAATTAACTGTCAATAAAACATCTGAAGTTAAGAAGCGCTGAGAGACTATCTCGCTCCTTTCATCCATTTTTGTTTAAGGTCACGCAGCGTCCCGTCCTTGTGCAGCTCGACAAGGGCGGAATTCAGCTTAGCTAACAGCTTATCGTTGCCTTTCTTTACGGCAATTGCGAATTCTTCATGGCTGCGTTGCTCAGGAAGCACGCGGACTGCATCGCTTTGCGAAGCAATCCAAACGAGGTGTGAACGATCAATCAAGAAAGCATCGATGTAGCCGTTTACGAGCAAGTCGATAACGTTGCCGCGTGCGCCAGGTGGATATCGGGTGCTTATTCTGGCCGTAGGAAAGCGATTCTTGGCCCATGCATACGCAGTTGTTCCGTTAAATGCCAGCAGACGTTTTCCGGCTAAGTCGCCAGCAGACTGGATGCTTGAGCCGTTGGGGACTAGGATGCCGATACCCTCAACGTGATAGGGGATAGTGAAATCTACAGCGTCTCGGTATGTGCCGTTGCGGGGCATAGTGTAAATCACTGCATCCGCCTCGCCGCTTTGCAAAGCGCGAACTCGTGGATCGACATCCGAGGTCTTCCCCGGCGGAGGTGCGACATACGCTATCTGCAAGTCGAGTTTCTCAGCTACCTCGCTCATCACCTCAGGTTCGAAGCCGCTGATTTCGCCTGCACCGTTCCATGCAAAAAACGGCATGTACTGGCTTCCAGGATAGCTGCAAAATACCTTAAGTGTCGGCCGGCTCGGGTCCAGCTCGCCGGTTTTAGAGCCTGCAGAGCACGCCGACGCCAAAAAGACAATCAAAAGTGCGGGAACAAATTTACGTAAGATTAAAAAATTCATAGTTCATTCGCTTTTGCAAGAGCCCGAAGAATATCACCTCGGCTTACGATGCCCACCAATCGACCATCTTCTACGACAGGGAGTCTGCGAAAACCGCGCTCGCCCAAAATGATCGCCGCGGCGAGCACAGTGTCATTGGGCTCCACGCTTACGACCTTTGTGCTCATGACCTCGCCGGCTTTTTTGTCTCGCGCAAGCTTGAACAGAGGTTCAATTCCCGGCTCGTCCACCCATTCATGAAATAACGCAGGGAGTTTAATATTGGAAAACGGAACCTTCTTCATTTTCGGTAGGAGATTGCTTTCGGTCACTATGCCGACTAGTTCACCGTTTTCGTCAACGATCGGCAAACCTCCCAAGTTTTTCTCTGATATGACGTGCGCAAGCTGAGCGATCGTAGTGTCGGGAGTGGCGGTCGTCACATCTCTGGTCATAATTTCTGAAACTTTCATCAAACCTCCGAAAAGCGGTTATCCATTCGAAGGAGCATAGAATTGGAGCTGGGATCAGGCAAGGGTCGGCCTTGGAAGGGGATACGGCAACAAAACACACGTGTTTCCAGACGGTTACGGTCGCAGTAAACTTCTTGCGTCCGCATCGAGACTTATCTTTTCACTGTGTGAAAAAGCACAAGCTTTTCGTGACGACTGTTACGGTCGTTAGAACCGCGCTGCGATAGGATTCACTTATCGGGCGCGTGATGATTCAGCGGCTCAGTGCAGAAAATGTTTTGGAGGCAGTATGCGTAAGAAAGTTTATTCAGCTAAGCGAATTGCAGCAATGCTAGGTTTGGCCCTGGCTCTTATGGCTTTCAGCTTAACCGCCGCGGCGCATGCAGACGACTACTTTGCCGCGACCTCTCATACCGCGAAACGCTGCACGGCACTCGCCAATCAAATCGAGAGCATTGCGCTGGAGAAGGAAGTATTCAATCAGCATACCTGGATAACAGCTTTTGGGAGCTGCGTTCAGCAGCAAACGGCAGCGCAGGGGTAATGGGATAAGGAGCAAGTGTCGGGCGCAAAGCCCGGCACTTTTTTAAGACTATCAGGGCCGCCCTTTACGACCGCCTCTAGTCAGTAATTTTTTCGACGCTCCAGCCAATTTGTTCTCCCGCGCACATCGGCACAACGTCGCCGTAAGCTTCGGGGACTTCGGAGGGTTGTTTTGTAAGCAAAACCTTTTTCGCAGGAGGTCTGACAGAGTAATTTTTTACGGCATTATCGCTCACAAACGCTTGAAGGTTGGGAAGTCTATCATGCTTGTCAAACAGCTCGGCCAGCATCTGCAGAGCAATCGGCGCCGTAAAAACTCCGGCAGCACAACCGCAGCACTCTTTCTTACTTTGAGGGTGCGGGGCTGAGTCGCTGCCGAATGAAAGTTTGGGGTGGGCAGACAACGCAGCTTGAAGTAGTGCCTCCCTGTCTTCAGGGCGTTTAGCGATTGGTTTGCAGAAGAGATGTGGTCGTAGAAATCCCCCGGCGACGTCGTCGAGCGTGATAATTAAATGATGAAGGGTTACGGTGGCAAATAAATTTGCATGCTGATCGAGCAGTTTGACCGCCCCTTGAGTCGTAATGTGCTCCATTACGATTCGCAGCTTGGGGAATTTTCTCGCCAGATGATCGTATACCTCTAAAAAGCGCTCTTCGCGATCCATAACGAAGTCACCGGTTTCTCCGTGCACTAACAGCGGGATGCCCGTTTCTTCCATCAGTGCAATGGTGTCTTCAGCATCTGCAATCTTTCTGACGCCGCCTTCGCTGTTTGTAGTAATGCCGTCCGGATAAAGCTTGATGCCGATGATGTGCGACTTCGCGGCCTCAAGCTCCGAGCGCGAATACTGCCGAAAAAATAAAGTCATGAACGGCTCGAACGCCTCGCTCTTGCAGGCGGCTTGAATTCTCTCCCGATAAGCAAGGCACTTCTGAAGTTCGTCAACGGGCGGCACCAAGTTCGGCATAATAACGGCACCGGCGAAGGTCTCAGCGCTAAGAGGGCCTACCGTCTCGAGCATTCCTCCGTCCCTTAGGTGCAGGTGCATATCGAGTGGTTGAGAGAGTGTTAATTGCTCCAAGATTTTCTACCTCAAGTAAGAAGCTCCATTGGCGTCGATTACCGTTCCGGTCATAAAACTGGATTCGCCGGAGGCGAGAAACAGAGCGATTCGTGCAATCTCTTCGGGTTTGGCGGCCCTGCCCAGTGGGCTTTGATTTCTGATCGCATCACCGTTTGCGCCTTGTAGGTACGGTTTTGCCATATCGGTCTCGATCCACCCGGGAGCTATTCCATAAACGAATATGTCGTGCTTCGCGCAGGCGACGGCTAATGATTGACTAAGGGAGTTAAGTCCGGCCTTCGAGGCGCCGTAAGCGGGAGAGTTAGGTTCTCCCCGGTATGCTCCTCGCGACGAAATGTTAATAATTGAGCCACCTCCGGTGCACTTCATTTCGTTAACTGCTAAATAGCTAAGGTATGCTGGTCCAAAAAGATTGACACCGATCGTTTTCTGCCAGGCTTGGCACCAATCGTCGAAACTCGATTCGCTAGGTGGGTGATCGAAAAAAACTCCCGCGTTGTTAACTAGAACACTAATCCTGCCCAGGTGTTCTCTCGCCGCATTGAACACGCCTGCAGCTCCTTCAGGTGAGTCGATTGCGCCTTGGGTCAAGCAGTGACCGCTGCCTGAAAGGGAAGCTAAAGTAGAGTCTGCCGCCGACTTATTGCCGGAGTAGTGAACGGCAATCTTATAGCCGTCAGCAGCAAATGCTTGAGCAATCGCTCGACCAAGTCCGCGAGAGCCTCCTGTAACGAGAGCAGTTAAACGCTTTTGATTATCCATTGAGAAATATTTCCTGTCGAAGTAATGCAGCTGACATTAGCAGTATTTCGCGTCAAACCAAATTAGAATTGGTTCGGGAAACTGCCGCCGCCTTAACCTGTGAATGCTTGAATATTGGTCAGATAAGGTCTACGCTTGAGCCTTCTGCAGCAGCTAAGGTAGGGCAT
>JAUIIP010000198.1 GCA_030431555.1 bacterium
CATGCAAGTCCTGCGCAGAGCAGTTCGAATTTACCGATAGCGATCAAGCTTTTTTGGAGAAAGTCTCACCGCGCTACGGTGGACAAACCTGTGTAATTCCGCCGCCTACTCTTTGCCCTGAGTGCAGGAATGTCCGTCGAATGGCATGGAGAAACGACCGCTCCTTCTATATGCGAAATTGCGACTTAAGCGGCGAGCGGATGGTTGCGATTTATCCGGCAGAGGTCAGCTTTCCCGTTTACCACCCTAAGAACTGGTACGGAGACAAATGGGACCCAATGGATTACGGCAGGGAGATTGATTTCTCCCGCTCGTTTTTTGAACAGTGGCACGAGCTGATGCAGGCGGTTCCACGTCTCGGCGTCGATATTGTCAACTGCGAAAACAGCTATTATTGCAACTACTGCGGTGACGACAAGAATTGCTATTTGGATATTGCCGGTGAGGGTAACGAGGATTGCTACTACAACCTGTTTACGAAGTTTAGTAAGGACTGCGTCGACTGCACCTTCGTATATGACTCGACACTGTGCTACGAGTGTCTCAATAGTTACAACTGCTACGACTGCCGCTATTCGATCTACTTAGAAAACTGCTCAAACTTAGAGTTTTGCTTTGACTGCAAAGGCTGTAAGGACTGCTTGTTTTCAGTAAACCTGCGAAATAAGCAGTATTATATTCACAATCAGCCGCACACGAAAGAAGAGTATGAGAAAAAGCGCAGCGAACTTGACATGGGAAGCGCTGCTGAAGTTGTGAGTTTGCGACTTAAGTGGCTCGCCGATAGATTGGAGCGCGGTGTTTACCGCGATATGTACAATCTTAGCTGCGAAGACTGCGAAGGCAACAACATCAAGAATTCTAAAAATTGCAGATCAGTCTACAACGCCGTCAACTGTGAGGACTGCAAATACCTCTACGATGTTCTCGATGCAAAAGACTGCCAAGACCTGAATTACTCTTTGTATAAACCTGAGGCAGCTTACAATCTAATTAGCACTCTGCAGATGCACTATAGCGCCTGTAACATGGCAAGCCACTATTGCGCGAACGTGTTTTACTGTGACTTGACAAATAATTCGCAGAATTTATTCGGCTGTATCGGCTTGAATCAGAAAAAGTACTGCATCTTAAATAAGCAGTACACTCAAGAGGAGTATGAGAAGCTGGTGCCGAGGCTGATTGAACATATGCGTAGTTTGGGCGAGTGGGGCGAGTTTTTCCCAATCTCCCTGTCGCCGTGCGCCTATAACGAAACTGTTGCGCAGGAGTATTTTCCGCTTACCAAGGAGGAGGCTTTGGCGGTCGGCTATAAATGGAGAGACGAAGCAGCTAAACCTTCCACTAGCTCGCTTACCGTCGCTGCGGATAGTATTTCAGATGTAGGCCCAGACATCTGCGAGCAGGTGCTTAGCTGCTGCGACTGCGGCAAGGCGTTTAAGGTAGTGAAGCAGGAGCTTGGTTTCTATAAGAAGCAGGGTATTCCAGCACCGCGAAAATGCTCGCATTGCCGCCATCTCGATCGAATGCAGCTTCGAAATCCTCGCCACCTTTGGAGTCGAGGCTGCGCCGAATGCGACAAGCCGATTCGCACTTCGTATTCTCCGGAGCGGCCCGAACGTGTTTTGTGCGAGGAGTGCTACCTAAGCGCTATCCACTAAGGCAGTTCTTCCTCTTGAGTCTTCTTCGGCAGAAGTCTGCCGGTGCGGCGTTGATATGCTTGGTACTCTGAGCCAAAGACTTGCAGCATTAGCTGTTCTTCCTTGTCGACTCGGTTAAGGTACAGCGCGCCAAAACTTACGAGAAGTGAGGGACCGACTATCCAATTCTCAATCAGTAGACATTGTGCCAGGCCCCATAGGAAATGCGCGGTATACATCGGGTGGCGGATGTTTGAGTAAATTCCCTCCGTTATTAAAGTATGTCCACGGCGCTTCTCAATCGTCGGAGACCAATTAGCGCCTAGGTCAAAATGCGACCTCCAGAGCATCCACAATCCCGGGATAAATACAAAAGAGCCGAATATCTGAGCCATAAGCGGCAGACGGTAGTCAGCAAACGACATAATGTCGGAGAAGAAATACAACGCAGGCCCCCCGAACATACCGAAGAGGACGAACAGCAAAATTACAGAATCGAGCCCCTGGCGTAGTGGATGCTTCTCTTCGCGATTAGTATACATCGCAGCAAACGGCAGACGGATTAGGCAGGCTGCGGCCAAGCCCGCCAAGTAAATTCCTTCGCTCGGATACTGGCCTAGAGAAAAACTCAACTGACCTGCTCTAGGTAGCAAGCTTCACAAAATACAATCTCGGGCTGGGCTACCGGAAAAGTTGATTGAATTTCAACACCACAGTGTTCGCAGCAGCGCGAGGCTAGTTTTCGCGGATTGCGTCGTGCTACACGAGCAAGGTGGCGCTGATGGAAATGCTCATCCGGCAGCGGTAAGCCCATTTTTTGATAAAATTTAAACTCCTGAGCGGCAATCCGATACGGAGTTCCGCTCGAAGCGCATCCAAGTACTTCTTTGGTTATGCTTTGATCCGCTTCTTCTATGGTCTCAGGGATTTCTCTGCAGCTTACCGAATGGGGACTGCCATGCATGTCGTCACGCCAGTTCCAACTGCGCTGCGCCGCTTGTTCGCGCGAAAGAGGAAAATATTCCCCGGCGATGGTTTCGTTGTATCCGTGCGGGGAGAGCTCGGCCGGGAAGAACTCACTCCACTCGCCGGTTTCGCGCATATGAGCGATGATTCGGGGTACAAGTGCATTATAATCCTGCTCGCTGAACTGTTGATTCATTATGCAGTATTTGCCGCGTCGGATTCCAAAGCAGCCGAAGCAGTTAGAAACTGCCGGGAAACACGAATCGCAATAAAGTAGGTTATGCACACTCTGCCAGCAGTGCATCGTAAAAAGATTGCCATACGCACCGGTGCCGCAGCCCATACACTCATACAGCAGCTCTGCATCGATTCCCCAGCAAGAATAATCAAGGCAGTACTTTGCCCCTCCTTGAAGCTCCGAACAGTGCCCGCAATTCTCAAGGTTCTGGCTGTCGTAGCAATTCCAGGCGTCACGGCAGTGCGTAATCTGATCACCCGTCGAATTTTGACATTGGACTACGTGAGCGAAGCGGTGCGGCAGATTGAGGCGAACCTGTTCAGCCTTTTTGATGCTGCTCCGCATTTCTGAGCGAGAAAATGTCAATTCTGCAAACCGCTGCTCCCACTTCTCTCGGCCAAGCGGTTCATTAAACCAATAGTATTTTTTCTGCGTTAAACCATGACATCCGAAACAGTTGCTGCAGCCGCGCAGGCTGGAAGAGAAATAGCAGTCGCTGGAACCGCTGCAGTCCTTGCAGTGAACGCAATTATAGCAGTTGCTTGCGTTGATACATTCGTAACAAAGTTCACAGTGATCAATCCGGAGACAGTCTACGCAATTGATGCACGCATGCACTCCTCGGCAGTAGTAACAATCTTCATTCCGTTCTGCCTGCGAAATTAGATAACAATTCTTGGACTCGGTCGCGCAGTTTGTATACTCGGAATTTTCGTCCTGATCCGGGTCGACGAACAGATTGAAGTGAGGCATTTGAGTGCGCATCTCATGGAACTGCTCAAAAAAAGGACGTTTAAAATCAAATTCGCGCCCGAACTCCATCGGATCCCAAACGTCGCTTAGCCAGTCTTTGATGTAGTAGACCGGGAAAGGCGCGTCGGCTGGAAACATCGAAATAATTCCGCGACCGCTGTAGTCGCACTTTCTGCTAAAAAGTGTCCGCTCGTTTCGGTAAGAAAGTCTGCGCTGCCATCGGCAGTCCGGGCAGAGCGTTGGATCAGGGATATCGCATCGTCGTCCGGCAAACTCTGGAGCGAGACGGGCGCGAAGGTCGCGCTCGATGTCGCTGATAGTGAAATCTGCTCCACAGGAGCGGCACTGATGCATCTGGTCCAGCCGCTTAGAGCAGCGGCTCCTCAAACTCTACGTCATCGTCAAGTGAGCTGCTTGCCGGTTCGGGCGCGGGTTCCGGCTGTTTGCTCCCCCCGGCTTCCGGCTGTGAACTCTTAGATGCTGGTATTTTAGCCGTTTGCGCACCGGATGCGTCAAACTTATTCTCCTCCCAAGCCTTGAGAATCTGTTTAACTTCGTCAAGAGGCCGTGCGTAGTGACTGCGCGAGTACTCGATGCATTCCGCGACGTAGTCATGTTCCGGAGGGGTTATCCTGAGCGTGCGGCCGGAAAAGGCTTCGCGTACTTCGCCGTCGACTGACATCTTTACGAGAAAGTCCTGAACGCCAAGATTTAAAACGTCTCGCTCATTGAAACGCGGTGTAAACTCGGATGCGAGTGATTTGGCATCATCGCCGCTCACCCGGAAGCTAATAAGCGAACCGGTATTGCCGAAAACGGTCTTACGCATTCTGTCATCTAGCTGACCTAGAAACTGATTGGCTATGGTTAAATTCAGCCGGTACTTCCGCGCCTCAGTCAGGATTTCATCAAAGGTTTCGGTAGCGAAGTTGTGAAACTCATCCACGTATAGATAAAAGTCTTTGCGTTGCGCCTCAGGCGTGTCTGCCCGAGACATTGCCGCCTGGTATATCTTCGTTACAACCATTGCACCAAGCAGCGCGGCGTTTTCCTCTCCGAGAATACCCTTCGAGACCTTTACCAACAGTATCTTTTCGGAGTCCATTATGCTGCGAAAATCAAAACGATTAACCGGCTGACCTACAATATGGCGAATCATATTGGTGGCTACAAACTGACCCACCTTGTTCAGCAGCGGTGTGATCGCCTCATTGTCGTAGCGCTCGGACCATCCGGCGAATTCGTTTACCCAGAAGTTCTTAACCACGTTATCGTTAATGTTGCGAACAATCATCTGGCGGTAGTTCTTGTCTGAAAGCATTTTAAGAATTGAGAGCACAGTGGTGCCGGGAGTGTCGAGCAACGCGAGCGTAGTGTATCGCAGAACGTGTTCCAAGCGCGGCGACCAGTTTGTGCCGAACAGCTTCTTAAAGATTTCAATGAAGCCGATTGTTACGCGAATCTTTAGTTCTTCCGGTACTTGCTCAAGCGGATTAAAGCTGGCGGGGAAATTTAAATCCGATGGATCAAACAGCACGACGTCTTGAACACGTTCCTCCGGGACGAACTGAAGCACGTTGTCCACCAAATCACCATGCGGATCTAGCACGCCTACTCCCTTGCCGGCCTCGATATCGCTTTTTATAAGGAGTTCAAGCAGCTTAGATTTACCCGAGCCGGATTTGCCGACCACATACGAGTGACGCCTGCGATCGATGCGCTTCAAACCGAAGGGAGTATGCTGATTGCGGAAATTAGTCGTTGCAAAGAACGATATCGAGGGATCGGAAGGATCGGTCGGCAGATTGGTCGGCGGTGCTCCACGACGAGAAAGCACATGGACGATGTTCGGCACTTCGCGTTCGTTCGGCAAGTGAAAAAGCGTTGCTAACTCTCGAGTCGAAAGCAGAAAGCCGCCGGACATGTGCCGTTTGCGAAACTTCTGCAGGCTTACGTCCTGTTTTATGCCTCCCATTTTGAATTGATTGAGGTCCAGCGTATTGAAGTTGGACATTGCGCCCAGCAGTGCGCGAAGCTTAGGTTCGGGATCGATTTGACCGCGGAAGGTTCCAGCACCGACGCGTACATTGACGCGAAACATACGCCGCCCGACCTTTTCTTTGATATGCTCGTTGAAATGTGAGCCGAGTCCTTTCTTAAACCAGTATTTGAAGCGAAATATATGACGAAACTTATCGTAGCTGCGGCGATAGTTGAGCCGAAGGTTGTGCATGCCGGTGTCTCGCTCCGGCCGAATGACAATTTGCACAATCATGAGTTCGCCGGGCTCGCACTGTGCCAGCACAGTCAGCAGTCCCCCTAGTGAATCGCCGTCGAAATGGGTGTAGTCCTTTAGGGGAAAGATATCGGGCCGTTTCAGCGACAGCTCAGAACTCAAAAATCGGGAATTTTCCTTAAACTTGATAAGGAAATCTGGAACAGCCACAATGTCGGTTTCGGCGTTCAAGCCGTAAATCTGACCCGCGAGCACTCTGCAGGCGGTATCTGAGCCGGTGAAGCAGAACGCGATGTTTTGCCCAAGGGCTACTATTTCCAGTGCAATTGGATCCCGGTCCATCGTCTCCCAGAGTTGAATCAGGAGGTCGTTGAACGCTGCCCCCTTACTCTGGTTGTCAGGTGGAATTTTAACGAGAAAAGTCTTCACTCGGTCTCCAAATGCTAAAGGCTATATCTATATTATTACTGTGTTTCCCCAAGCGTAAAGAATAGCAAGGAAGCTATCGGCCTAAATCGGCAAAGCATCGAATCTCCGCCAAAAGATCTACGATTCTAAAGGGTTAGCCTCCCAAGAGTCCGCAGCGTCCTTGAGCGATAGTCGGGGGGCTCACTGGCTGCTCTGACGCGCAACTGCTCGCTGCTTGAGTTCTTCCGCTCGCTTTGCCTGGCGTGGATTCTTCGCGTTCCTTCGAGCGCTTTCAAAAACGGAGGCGGCTTGCTCAAATTCCCCTCGATTTGCAAGGAGTCGGCCTAGGCGGATTGCGGCATGAAACGGTTCATAGCGCCGCCCCGAGTGTTTCAAGAAGTAAATCGCTTCATCCACCCGACCACTCTGTATGCAAGCTTCACTAAACTCCTTAATCGCTTCAGTGCTGCTCGGCTCAAGCCGCAGCAAGGCACCGTAAGCTATCAATGACTCTTCGGGAGACTTGGCAGAGCTTGCGAGTTTTAAAAGAGAATCTTTGTCCGCTCCGTCCTGGGTCAGAAACTTTTGAATTTTCGTCTCCCGCTCCAGAGCTTCATCGACGAAGCCCACTGCCTGTCGGACAACATCGTCTCGTTTTGTCGTCAGCGATCAGTGCAACCTGTCACGGTGGAACGCACAAGCCAGTTGACAATGGTGCAAGAACTGGTGTCACTTGATCACGGCGTCTCGATGATCCCCGCGATGGCCCGTCGTCGCGACCAAAGCGACCGCCGCATCTACCGCTCCCTGACTCGTCCCAAACCGATGCGTACGATCGCAGTCGCCTGGAACCCGT
>JAUIIP010000199.1 GCA_030431555.1 bacterium
TAAATGCGGAGGTTCCGCTGGCAGAGATGTTTGGATATGCAACCGATCTGCGAAGCCAGACGCAGGGACGCGCAACTTTCACGATGACATTCGATCATTATGAAGACGTCCCATCGCAGGTTGCTGAGGGTATTATTCAACAATAATTTTTGTGTGTTGCTAGATTAGAGAGAGCTGACAGATGTCGAAGGAGAAATTTGATCGTTCGAAGCCGCATGTGAACGTAGGAACGATAGGTCACGTTGACCACGGGAAGACTACGTTAACAGCCGCGATTACGAGGGTAGCGGCGGAGAAGTTTGGCGGCGAGTCCCGTGCGTTTGACCAGATAGACAACGCTCCGGAGGAGCGCGAGCGCGGTATTACGATTGCGACAGCGCACGTAGAGTATGAGTCGGAAGCGCGTCACTATGCGCACGTTGACTGTCCTGGTCACGCTGACTACGTGAAGAACATGATTACTGGAGCTGCGCAGATGGACGGCGCGATTCTAGTAGTGAGCGCGAACGATGGACCGATGCCACAGACGCGCGAGCACATACTTCTGGCGCGCCAGGTGGGAGTTCCTTACATCTGCGTATTTTTGAACAAAGTGGACATGGTTGACGATCCTGAGCTTCTGGACTTGGTGGAGCTTGAGGTGCGTGAGCTATTGAGCACGTATGAGTTTCCAGGGGACGATGTTCCAATTATTCGTGGTTCAGCGCTGAAGGCGCTTGAAGGCGACCAAGGAGAGCTTGGGGCGGAATCTATCGTTAAGCTTCTACAGGCGCTGGATGAGTATATTCCTGAGCCGGAGCGCGACATTGATAAGCCGTTCTTGATGCCAGTTGAGGACGTGTTCAGCATTCAGGGACGTGGAACAGTGGCGACGGGTCGTGTTGAGCGCGGGATTGTAAAGGTCGGCGAAGAGATAGAGATCGTGGGAATTCGCGATACTACTAAGACGACAGTTACTGGCGTAGAGATGTTTCGCAAGCTTCTCGATGAGGGGCGTGCGGGAGACAACATAGGAGCGCTGCTCCGTGGTCTTAAGCGCGATGACATTGAGCGCGGACAGGTGTTGGCGAAGCCAGGTTCGATTACTCCGCACACTAAGTTCAAGGCGGAGGTGTATATTTTGACTAAGGAAGAAGGTGGTCGTCACACTCCATTTTTCAAGGGGTATCGACCGCAGTTTTATTTCCGCACGACGGATGTGACGGGTGAGGTGGAGCTTCCGGAAGGAGCTGAGATGGTAATGCCGGGTGACAACGTGTCACTTAAGATTAACCTGATTCAGCCGATTGCGATGGACAAGGAGCTGCGCTTCGCGGTGCGTGAAGGCGGACGAACTGTCGGCGCCGGCGTCGTTTCGGAAATTATTGAGTAAAGCGCCTTATGGCGTGAAAGCTTGGGACGATTGCTTTTTTGCCGCTGGGCGCGCTTAGCTCTGCGGTCTTTTGACAAAAAAGCGATCGTCCCGTTTTGCATGGACGCCCGTGGCTCAATTGGTAGAGCATCGGACTCCAAATCCGAGGGTTGGGGGTTCGAGTCCCTCCGGGCGTGCACCCTTTAGAGGGGACGGTAAGATTTTAGTAAGCGAAAGCGGCAATATGGCAGCACAAACTGAACAAGTACGAAATCCCATCAGTCGGGGAATAAACTTCCTCAGAGAAGCATGGATCGAGTTGAAGAAGGTCCACCCTCCGACGAGGCAGGAAACGATGCAGGCGACTATTGTCGTATTGATGATGGTTGTTTTGTTCGCCACTTTTCTTGGTTTGGCTGACTACATAGTCGGAAACATCATGCAGGCAATATTGACCTAATTATTGTCCCTCAAAAGGACTGTGAGTTTAAACGATGTCTGATTCAACGGAACAACATAACGCGCAAGAGCAGGAAGAGTCGAAAAAGGCGGAAGCTCAAGACGAGAGCGGCGACAATGCTGAAGTCGTAGAGGAAGCAAATAAGCTTTCCACTTCTTCGATAGCCCCGGCATCACCTGAGTCTGATGCCGAGCCGGTTACCAGCGACAGCCTTGATGCGCCTGAGGTTAAGTCTCCTTCTGCAGTTTTTCCAGCTGCCAGCGCTGCCGCAATGGGACCTGCTATTCCGGTTGACGTGAAGCCTGTGCAGGCAGTGGAAAGTGCGGGCACCGCTTCCGCGGATTCTGATGCCGGAGATTCGGATGGCAGCGAGGAGGAAGGTTCGGAAGAAGAAGAACCCAGCGGCCCGCAGAGTTCGTTCGGACCGCTAAGCGAAGAGCAGCAGGCATACCCTTGGTACGTCGTTAACACTTATTCCGGTTTCGAGATGAATGCGAAGAAGAATCTCGAAGAACGAATTCGCGCCAACGACTTGATCGATCGCTTCGGGCAGGTCTTGATTCCGCAGGAAACGGTTGTTGAGCTGGTGCGCGGGCAGAAAAAGACTTCTACGAGGAAATTTTTCCCTGGCTATATGCTCGTCCAGTGCGATCTGGATGATGAAACGTGGCACTTAGTTAATGGCACACCAAAAGTGACGGGATTCGTGGGAGATCCGCGCAATCCTTCGCCACTTGCTCCGCATGAAGTCGAGAATCTGCTTAAGCAGATGGAAGGCGGCGCGGCGCGACCTCGACCGAAGGTCCAGTTCGAGCAGGGAGACGCAATTAAAGTTATCGACGGACCGTTTACTGATTTCAACGGTACTGTGGACGAAGTCAGACCTGATAAAGGAAAACTTCGAGTTCTAATTAGTATTTTTGGACGAAATACGCCTGTAGAACTTGACTTTGTCCAAGTAGAAAAGGCATAAGCGTATGATTCTTCGCGGGCCCAGGGTGGCTTGCGTCTACTTTTCAGCATTATTAGGTACTTAGCTATGGCACCGCCTAAACAGGTTACTGGTCAGATTAAGCTGCAAATTGCAGCTGGTCAGGCGAATCCTTCGCCGCCGGTTGGCCCTGCCTTGGGTCAGCACGGAGTCAACATAATGGACTTCTGCAAGGCGTTTAACGACCAGACGAAACAGCAGGCTGGGACGCTTCTCCCGGTGATAATCACCGTGTATTCTGATCGTTCTTTTGATTTCGTGGTTAAGAGCCCTCCGGCTTCCTTTTTAATTAAGCAGCACGCAAAGATTAAGAAGGGCTCGGGTGAGCCGAACAAAAATAAGGTCGGTTCGCTGACAGAAAAAGATTTAGAGGAAATAGCCAACGCTAAAATGGCTGACCTCAGCGCGTATGATGTCGAGCAGGCGAAGAAGATCATCGCCGGTTCTGCGCGCAGTATGGGAGTAAAAACACCGTATTACGGATAATCTAGAGGAGTGCGGGCAAGTTGCCCGTGCGTCATTGTTTTATGGCGAAGGAAGGTAAGCGTCTTAAGGAATCTCGCTCGCTGGTCGACGCGGAGAAGCTTTATCAGCTTGAAGAGGCGGTTGAACTGCTCAGCAAGCTTCCGAAAGCGAAGTTTGATGAGTCAGTCGACTTGGCAGTTAGCCTCGGTGTGGATCCGCGGAAGGCTGAAGAGAACGTTCGCGGAACGGTTGCTCTGCCGCATGGTATCGGTAAGTCGGTTCGAGTTGCCGCGTTCTGCAAAGGCGACAAAGCCAAAGAAGCGGAAGCAGCCGGTGCGGATTTTGTTGGAGCTGATGATCTTGTTTCTAAGATCCAAGGCGGCTGGCTGGACTTCGATAAAGCTGTTGCAACGCCTGACTGCATGGGTCTCGTTGGTAAGATCGGAAAGGTTCTCGGCCCCCGTGGACTTATGCCGAACCCCAAGGTCGGCACAGTTACCTTCGATATCGGCGATGCGGTGAAGGCATTGAAAGCGGGTCAGGTAGAGTTTCGTGTTGAGAAAGCAGGGATTGTCCATGCCGGTGTGGGGAGAGTCTCCTTCGGCGAGGACAAACTTAAAGACAACATCTCAGCATTTACCGAGGCATTGGTTCGCGCCAAGCCGAAGAGCTCAAAAGGTATTTACTTAAAAGCGTTTCACCTTTCTACAACCATGGGTCCCGGGCTTTCGCTGGATCCGGCGCCATTTAGGCGTCTGTAGAGGTATCTCGTTAAGGGACTAGGGTATGGACTTCGGACAGAAAGAGCACGTTGTTGCTGCGGTAAGCAAAGCGCTGAAAAATTCGCAAGCGGCATTCGTTGTGCACTATCAAGGATGCAGCTGCTCTGAGCTGACTGGAATGCGCGGCAAGCTTCGAGAGAGCGGCGCGGATTTCCAGGTAGTTAAGAACACACTGCTTAAGCGGGCTGTTGAAGGAACTGATGCTGCCGGGCTTGGTGATCTGTTCGAAGGTCCGACTGCGGTCATCTGGGCCAAGGACGGTGTGGTAGACCCAGCAAAGGTCATTACTGACTTTGCTAAAGACAAGGAAACTTTCGCCGTGCGCGGCGGAGTTGTGGATGGAGAGGTCGTTGACGAGAACGGTGTTGAAGCTCTTGCGAAGATGCCGTCCAAGGCTGAGCTGCAGGCTAAGCTGCTATCAGTGTTCAACGCACCTGCTGTTCAGCTTCTCAATATGCTAAATGCCCCTGCTGCAAGCTTGGTTCGATTGCTTGGCGCATGGCGGGATGAGTTGGAGAAGCGAGAAGGTAACTAGATTTCGGGAATACGTACTAAAGGCGGGTTCGCCGATAGCTTTTATTGTTAGGGAGAGGAAAAAATGAGCGAAGTAAACGTCGAGACGGTTAAAGAGTTCATCAAGGGCATGTCTCTGATGGACGCCGCGAAGCTTGTCAGTGATCTTGAGGAAGAGCTCGGAGTAAGCGCTGCGGCTCCAGTGGCTATGGCTGCTATGCCGGGTGCTGCTGCTGGTGGCGCTGAAGCTGCTGAGCAGACCGAATTCACAGTGGTTCTTGCTGAAGTCGGTGCTGAAAAGATCAAGGTCATTAAAGAAGTCCGCGAACTTACATCGCTGGGCCTTAAAGAGGCGAAGGAGCTGGTAGATAATGCTCCGAAGCCGATTAAGGAAGGCGTTGATAAGGAAGAAGCCGACAAAATTAAAGAGAAACTCGAAGCGGTTGGCGCAAAAGTTGAGCTCAAGTAAGGACTTGGCCTTATTTGTGCTTACTGCTAAGAACTGTGAACAGGCGCAGCTGGGGCTGCCCCACACTTTAGTGTGAGGGCGCGGATCCTAGCAGCGCCTTTTCGTGCTGAACCGGGGGAAAATACCACATCGTGAATTGGTCGTACTGCCATTCTATAGTTTTCAAGCTATAGCGGCGTGTACTGTGCATGGTGCTATTGTGCCGCGCACATGTCGCGCTGTGCTGTAGGGCGAAAGCTGGTCGCGGGCAGCTGAGACAATTTGCGAGACGGTTTTGTTGGAGTAACGCAACCGATGGCGCCGCCTTGCGGGCATGCTTATCGGGTAGCACACGAGACGCGAGATGGGAAGCAAAGTTACCGAACGCCTGAGACTACGTAGAGATTATTCGAAGCTTCAAAAGGCGCAGGAAGTTCCGAACCTGATTAACATTCAAAGGGAATCTTACGAACACTTCCTGCAGTCGAACAAACCCGTCGAGCAGCGCGACGACTTGGGTTTGCAAGCTGTTTTCAAGTCAGTTTTCCCAATCCGCGACTACAACGACACTGCTTCGCTTGAGTATGTGTCATATGGTCTCGGCGAGCCTAAGTATGACGTCCTCGAGTGCCATGAACGCGGTATGACTTGGGCCGCTCCGCTCAAGGTTACGATTCAACTTGTGCTTTGGGATACTTCTGCAGATGGCGCGCGTCAGATTCGCGACATCAAAGAGCAGGAAGTGTATTTCGGTGAGATCCCCTTGATGACCGAGAACGGCACGTTCATGGTTAACGGGACAGAGCGGGTAATTGTCAGTCAGTTGCACCGTTCTCCTGGGGTCTTCTTCGACCACGACAAAGGTAAAAGCCACTCCTCGGGCAAGCTCCTATATAACGCGCGGATCATTCCATACCGCGGCTCATGGCTCGATATGGAGTTCGACGTGAAGGACGTTCTTCACGTGCGTATCGACCGTCGCCGGAAGCAGCATGCGACCGTTTTGCTGCGTGCGCTGGGAATGCGTTCGGAAGAGATCTTGAGTAAGTTTTACCGCCTTGACCGAATTCGCTTTGGCAAGGCTGGTTCTGTCTTCAAGAAGTTTCAACCACTTCACCTCGAAGGTCAGCGTGCTTTCAAGGAAGTTAAGAAAGGCCAGAAAGTCCTCGTCAAAGCCGGGCAGAAGTATAACCGAGCTGTTGTGCGTCGGATGAAGGAAGCCGAGATCGACGAGATCGAAATCGATCCGGAAACAGTTCCGGGTATGGTCTGTGCCAAGACTATCATCGAGGCGACCGAAGACATCGAAGCACCCGGATCTGATCAGCTGATAGTTGAATCCGGAGAGATTCTAGTCGGCTGGGATCAGATTATGGATGTCCTTGGACCTACGCTTGAGAAGCTTAGCGAAGAGGATGTTCGAGAGTTCTTTTCAAAGTTCAACGTTGTCATCGCAGCGGGAGAGCCGCTTAGCGCAGATGTAGTCGATGCGAAGGGCCGCGTTAAAGCAGAAGGTACAGTTTCGACTATTCGCGACCTCGGCATTAACGAGCTTGATGTTCTGTATCTAAGTGAAGCCCATATCGGCGAGTCTTTGCTGAAGACGCTTTACGGAGACGGTCTTGAGCCGGAGCGTGATGACCTGACTTCGCACTTCTTTAACTTCCCGAGAGGGGAAGCGCTTATCGAGATCTATAAGCGTATTCGCCCGGGGGATCCACCAAGGATCGAAACAGCGGAAGCTAACTTCCATAATCTGTTTTTCAATCCTGAGCGCTACGATTTGTCAGCTGTAGGTCGCTTGAAAGTAGACTTTAAGCTTCATGGTGCAGGTCGCGAGGCTCGCAAAATCGGCAAAAAAGTCGATGCAGCCAGCGGCTCAGAATTCACTGAAGGGGGAACGCTCACCAAGGAAGACATTTGTGAGACCGTTCGCTATCTGCTTGAGCTGAGAGCGTCCACCGATCCGGTCAATTACACGATTGACGATATCGACCACCTTGGTAACCGCCGGGTGCGCTCTGTAGGGGAGTTGATCGAGAACCAGTACCGCCTTGGTCTCGTTCGCATG
>JAUIIP010000200.1 GCA_030431555.1 bacterium
TTCGTTCTTATAGCGGCTGCACTGACGGTCCCAGTGGTTGCATCCGCCGACAGCCCTGTTGGACTCGGGGCCTGGAACACGTACCTCGAACACCAGGTCTACGTCGAGTGCTCTAGTCTCGGGGAGCCGGTTACGATTCGCGTTGCTGCGTATTCGAACGGCGGCGGTGAACTCGGAGCGGCGGAAATCTCGATACCTGCCAACGGCACGCGGCATGTTTCAGTAAACGCGCTAGCACCTAGCGAAGCCTACGGTACCTACAAGGTTACTGCGCTCGAAGGCTCGGCGAAGAATTTGAGCTGTCATACCACGACATATCGCTTCCGAGGTGACCAGGACATCGAATACGGATTTTCGCTGCCTTTGATCTCTCCGGTTAGCGGCACTACGGCAGGCATATACAACTCATACAATCCAACTGGTGCGCCGCAACCTGTAGCGAACTGGTTGAGTATCATCAACTTAAGTAATGAAGTGCAGAGCTACCAAGTGCAATCGTTTGGAATTGGCGGTGAACCCGATGCCAGCGCTACTCTGCAAGTCAGCGGCGTGCAGCCTGGTGAGAGACGTGATGTATCGCTTGTCTCCACCGAAGGCTATACAATCGGTGCGTACCGGCTTACTCCGCTAACGGATGGTACTGAGTATGGAGCGTTCGTAACTCGCTACGCAACCGGCACCCGGTCAGGCGAGTTTGCGTATGCTTTCCCCCTGCTTTCCTCATCGCCCAGCTGCTCGGAGCAGGTGTTAAGTGCTTCGACGATGGGCAATGCGCTCAACTGGCTTGAAATCGCGAATGTCGGTGATCAGCAGGCGGTCGTTGCGCTGGAAATCAGGCGCGCTAACGGCGAGCTGCTGTATGAGGACCCGGCAATCGCTGTCGGAGCACGACAACAGCTACATGGTCCGCTGCACGAGTACCTCGGCCCGCTATCGATTGGTTTCGCGCGAGTAAGTTGCACAAACGGTTATAGCCAAGGGGTTATTGCTCAAGCCGCCTTCTATGGACGTTCTTCCGCGGGGGAACTAGACTGGGCATATGCGAGCCAGGGGACGCTGCCCTTTAGTACTCTCGTAGAAGGTACGGCGATAATCCCAGTTAACACTCACCTTGAGGCATCGAACTGGTTAAAAGTTCCAAACACTGCTGAGTCGGCGCTTCAACTCGGAATCGAGCTTTTCGAAGAAAACGGCGCCGCTGTCGATGAACGAAGCTTCACCGTATCGGCCGCGAGCGCAATTGACGTAGGACTTCACGAAATAGTTGGTCAAGGATTCATCGGCTTGGCCGCGGTTGAAGAAACATCGCAGGGCAGCTCCCTTAAGCCTGAGATACTGCGTGTATTTCCGGGAAGCAGCCCGGCTGAGATTGGCTACATCTTCAATATCCCAGGTTCCTTTACTACGCCGTTTGCAAGAAAGCAGTGCGCACTGACGTATGCTGCTGCACTTAATTATACCCCGGGACAAGTGCTGAAGCTGCCTGCTCTTGATGAGGGCCATTGTGCCTACAAAGTAAGCTTCGAAATCGTTGAATACCCTACAGTTGGCACCCTATACACAATAGGTTCGAGTTATTATTACAGCCCGGTAGACAAAGAGACGGGTTCGCTTAGCTATCGAATCTGCGTTGATTTCGACGGAGAAGAGTCTTGCGGCGATACACAGACACTTGTTTTTGAACCTTCAACCGGCCCTGCGTTTAACGGTGACGAGGAGTCACTCGAACCTTATGCAGCCCAGGTCACCAGCGACGAGCTTAAGCACCTTATCTGGAAGCTTGGACTTAACGCGCAGCGCCTGCTTGATGGTGGCGGAGGAAACTTGTTCGAGTTTGTCGATGATAAGCTGCTAAACGAGAATCTTGTTTCAGACGACTTGCGAGCAGAACTCGAAGAACTGCGCGACGACGGCATTTGGTTTCACAAACCAAACCTCGACGATCCATTTATAACAATTCCTCCCGAAGGTCAGAGCGCAGAACGCAACGATCCGATACCGATCTTCAGCTCGACACTCGACTTCAGTACGGCTCAAAGCCAGAAAGACGGAGTAGACCAATATTTGGCCGTAGGCTCGCGAGAGTATCATCCGACAATCCACAAATATTATTGGAGCTACAGGCTCGGAAATGCTTACGTGATTTTTCGCGGACGCTACATGAACCCGACACAGGCCGTCATCCAGCATCTGTTGTCAGGCCATTTCGGAACCTCGCTGACAACGATAGACGGCAACCAGGAGCACTTCCTCGGCCACTATTTCCGCACGATTGAGCGCGAAACTCTCGGCAATTTCCGTAGACTTATACTCGGCACCGGTCCGCAAGGCTGTGCGGTTTCAGACGGAGATCTCCCGGGAATATTATGTGATACGGGGTCGAACCGCTGGCTGGATAATCAACTAAATACCGGATCGACACCCAATGAGAATTTCGGCCGAGAGTTGATGGAACTGTACTTACTTGGGCCTGTAGATCCTGTAACACAAGCACCGAATTACAGTGACCAAGCTGATGTTCAAGCGTCGACGCGCTTCGTCTCCGGCTTTACAGGCACACACTCAAGTTTGCTCCACTGGGATCAAAGCCGGCACAGTACCGAACAGCGCACCATGTTTGCCGACTTAGCAACGGTTTATCCGGACCTTTATATCGAAAACGAGAACCTGACTCCGAGCGAGTTTGTTTCTCATTTGTTTGACCACCATCCTTCGCTGCCGCGATTCATTGCTCGCAAAGTTTTTAGCATGTTGGTCTACCCGGACCCCTCGGATGCTCTAATCGAAGAACTTGCATTCGGTTTTAAACAGTCCGGTTACGACTTACATGCACTCATTCGCCGCATTGCTGTCTCGCAGGCAATGTTCTCGCAGCGCGCAGCGGGACGCAATTGCGTTAGTGGTCCCTGGAAAGTACTGGCCAAGGCAATAAATGGACTCAATATTCCGCTCTTCATGAACCAAGGAACTGGCTCCGACAACCCGATTCAGAGCCTGGTATTTCTTAGAATTTGGTCAAATTCCCTGGCGGCTGCCGGAGAACGAGTGATCGGCTATCCTTCAGTATTCAGCTACGACTACTGTGGGCGAGACGAGGGCAAGGACGGATCGACTCAGTGGCTCAAGGCGACTTTGGTAGTGAACAAAGTAAAAGCGTTTGTAACGTTCCTGAACGAACACGACAGACGGGTAGGGCAGTTTGGCAGTAACCCGCGTCATTTGCGCAACTTAATTGACTCAATCCCTCGGGCTGACCCTGAGGCCGGTCCAAGCGTAGATGAAGTAATTGAGTTCCTTCTGGCTCGCTTCAACCTAAAGCTGGACCCAGCCGAAAAGGAATTGCTCACGGAATACATGACCCACAGCCGCAACCCGACGACCGGCGACCTGACTGAACTTCCGTGGGACGGCACAAACAAGACCGCTGCCGCTAAGAAGATTGCGGGTTTGATTGTAATTCTTGGAAATCATCCGCTGATGAGTTTGGAGTAAATATTAATGGATAGACGAACATTTCTTAAGCTTAGCGGATTTGGTGCTTTAAGTGTCCCGGTTAGCGGCCTGCTGCTTCCCGCTAAGGCTTCGGCCGCCGGCAGCGGAGACTGGAAAGCCGCTGTGTTTGTGGAGCTTCTCGGCGGCTGCGACAACGCGTTGTTTGCAATACCTGCCAGTGGCTCCGTACTTGACCACTTACAAAGCATTCGAGGGACTTCTTTATATGATCCGAGTTCAGGCTTCGAGCTTGGGAATGGTACCAATACAATGATGCATCCCGCGCTTGCAGCACTTGAGCCGTATGTCGCTAATCTCAGGCTTACACTGAACGGCGCGAACGCCTTGCATGTTGGGACCACTCGCTCACATGAACAGGCGCAGAACAGGATGACATTAGGTGCTGTGCCGAGCGACACCGGTTCTGTCGGTTGGAAAGCGCGCGTCTATGATAACGCGCAGAATGCGAACTTAATGGGTTTCACGTCTTCGCGCTCGATGAATTTCAACTGCGAGAGTCAACGCTGTAGAAACACACCGCCGCTGGTAGTTGAAGATTACGAGTCTTATAATTTGGATACGACGACTCTAAACAGCAATTTCGGCGGAAGTTCAAATACTGCATATGTAGCAAACATCATCGAGCGCATGTCGAAGGTAAATGTCGCGCGAGATTTGGTTGCGCTTGAGCAGCAGTACCGTTTGGGGCTCGCGTCAACGCTGAATGCGATTGAAGACGTGGAAACTACCATTGCGTATTCCACACCAAAATATAGCGACTACGAGGTTGGAAGCGATTATTACAACTCGTTTGCGCGAAGGTTTCGCAATATCGCGAGCACTCTGCTTCGAATGCAAACGGAAGGCAGCAGCGACAAGATAATTTTTACAATTGGGCTAGGGAGCTTTGACTTTCACAGCGACTGGACAAATCGTGCCCAGACGATGATGGGAATGCTCGGCGGAGTTCTGCGAACGTTTTTTGACGACCTTACGGCCATGGGCATGTTTGACCGCGTTGTAGTCAGCACTGAGACTGATTTCGGCCGACAAGTTCACACAAATGGCGAAGGCACCGATCATGGCTCAGGAATTCACACACTAACTCTGGGTGGTGGTGTTAACGGAGGCGGCAGCGCTGTCTGGGGAGAGCCGCTAACTGTCGCGCACATGCAAAGCCACGACGCGTGGCCGACGCTAGTAGACACTCGCTCAGTCATCGCCGATATCCTCGAGTATCATTTGGGTCTCGATCCATACGCCACAGCTTTCCCAGGCGTGCTCGGCAGTCAATTCTCCAGACCAGCAATGCAGCTTTTTTCTCAGGACACTCCGGCGTGATTACCGCAAAGAGCATTCCAAACACCGTCAGTAAAACTTCGCGCACGAATAGCTAAATTGAGCCGCAACATGAATCGGAAATATTCAAGAGAATATACCGAGGCACGGGTGGCGAAGAACAAACCGCAGTGAGTCTTGTGACCATCGAGATTTCTGCTTCTGTGGTAGGTGAAGTGGAAACCTCGTTCCCGGAGATAGTCTGAGAGTGCGCTGATAGTAAACGCACTATAGCCAGGTATCGAGAGTGGGGGAGACTGAGAGTTGTATTTCCCCCCGATTTCGTGAAATTCCCCACAGATTTCTCGCACAAGGTGAAGTTTTGATGAAGTTAGAAGGATCGGCCACTCCGCACCTTCACAGTCTATTTTTAGAAGTCTAACGCCGCGAGTATCAGAACCTGCAGCTTGGATAAGTACGTCATCTAAAGATATTGTAGCCAGTCTTTTTCCTTCCTTCGCCCAAAGCACTCCACTTTTCCCTTGCACATTTGCAGTTCTCTGGGTCCACTTCGAAAGCAAAAACCTTGGCGGCGCCTCGCTGCAACACAGCAAGCGAGAAGGACCCTATGTGCGCGCCTACGTCAATGATTACGTCGTTAGGTCGGTAGCAGCGTGGAAGCCTGTACTCATTGTGCTCCAGCACCTGCGTGTATATCCTGCTGTCAGTTGTTCCAGGGCGAAAGGAGAAGGTGGGCCTATCTGGATAGGTGCCGGTGTTTGAAGTCGTTTTTGCCGTAAATTGCTTCATGGCCGAAATGCAGTATATTAGATCCAGAATGCTTTCGGAAAAGCTTAGGCCACTCGGTTGATGTTTGAAGTATAGAAATTTTTTGTCAGTAAGACGGCTGTTCCCATGAACGATATTCAATCCTTGCGCGAAAGAGCAAAAGAGCTGCAGTGCCTGTATGCTGTCGATAATCTTGTGTCAGACCGCTCTCAGACGCCAAGTACGGTCTTCAGACGGGTTCTTGCCTCAATCCCTGCTGGTTGGCAGAACCCGGCGTCCACAGCAGCTCGTATTGAATATCTCGGCCGCTGCTTCGTCGACTCCGGATTTGCTTCCGACGCTAAGCTCATGTCGGTTCCAATCGCGCTTTGGGGTAATCAGATTGGACAAATAACGGTGAGCGACGATGCTCCGGATTTTCGTTGTTATTTGCCTGAGGAGGAGGAATTGCTCAGGCGGATTTCATGCAGACTCAGTGAATTTCTCGAGTGGAAACATGCTGAACTGCTTGGCGAGCAGACCGCGCACTCGGCAAAGCACTGGGCATGGCGCCAGCGATTCGCAGAGGCTCTAGCTGACAACATCGACGCGCAGCGTTTCGGGATATCACGAATCTTTCTAGCGGGTAGCACGGCACGTGGCGATGCCAAGCCCGGAAGCGATATTGACCTTTATGTTGAATGCCACGGCAACGAGAACCAGAAAAAAGAGCTCGGGCTCTGGTTGGATGGATGGAGCCAATGTTTGACTGAAGTGGCCTTACAGCAGACCGGCCTGACTTATCCCGGCGGGATTCTCAATGTCCAATGGCTGAGTGAGGAGCCTGGCTTGTGGCAGCGCGGTGAGCTGCAGGAACTGCGTCTTGGTTCAGGATTTGCCCGATAAGGTTTCTTATCAGTCGTTTTATATAGTAGCTCAGTCAGAGAATTTATAGCTGTCTTAGAGCTGTAGTACTGTGTCGAGAGATGCTTAGATTCCCGAAGGCTGTGCGTCTCCATGCACGCCATTAATCTCAACCTTAAACTGCTCGGACGGCAGGCGGTCCTCTTTGTATTTGAATTCCACTTTGCCCTGCTCGCCCCGAAGTCCGCTTTCAACTTTACCTTGAGCACTGGGCGTCAAACCTTCGCTGACAATGCAGTTCGGGGGGCATGCAGGTTGTTTGTACGAGCTGCCGGGGAGCTTTTCGCTTCCAAGTTTCAAATGCTTAGATGGCATCTTGCCGGCAAGATTCTTGTCGAGGGTTCCAAAGGCAGAAGAATCTGCCGTAACATACGAGGCGTCAATCCCAACCGAAGCAGCCAGCAGTGCTACTGCGGCGGCAAAGGACTTTTCACTAATTCTCGGTGCCATCAAGCTCAAGCCTCGTTCTAAGTATCTCAATATGCCGTAGTGATTTTGCCTCAATATTCGCATCAAACTCAAGCGTAGAACCGCCGTCCTCAGCCAGCGCAAGGTCTATATCGAGCACGATTGCCGGATTAAGGCCCGAACTATTCTCGAGCGCCCTATTTGC
>JAUIIP010000201.1 GCA_030431555.1 bacterium
TGCAATGCTGGAGGGCGGCGGGACTACATCAAACAATCCCGCGCGGTAGGTGCACTTAAAGGCCGTAGCGCTCAATTAAGAATTGCACACATTTCTGCGAAGCTGTCCCATCCCCATACGGATTATTCGCCTCAGACATACTTTGAAATAGATCGCCTCTTTGTAGAAGCTCCTCAGTGGTGGCAATAATTTTATCCTTGTCCGTCCCCACTAAGCGCACTGTGCCGGCAACTACAGCCTCCTGGCGCTCTGTAGTATCTCGCAAAACCAATACGGGCTTACCCAAGCTTGGCGCCTCTTCTTGAACACCACCACTGTCCGACAATATGAATACACAGTGCTGCATACAGTAGACGAAGGGACCGTAGTCCAGCGGCGAAGTTAGGAAGACGTTACTAGTGTCACCCAAAATTCGGCGAACCGGCTCCTGGACGTTCGGATTTAAATGAACCGGATACACTAGATCCAGCTCGGGATGCCTCTCTGCTATAGTTTTGAGGGCGAGGCAGATACCTTCTAAGCCCGCGCCAAAATTCTCACGTCGATGCGCGGTGACAAGCAAAAATTCTCTATCGCTCATCGTATAGCCCGATTCAGCTATCTGATTCTTCACCCGTTTTTGTAAGCTTAGATCCGCATCGAAGCGCTCAACAACTTCCATCAGGGCATCGATTACCGTGTTGCCTGTGACGACGATATTTTCGTCAGGGAAATGCTCCTGCTTCAGATTGCTGCGGTTGCTTTCTGTCGGGGCAAAGGAAAAGCGACACAGCCGAGAGCTAAGCTGCCGATTCGCCTCCTCTGGCCAAGGCGACTTCAAGTTGTAGGTCCTCAGTCCTGCCTCCACCTGCGCAACATCTATTCTCGAATAAAAAGCCGCCAGCGCAGTGACAAAAGTGGTGGTTGTATCACCCTGGACCACAACAAGATCCGGCTTTTCTGCCTCCAATACATCCTTCATTCCAAGCAATATGCTGGAAGTCAGCTCATAAAGTGATTGGTTGGCCCGCATCACTTTTAGATCAATTGCCGGCTTAACTTCGAATAAATGAAGCACTTGGTCGAGCAGCTCACGGTGCTGGCCCGTAACGCAAATCTTGGTGGTAAACTTATCTTCATGCTGCCGCAAAGCTTTGTAAAGCGGTATGAGCTTAATAGCTTCGGGCCGAGTTCCAAAACAGATTAGTATCCTCTTCACGACTACGCTCCTAAGCAGTTCTTGCTTCTGATTGGTCGCGAGGAATGGTTATTTCATTGCCGTCCCGAACGGCATTATACATCGGAGACAGGATCTCGACGCCAGCTGAGTTGAATTCAGAAATAATATTGTCGATCAGGTCCGACTTCAAAAGGATCATTCGCTTTGGCTGTTTCGTAAATGCCCTCAGCTCATAAGTTATAGAGTAATCGCCCAACTCCCTCTGAAGCGCTCGCGGCTCCGGAACAGTCTCAAAACCTTTTGTCTTTTCAACAGCACTAAGCAGCATCGAGCGAACTTTCTTTGCCGGTACGTCATAACCGATAGTTATCGGCACGACGACAGCCGTTCCCCTCACGTTGCCGAAGGCGGAATAGTTCACAATTTCATTATTGAGCACAAGCATGTTTGGAATGCTGACCTTCTCATTTGCCACGGTAACAAGCCGAGTCACAATCAGCGAACAATCGATAACATCACCTACTATATCGTTAATTTTCACCCGATCGCCAATCTTGAAAGGACGCATGAAGGTTAGGATTATGCCCGCTACAAAGTTCCCGGCAGACGATGTGGAGCTAAGCGTAAACAATAGACCCGCGAACCCAGCAGCCGCTTTAAACTCCAGCGTATTTGCACCGGGAAGCCGCCTGAACACTGCTACGAACGCAAACAGCACAACCATGAGTTTAGCGACATGGTACAAGGGTTCCGCGGACTCCGCGGGCAGCCAGCTAATCCGAATTGTCTTGTCTTTTACCGCACGAGAAAACAAACGCAGCAGCTTAATTGTATAAGCGGCCACCCAAACATAGATAATTATCGCGAAAAAATCTGGCAGCGAACTGACGATCGACAGCCAAACATGGCCCACAGGCTCAAGGATCCAATCCAATAGCAGATTCCCAAATTCCTCAGTCCGTGGGAATAGCTTCATCATAAAAGGAAGGTATAGGACTATAATACTTAAGTAGGTGAGGACTCTGACCAAGTCGAGTGCCAGTATCGCCAGTTCGCTCGCATTAAAGGGTGTATGCTGGGCGACAAACTCACCGAGGTCTTCCTTCGGCTTAACTTTGTCGCTGACAGTTGTTCGAAGTTTTCGATCGAGGTAACGAAACAGGGCCCGCACTCCTATCAGAAGCAGCACCAGCCCGAGTCCTACGCCGAGCACTTTGAGTGATGCCTCGATCAGGAATGGCCAAAACTCCTCGCCTTCCGCCCGAGCTTGGCGAAAAGCTACCACCGCGACTGCTGCAAGAAACAGCAATGCCAACCCGGCTGCGAGACGTTCAAAAAAGACCAGCGCGCCCCGAGAGCGTTCAAGCGTGCTCGAGTCAGAACTCTTCTGTTTCTGCTTTTCTTCCTCAGCCATAGACCACCCGGATCCTTCCTGATTTGCTGAAATGCCACCTCAATCCTAGGTCTATAACATAGTGATCCCCGGCCCGACAGTCCGGAGCACTAAGCGATCCGCGACTGATTCTTTTCCGCAAATAATTGATGAAATGCGCCTGCTTTTCTTTGCCATCAGCCGACTTTTTAAACTACTATTGTTCCCTAGCCGTCAGCCCGAATCTCTTGCTCCATTTTGCTAATGCTGAACTCTATACTCTACTTACAGAACCAGCATCCCAATCTAACGGAAACCTTCGTTAGCGCGGAAATCAGTGAGCTAAGCCGCAGGGGCTATCCCGTGGCTGTTCTAACTACGCAGATCAATGCCGAGCATCTGCCGAATATTGATTACAATGACCGTCTGGTAGAAGTACCTAAGACCGGCAGCGAACAAAACGATATCGCAAACCTGGTAGAAACTGCGCGCCAGCTGCAGCCGTCCTACATTCATTCTCATTTTGTAACGGAATCAAACGCTATGGGCTTCCCGGTTGCGATGGCTCTCGGCGTCCCATTCGGCTTTACGGTTCACGCTTATGATATTTGGCTGCGCGGCTCTCGGCTGGAGCCCGAGGTTCTCAATGCTCTCGGCAATCACCACCTATGCGTTACCGCCGCTTCGGAAGGAACTAAGCATCGCGACTACCTACATGCTTGCGGTATTCCGGAAGAGAAACTGATCATTACCCCGAACAGCGTCGATTCAAGGCGCCTGCCTCCAGAGCGTAGAACCCCTCCAAAGGCCGTTAAGAACATTGTTGCAATTGGCCGACCAGTACCGAAGAAAGGTTTCTTCGTGGCAATTGACGCGGTAAGGCTTCTGAGACTGCAGGGCTACGATGTAACGCTGGAAATCATCGGGGGCGCCGATCCCGGCAAACCGCTAGGGCCGGCAGTAGCGGCTTACGCCTCGCACTTTCCCTCCATTAGTGCGTGTCCAATGGTTTCAAATGAAGAGGCTATCGAAAAAATCTACCGAGCTGATGCGCTGGTAATGCCCTCAATCATTGCGGAGAGCGGCGATAGCGACGGTATCCCAACCGTTTTAGCGGAAGCTATGCTCATGGGTGTCCCGGTCGTAACTACCGACGTCGGAAGCATCACCGACTTGGTCGTTGACGCTAAGACGGGCTTCATTGCCAGAAGCGGTGACCCTGCGTCGCTGGCAGCGCAGCTCATTAGACTTGACGCCGCGTTAAAAAGCGAGCCTGAAGCAAAAGCTTTGTTACAGAATGCTTTTGAACGAGTTCAGGGACAGCAGGAAATTAAAGCCAGCGTTGATGTGCTTGAACAGCATTTGATCCGAAATATTCCCGGCTTGAGAAAGTAGCTTGAGCATCGCACCATCAGTCACTATAGGTATTATAACCAGAGATAGACCAGCCTATTTGGCCGACGCCGTCGAAAGTGCGCTTGCCCAAGATTCTCCCGCCGACGAAATTCTAATCGTTGTCGACGGACCAAACACCGCAACGGAGCAAGTGCTCGCGGCGTTCGGCAATAGGATTCGAACAATCGTAATTCCGCCGTCAGGCCGCCCCCGCGCACGAAACAAAGCAGTGCAAGAGTTTCAATCGGATTACCTTCTGTGGCTGGATGATGACGACGTCCTAGCCGTGCATGCCATATCCTCAATGAAGGCTGCTGCGCAGCAGGACCCTCTGGCAGACATCGTTTATTCCAACTTAATAGTCTGCAACGAGAAACTGGAGTTTGTTTCTGAAGATAAAAAGAAGCCGCTGCTGCCTCGGTCGATTCTTCATACTTTTTTCACGACTGTTCCAGTTGCCAACGGTGGAACGATGATTCATCGCCGCTGCTTTCACTCGGTGGGCCTGTACGACGAATTTTATTCGCGAGGTCAAGATTACGACTTCTTCGCCCGAGCGGCTTCAGCGGAGGCGAAGTTTGTTCACAACAACAACTATTTCTATCTTTATCGCAGCCATGGTGGCAGCACGGCAGCCAGAGAGAATTTAGAAAAGTTCTCTCACTTTAGAGTTGCAGTGATGCGGAGTCTTCTCCAGCGCCACTCCATAGATCAAATCTTCTCTCACCTACCCTGGCAAGCAAACCAGCAGTTAGCTATTTTGCAGGCTGCTCAGGATGCGGCAATCAACCTAACCCGCCACAGAGGATACGAGGAAGCGGCGCAAGTACTTTCGGCGGCGGCGACCGGCCATTTCAAGGAATTGGTGGAGTTTCTCGTATCCCTAATCCGAACGCTCCAAACCAAAGACCTCGACGCTCTCACCAAATTCACCGGCGACAGACTGTTTTATACACAAATGGCGCAGCAGCTCATCGATGCCCACTTGCCGAACGTCGCCGATGCCGAACAACAGGACAAGTGGCGCGCAGCATATTTAGAACAGCGTTTTGCGCTTTGCCCAATCGAACAAGTTTTCGCAACATACAACTGGCAAGAGAAACCCGAAGAGTCGTTTCGGGTCGCCTGCGTCGCGGCAGCAGGCCAGTTCATCGGCTGCGGGAGTATAGGATGCGCGATCGAAGTAATTGACCAATTAGGCACGCTCGATCCGGACGAGATTGCTCCATTTCTAAAGAACTGCGCCCAACGATACGACCGCGGCGGAATGCAGGCGGTACGCACGCTGCGTGACTGCCCCGAATACTATCATCGCCTGACTCAGCAACTACTAAGCAGTTTTGGCGCAAGAGAGATTGAGCTGTCCGAGCGAGATCAGGAGCGCCGACTGCTCGGCAGAAAAGCTGCGCAAACGACAAACTCAGTTCATATTAAGAGTTCCGCCGCGTATATTGACGAAATTAATAGTCGGGCGAGCATTGAAAGCAGGGGGCAGCTTCAGGCAATTAAACCCATTCTGGAGGAGGCTGCAGAGACTCTCGCCAATTCCACTTCGCCAACCTCCGTCGGAAACCTTGCCGGCGAGCGGCAGTTTTCAGTTACTCTGCCGCGCACCAAGACTTCCCACGACACAGAAATATCGGTGGTTATACCTACGGTAAACCGCCCGCAGCTCCTGATTGAAGCTGCAACCAGCGCAGCGGTGTTCCATAACCTCCCGGTAGAAGTCCTGATCGTAAACGACGCCGGACCAGAGCTTGAAGCAGACATAATAAGCGCTCTGAGTAGTCTCCCGCTGCCGCTGACCATACTTCGCCACAGCAAAAACTTGGGACTAGCCGCGGCGCGCAACACCGGCATCAGCCAAAGCCGCGGTCGATGGGTATTATTCTTAGATGACGACGATATTCTGTTAAGCGGCGGTTTAGAGTCTCTGTTTAAAGAATCACACAGTCGCCGCGCAGATATTGTTGCCGGTGATCACATAAGGCAGCACATTCGCAGAGAACATCCATACAGGGAGGAATTTCATCCGGGTTGTGAAGACGTCGAACAAGCTCTTTCGATCGACAATTCACACTTCGTAAGCGGCAGTTTTTTGATAAAACGGGAGCTCTTGACTCAAGTTGGCGGTTACCGCGAAGATCTGCCTGTGCAGGAGGACTATAATCTGAACATTCGAGCTTCTGCAGCGGGTCGAGTAAAATGTATTTCAGCACCCGTCTTTGCCTACCGGATTCGAGAAGACGCCGATCGGATGAACACTTCGCGTCGATTGACCTGGTTCGGCACTTCCGCGCTTAACCACGAAGTCTACCGATCACTCATCGGCTGCTCGGAGCTTACTGCCCAGCGCCAGCGAGCAAATCAATACGAGCATATTGCGCAAGCGGTATACGAAGGGCTCGACGAGAAAATCGCCTGCGAAGCAATTTCTGCTTGGTGGTCGGCGCTAGCAAAACGCAGCCTGGCCGAGGATCTGGCGCTCGACCAAGCCATCTTAAACATGCGAATGCCAAGTCTGGCTCGGCTAGCGCTTAGGCTGCATTCATCGCGAGCGACCGCTGTAGGCTTCGCCTAATCACACACTGCATGGGTAGGTTTTCTTCAAGCTGATTGGAGCTTGATCAAAATCATGTTATCACCACCTCGGATTTCTCTACTAAGACCATAGTGCAATTATGAACCTTTTTAGTGGCGCATTCTGCCGGCTTACACCCCTCGTTTGCGGCACTGCGATCATCCTCGCCACATCCTGCGCCGGCGATGGCGCGAACAATTCTCAGCCACCGCCTGAAATTCCTGTGCAGAAGGTGCTGCAGCAGGATGTCCCTATCCCGATGGAACTAGTCGGCCAAATTGTCGGATCGCTAGATATCGCTGTTCGAGCACGCGTCGAAGGAACTATCGAGCAGATGCATTTTACCGAAGGCCAGCCGGTCTCCAAAGATGCTCCGCTCTACTCCATCGATCCCCGACCGTTTGAAGCAAAACTGGTCGAAGCAAAAAGCAGGCTGGCCGAAGCGAAGACTATGCTTGCAAAGGCCAAGAACGACCTAAAGCGCGTCAGGCCGCTCGCCAAAATAAACGCC
>JAUIIP010000202.1 GCA_030431555.1 bacterium
GAAACAATTGGGTGCTCGAGAAATTGCACTGGTGAAAAAAGCGGCAGCAGACCCGAAGTTTACGGATCAAAGTTCGTTCGCTGCATTGTCTGATTTCTCTGCGGCTAGGGTACTGGAGACGGCCGTCGACTATGCAGTCTGGCGGGAAGAATCCGGGGATGTGGTGGCGGAGCTTCAGCGCAGGCGCAGCAGGATTGCTCATCCTAAAGCAGTCGAGTTTGCTCAGCCGCCGGTGCGTCCAGATCAGGGTCATTATAGCTCGCGAATCACGGCCGGGCTGGGAAATGAGAATTCGACCAATTTCGTTTCTTTGTCATGGCGACCTGCGTATCACGACCTGTATGAGATGCCGGGCGGCTATCTTCCCGCGTCCAGCCTTACCTTTGCCGAGACCGAAATGAGGTACGATAGCCGCGAGGAACGCGTATTTTTAGAGGAGTTAAATATCATTGACCTCGAGTCGTACAGCCAGCGAACTGCCTTAGTTAAGTCATGGTCGTGGAATATCGGCGGCGGCTTGAGGCGATATTACTTTGACTCAAAAAATAAAAAACTAATCGTCGATGGCGGCGGCGGAGTTGGCGTAAACTATCAACTAAGCCCCGGGCTGCAAGCGGCGGTTCTTATGGAGTCGCGGACGCTCTACGGCGGACGATTTAAGAATAACTTAGAACTAGGGCTTGGTCCGAGTCTCACACTGCTGTTTGATGTCGTCCCGGAGCGCTTTCGCATCGGGGCGTCAGTCGACGCGAAATATCTAGTTCTCGGGTCGGATGAACTGAGTTACCGAGCTTCGCTTACACAGACAGTAGGATTGTCGAATAAGCATGCGCTTAGAGTGGTCCTGGAGCGTAGGGAGGAACTTGGGCCACCTGTAAACGCGGCAAGCGCGCAGTGGCTTTATTACTTCTACTGAGGCGCAGCAGCGATCAAACCGGCGTCCTTTAGCTTTCCAGGAAGCTTGCGGCCGACGATTGATTCTGCGAGCCTTGCCGCGCCGATATAAGCTTCAAGATCTAGACCTGTGCTGATACCAAGCTGCTCACATAGAAAGGCTACGTCTTCAGTTGGGACATTGCCGGCGGTACTCTTTGTGAAAGGGCAGCCTCCGAGTCCACCCACCGAGGCATCAAACCGACTCACCCCGCACTGCAGTCCGGCATAGACGTTAACCATACCCGTGCCTCTGGTGTCGTGCAGGTGCAGGCCGACTGCAATCTCGGGCCAACGGTCCTGAAAAGACTTAACTAGTTTTTCAACTGATTCGGGGTTGGCGTATCCTGTGGTGTCAGCGAAAGTAAGTTCAGGCAGCTCTGCGCCCTTGTCTTTCAAGCGATCGATAACGCGTTCGCAAACTGCGATGGTGGTCTTTGCCGGCAATGGACCCGTGTCCATGTCACCAAAGGCCGTTGACATCATCACTCGCTCCAAGTGAATGCCGTGAGCGAGAAAAGCTTCAAGCCAACTATCTATACCGGCAATTGCTTCGTCCAGGGTTTGATTATTGTTCTTCTTAAGAAACGGCTCGCTTGCCGCGATCAAAATATACCCTTCGGGTTTAAGGTTGGGCTGCGTTAGGGCACGGTCTAGTCCCTTTTCGTTTAGATACAGCGCCCTATAGCGCAGACCAGGAACATCGGTCAGTCCTTTGCAGACATCCTCTGCATCGGCGTGCTGTGGTACGCGATCTGGTCGGACGAAGGCAGTTACTTCTATGCTGCGGATTCCGGTTTTACTGAGAGCATCGATCAGCTCGAGCTTCTTCTTGGTCGGGACGAATTCCTCGTTCATTTGAAAGCCTTCACGAGGACCGTCTTCTCTAAGCAGCACTGATTCTGGAAATTTCATGGGGCTATACTAAGGTCTGTTGAGACCTATACGCGAGATATTTTAGCAGCCAGTCGATAATTGACAAGAATTATCGGCTTTGATAGCGTCCCACGCCGCCTCCATTAATTTTGTCTGAGTAGAAGCTTATCTCGTTTGCCAAGGTCATGCAGCGCAAAGCCGCGCGGCTGTCCTCGGCATACGATGGTCAGAGAAGGTTGCCGTTTAGGTACTGGGATCCTCAGTTCCGTCATTGGTCAGAAGTTTGCGGCAAAGCCTCGAATACAGCCCGAAGAGTTTGTGTTCGATGCTTTGTCGCATCCGGCCTCGCGAGTGTACGCGTGCCACCCCACTTCACCTACGGTTATGGAGGACCAGCCAATGTCAGGAAATGTTTGTGTCTTGGATACGCTCGTGCTGAGCGATCACGACAGGGAGACCGGAGGATTCGCCGAGGGCGACCCGGTTTTCTCGTATGTGGTCAACTGCATGCGCCAACCGGACGAGGGCAGTGAGTTCGAGGCCAAGGTGCGCCCGCTGCTCGAGTTCCCCGATGCGGAACTCTACGCCAGGCTTCGGGTCGGCGGCTACGATGGGCTGCTGTTCCTCGAAGCGGGTGAGATCGTCGGCCACATGTTCTTCCAGGTCGTCGAGGGCTGTCTTCACATGTTCTCGATGTTCCTCGTTCCCAGATGCCGCGGACAGAGAATGTCCGGACAGATGATCGAGGCCTTCCTGAATAGTGCGCGCAACAACGGTGCAGCACGCGTTCGCTTCGGCAAGGGCCAGCATCCGAAGATGCTCGCCGCTCTGCGCTATATGAAGTCGCGTGATTCGCACTTCTGCATCAGTGTGGAACGCGACGGTTTCGCAACCGTGCATTCCGCGCAGCCGGACAGTTGAGCGCTCTCAAGGTTCGTCCCCGTTCGGAGATGCTTGGTTATCTGACCATCGTTTGCGGACAAATTTGCGTGCGCTAAAGCACAGTACTTTCGCTTCAGTTTTAACTGATCAACGACGAACGCCTCTAGAAGTTAACTCTGGTGACCTCTTCCGGCCTAATCTCGACTTTTTCAAGCACTCGTTTGCCGCCGCTCGCTGTCTCAACGCGGTATAGACCTGCCGGAAGAACAATTGGCGCTCCGCCTATAATTCCCTTTCCGGCGATCTTGCCTGAGGTATCGAACACTTTGAACGGGCCGGAGATTACTGTACGCAGGGAGCGGCTTAATTCTTCGGCGGAACTAGCATCAAAATATGAACCGCCTCCAGCCTTCGCCCAAAGCTGAAACTTTTCCTTGAGTTCAGGATCCTCAATTGCGAAGCCGACTATAGAAACTTGAACATCAAGCCCTTGATCCTTTAAGGAGCGAATAGCTTCTTCCGGGTCACCTTCGCAAGTTTCTTCGCCGTCAGTAATTAGAATGACGGTCTTCGGTCCTTTGGCACCAGCCAAGTCCACAGGGACTTGAGCGAGTGAGTCTGCAATCGGAGTTTTAGCCAGATTCTTGGCATTCACTTGTGCAATCGCTTTGACCACCGAAGGGCGCTTGAGTTCGCTGAGTGGAATTTCCAAATCAGTCCTGCACGCATTGGCACTCTTGTGACCAAACACGCGAAGAGCAAAAAGCATGTCATCACTAAGATCGTTATTAACCAGACCTGTAAGAACATCACGCGCTATTTCTATCCGGCGAACTCCGTCGATGCGCTGGAGCATACTGCCCGAGGCATCGAGAATAAGCTCTACAGCTGCGTTAGCAGAAGCTCCGTCTGCACCGGGCTCGTTACCAGTTGAAATCTCCCCTTCGCGCTCGAAAACGACGGCCAGTTTGCCTGCCGGCTCAATCACAATCGGCTTTCGCGCAAGCACCTTGCCCGTCTGGGCAGTCCTGTAGCGAAGCTCATACTCACCCTTCTGCTCAGGAAGTAGTATCTGGACAGGGTTGCGCTTGCTAAGTATCGCGCGCCCGGCAAGCGGCTTCTCGGAATCCGGCGCACCGCTCTTGAATATACCTATGTGATCATATTGATTGCCCGGCCCGCTCCAAGAGACTTCAATTTCACTGGCGGCGGTCGCGCGCTCAGGCGCATCGAGGCTGGCTGCTACCGCGCCGATCGAGATCGATCTAGTCGCTAGAACCTTCTTACTCTTGCTTGTTATGTAACGAAGCTCGTATGTTCCTGACTCCTCCGGAACTCTCATCGTTACCGGATTTCGTTTGCTAAGTATTGCAGCATGGGCAGCACTCTTCGCCTTGGATGGCGCGCCTTCCGGATAGAGCGCGATGAGATCGTAATCATTGCCGGGGCCCTCCCACTCCACGCTTAAAGTTGAACCGATATCGACCTGGTCTGGGGCACTCAAGGAGGTTGCTACACCTTCGACAACGATCGGTTTTCGCGCGAGAACTCTGCGCGCCTGCCGAGTAAGGTAGCGCAGTTCGTATTTGCCCGGTTCCTCTGGGAGTTTCATAGTAAGCTGTTTGCGGCCTTGAAGAACCGTCCCGCCGACAACTGCCTTGGCGGAGTCCGCGCTTCCCTCAGCATAGAGCGAGAGTGAATCATAGGAGTTGCCGGGACCGGTCCAGCCGACCTTAATCACTTCTCCGATCTTAGCTTGGTCCGGCGCGTCAATCGATGTCGGAACATCAACGACACTAATGGTCGTGCGCGCTGCAATCTCACCAACGGACTTAGGCTTATAGACAATGTCATATTCACCGGGCTGCTCGGGCATCACCAGGATGACCGGATTCCTGCGGCTCAGTATGCTCGTTGAGCTCAGCGCCTTTGCATCCTTTCCCGCTCCGGGAGCTACCAAATAAATCGGATCGTACTGATCCCCCGGTCCGGTCCAGCGCACATTAACTTTTGAACCAATAATTGCCTCGGTGGGAGCGCTGAGCGAGGCTTCTTGAGCGCAGGCGATTAGCGGGAACACTAAAGCAGTTACAAGAACCAAGACAGCTAAATGCCGATGCGGTGGACGCGGAATCATGAAATTTACCCCTTAAATTCGAGATTATCCGCTAAGGCTTTAGCAAGTGGACCTATTTTTAGCAATTTCGCGAGCTGGTCAGAAAAGTGAGGCGACGCTTTTAGCCGCGGATTTGCGTAATTATCGTAGTTTGTCAGTATGAAGAGATTTCACAGTAGTTTGCTTTGCTCTCTTACATTGGAATCCGAGTAGAGATAATGCGGTTTCAGCACGCAAGGCTGTCTGTTCATACGGGCGACTTATCGTGCTGGACTGAGGATAAGATGGTTTGTTTTGTAGGAGTTGCAGAAATGCAAATGGTAACACTGATTGTCGCATTGATGGCAGCTGTGCTCGGTGGGGACCAAGTAGTTTCCGCTGACGATGCCGCCAAACAGGTCGAGCAGGCATTTGCCGGCTTGAGTGAACCGCTGAAGTTTGAAGTGACCCTTGCGGGTGTAGAGTACCGACCGAAAGGAACGGTACCGGCCGTGGAAGGGCTCACTGACAAACTTGCCGAAGACTGCGCAGTCTGCTGTCTGACGGATGTAACCACAAACGCACTTACTGCTGGTGGTGGTTATCTGTACGTTCTCGATGGAGAGCATCGAAGCGACGGCATGGCACTAAGGGTGCGAGATGCTGAGGGAGAGTTTCTCTGGAGCTGGATCGCTAAGGACGGCAGTGCTCGCGAATCGTTCAAGGACGAGCCGCTTGTGGTACATCCGCTTCCTGAGAACAATCCGAACGGTACAAACATTCCGCTGACCTATGGAGATCGGCTGACTGCATGTCCGGTTCGGAGCTATCGCACATCGTTCCTGGAAAAGGACGGCAAGATCAGAAGTTGGTTTTCTCGCCAAGTCGCTAAGTCACAGAGGAAGGACTCGCCGAGTTCCGACGTGGAGCTTTGGAGCCGAGAACGCAAGAAGAATTGGGAAGACGGTTCTCGATGGGAGAGAGTCGACGTCGTCGGCCTCGACTGCGAGACGCACCTTCCGCTCGTTTGGGATTCCCGTACGGTAACCTGGACAGTGGAAGGCAAGCTAGAGCGCGTCATCTGTAAGACGAGGCGCTTTAAGTGGTGAAGCCGTTTTCCCGCAGGTATCCCGCTTCAGGGAGAAAGGAGGCTCAGTGACCCGAACTGCCTTGTAGGACTAGGAAACTTTGTTAGCTTTTTTTTGGATTGAAAACACTATGAGTACCAAGAAAGGTATCTGTCTGATGTTGGTCGTCGTTGCCTGCTTTGCGACGTCGGCTATCGCGAGTGAGGGTCGTGCGGTTGTGGCCAACAACGCCCAACTGGAGCCCTCCGTGCTGACGATCGACCGCAGTGAACTGTGGAAGGACGACGGCACGCTGTTTATCAGCTTTGCGCAGAAGAGCGGCGATCCGGATCTGCTCGAAATCGTCGAGCTCGAATCCTTCGCCGACCGGACGGAGTTCTGGGGCTATTATCAGGGCGAGGTCGTCGACGGACGGCTTGAGCTCGTTACCTCGGCCGCCGAAACGCAGGGTGCCAAAGGAGCTGTTGATGCCGTGAACACCCTCAGGATCGAAATCCTGAACGGTGAGAAGGTCACGAAGAAGCAGATCCGATGGAGTGAACCCGCGGCGGTCGCCAAGCAGACAACCAGTGGTGGCAGTCAGCCCGCCGGCGGCGTGCAGGCTGCAGGTGGTGTTCGGCTCAGCAATCGCTTCATGCTTGCTGAGATGGCACAGCTTGCTATCAAGGAGTGCAAGTGTTCGACGGGGTATATTTACCTCTGCCCCGACGGCGATTGCGATACCTCCGAGGATTGCAATAACGACACTGGAATCTGTGAAGAGTACATCATCCACGAGGCTTCCTAGTTGTTTCGGTAGTCTCTAAGATGTCGGCGCCGCCCTACAGCCAACGGCTTGTAGGGCGGCGCCGCAGCAGTGTTGCTGGTTTGTTTCGGTGGTTCTCTATGCCTCGGTTCGCACAAGTCTCTTGTCTCTGACGAGCGCCTGGGCCTTAGCGCTGCCCCAGAAGCTGCTATTAAGCGTAAAAAGTTAAGCCATCTCAAGCTCTTATCTAAGGCAGGTCCCGCAGTTCCAGCTCAATATTTCCAGCCGATCTGTCGACTTAAGTATTGAAGTTCAAACGGATTTTTGACTGGAAAGAGGAACAGGGATGTTCTAAGTTGCTAAGTGTTAGAACAAATCTAGCAGCCAT
>JAUIIP010000203.1 GCA_030431555.1 bacterium
TGGTAGCGGGCCCGGGATTTGATAAAGCATCGCACTCAAATCTTATTTATCTTGGATTTGTAGATGATTTGGCCGAACTACTTAAATGCTGTGACCTGGCAATCGTTCCTGTCACGGAAGGATCGGGGGTTAGGATGAAAATATTTGATTACTTTTGCGCAAATGTTCCCGTAGCAAGCACTAAGAAAGGAGTGGAAGGAATCCCGATTACAAATGGCACTGAGGCAATTATCGCTGAGAACGACGGTCCTTCCATAGTCGAAGCTGCGTCTAAGCTTATTCGCTCGGCTGCGCTTAGACGTGAAGTAGCAAAGAATGCCCGCCAGTTTGTGATGCACAATCATTCTGAACAGGCATTGAAGCAACTGCTATGGCGCAGACTTTCAGAGGTCTTATTCGACACAGAGATGGGAAAGCCTGCGCTCGATGCCGCTGATCGGGTCGGTGTAATAGACATGCTTCGCCTGCGCCGCGGAGCTTAATTCGGCGACCGTTTTCATTAACTTTTCCGAAGCGCCCGACTTGTATTCTTGCAAGCTTATCTGGTCAGACATCCAGAAAACACAATGACCGGGCTCTATTAGTACGCTTCCCGTTTTATACAGCGGTAGTTCTCCGTATAGTCCAAAAGATGCGTTGGTAAAGTTGGATTGAGGCCAGCTTGGAGTTATAAAACCGCCGAATTTTTTTCGGTTGCGCGCCAATGTCTCCGTTATTTCCGACCAAACATTCTTGTCCACAAGCTTGGTTAGTGAGCTAGCGCGTAATCGCCCAGCCCTGGCTTCGTAGGATACTCGAATCGGCTGAAGCGCCGTGCTAACCGCCCACATTCCATAGAGCGAAGTAGTGCCGAACGCCGTTAACGCGCAGACTTGTAAAAAGCGTCTCTGCTTAAGTGCGGGCGGCAGCGTAGGTAGTAGGACAGCAGCGGCCGTCACGGCACAACAAGTTGTCAAAACAAGGCTATGGTAGGAGTATTTTTGCAGGTAATATGAGCTTTCCGCAGAGAAAAACAAATACAGAAACTTAAATGCGAAGGCTGCTAATCCGAAAAAAATACTAAAAATCAAAAGCCGAATTAGCTCGCCGCAGCGCTCTGGTTGTTTAAGTAGAGCATAAACGGCGGCGGCAAGCCCAAAATACATTGCGAGCTCACCCTGCATTAAAGTTGCCTGTGCAAGCTCTATCACCGATCCTTCAAGACCGAATACAGTCAGCAGCCGCGAATACACATACGCTGCAACTGCGGCTGCAGCCAGAGCGATGAGTGACAGTCCAAATCTAAGCGCCCCATCCAAAGCACGGGCTTCTCCCGCTAATATCAAGGATGAAGCAAGTATCAGATCACCGAGATTTAGTGCATAAGAATATCTATAGAGCAGCATTCCACCGAGTACCGCAAACACCCTCCAGCGCCGCTCTCGTAGAACTGCGTAACAAGCAGCAATAAGCATCAGCAACGATAGAGAAGCGACCTGAGGGTAAAAGCCGTCAGCCTGCAAGTAATGAAATATCGGAAAAACAATGCGCTCTAGCGGCATTAAAAGCAGTCCCGCTGTCAGAGCAGTATATGCTAACCACCTTGCGGGTGTGCGCTTGGGCAGCGCTCTGACAATCACAACAGCCAGCAGGATAAAGAACAAAAAGCTCGTGAGATAATACGCGGCTCTAAAGTCGGCGAAGCTGCTGTCCAAGCCCAAAAAGGACACCAGGTAGGACATCGAATAGAAATAGATCAGTCCATGGTAAATCCTAGCGTCAGATGTCAGGAAAACTCTAGACCAGTAAACATGGTTTCCTGCATCACCACCGCCTACGCTCGGTAGTCCGTAGAATAATGGATGATACATACGGGCGTAGAATACAACGCACAGTACCGCCGCAAGCACAGCCGAAATGGAAAATTCCGTGCGGCTGAAATTCACGCGCCTGATGCTGAAATAAAGTGCAGCAACAGCAAAGACCGCGCATACACAGGTAGCAAAAGAGGCAGACATGCTAAGGTTCAGCAAGACTCGAAGAATGCCGGCTCCCAGCGGGACAATTATCAATAGCGCCGATGCGAGCAATAGCGGTGAGTAGTTACTGTCTTTGGCGCTGGAGCTAACTTGCATTTTTTGGTGCTGCCGGTCGCGGCTCCAACAAACCGCATAGCAGTCTTGAACCAATACGCTCATGAATCCGGGAATACTTAAAAAGCTGCACAGTGCTTTTGACGCGAAGCTTCTTTACGCTGCGCATAAGCGGCTGCCACTGCACATTCTCCCGATGAAAAAGCGAAGCAAGCGCGACGTTTATTTCCGCCGCGCAGCGAGCAGACACTCCCGTCGAAATCGTTGCTTCAGAATTCGCATAATGCTCCAAGACGTTGGTTAGTTGTCTGCGAAAATCCTCAGTACTGCCGGAGGATTTTACTGTCTGCGCGTTCTTATGAAGACGAAAGTTCGCCAACGGCTTATTGATGTAATGCCAGGCGCAGCGGCGCGAAAGTTCCAGCCAAAGTTTCCAGTCCGCGGTATACCAAAGCTTGGGATCGAATCCTCCGGCATCCCAAAAAGCCGAGCGGCTGATAAGCGGTGCCGGCATCATAATAAAATTCTGCACCAGAAGCCGTTCAAACACCTGCTGCCCATCAAGACGGCCCTGCCTGCCGAAGGGGCAATTGATGACGCCAAGCGACCGGCCTCCTGAACTCACATACCGGCTCGGGTGCACAAAGACAGAGGCATCTTTGTCGACATTCATCGCCTGCCTTAGCGCATTCAATCGCTGAGGGTCCCAAAAATCATCTTGATGCAAAAATGAAATGAATTTGCCGCGCGCCGCCAGCACCCCCCGATTACTGTTTTTTGCCCAGTTCCCGACGCGAGGCAGACACTTTATTTCCAGCGCAAGCCGATCCTTAAAGCTCTGCGCTATGTCCAGCGTCTCGTCACTTGAGCCGTCGTCGCTGACAATTACCTCCAAAAAATCATCGGATTGGGCAGCGACACTGGAAAGTGCCTGCGCAAGGAAGTCTGCGCCATTATAGGTCGGAATGATGACCGAAATTAATTCCACACACTGGCTCGCGGTAATCTGCGGATCTCAAAAACTCTTCGCATAATATCGGCTGCGAGCAGCACTGCAAGCACCTGAGAGCAGCTCGGTCCTGGTTGCGCTCCGAGCATGGCGTTCGCTATAAACCACGTATTCATCCGTGGAATAACAAATTCACAGCGCAGGTGCATTCTCAATGAGTTCAGTAATTCACAAGCCTAAGGCCCCGAACAGCACTGATGGAAATGCAGCCCTACGGCTGGTTCCCGATGACCTGGAGTTGTCCGTCGTTATTCCCTGTTTAAACGAATCGGAAACGCTCGCGCATTGCATTCGCACCGCCCAGAAAGCAATCGATGAAAACAATATTTCCGGCGAAATTGTTGTTGCGGACAACGGCAGCACAGATGGCTCAGTTCAGATCGCCTTGGACGAAGGTGCAAGAGTGGTTAACGTAGAGGAGCGTGGCTACGGCAATGCTCTCATGGCCGGAATAGCCCAGGCTCACGGACGCTACGTAATTATGGGCGATGCAGATGCCAGCTACGACTTTGCAGAGATCCCCAAGTTTATTGAGAAACTGCGTGAGGGCTGCGGCCTCGTACAAGGCTGCCGCCTCGAGAGCGGCGGCGGAACTGTTATGCCCGGAGCGATGCCGCTTCTCCACCGCTGGATAGGAAATCCGTTTTTCTCCTCGCTTGTTCAGGTAATGTTCAAAGCTCCGATTCACGACGTGAACTGCGGACTGCGCGGATTCTCTAAGACTATGTATGAGAGACTGGAACAGCGCTGCACAGGAATGGAGTTCGCCGTCGAAATGGTTTTAAAGGCCTCGCTGCGCAAAGAAAAGATCGGCGAAGTGCCGATTACGCTTCATAAGGACGGCAGAATCAATGCTTCGCCGCACTTAAGAACATTTAGAGATGGTTGGCGCACGCTGCGTTTTTTCCTGATCAGCAGTCCGCGCTGGCTCTTCTTGTATCCGGGAATCGGGCTAGTGCTGCTTGGTTTGATTGCGTATATTTTTGCGCTCCCAAATTCGACTATCGGCAGCGTCGGCTTCGGCGTAAATACGCTGGTTATGGCGAATCTCGCGATTATTTGTGGATTCCAAGTTTTGCTTTTTTCTATATTTACGAAGACCTTTGCGATTACCGAAGGCCTGCTTCCCAGCGATCGAAAGTTCGAACGCTTATTTCGGCTTTTCAACCTTGAGCGCGGCCTTATTGCTTCCGGATTATCTACGGTTTTCGGCTTAGCCCTGGTGGGAGTTGCCGGATATGAGTGGTACAGCGCCGGCTTTGGTCCCTTAGACACTGAACATTCGCTAAGACTCGCGCTTCCGGGAATGCTGTTCACCGCTCTCGGAGTTCAATCGTTTTTTGCCAGCTTCTTTTTGAGCATCTTAGGCATGCGCCGAAAGTAGACCGGCAAGATGTCTAACAGTGCCGAACGAAAACTTACCACAACCCGTTTCTTTTCAACGCTGCTGGCAATTTTCGCCGTATCATTTTTTGCAGTCGACAAACTAATACCGGCTCATCAAGCGGTACGGGTCGAAGCGATACTTAAAGGACCTGCTGCAGCGCTTAGCGCAGCTCCGGGTCGTGAGGGTTTGGCACTTAATTCAGATCGAGTTTTTGCCAGCCTGCCGGGCGGCAGCGATTGGGCCAAGCTGTCTTTCGCACTGCCGCCCGGGCCCCTTCCCAAACTGGAACTTAGGCTTGGATCCGTGCCGAGCGACTACTTTTTTCAGCAAATTTGTTTGTCCGTAGCGGCAAAAGCGACCGAGCATGTTTGTTGGGAGGGGCATGCGCTCGCTAAGAACTTTAGACCACGACGAGATATTTCTTACTTTCGAACAGTTGAAGATTCACTCCACGTTCGCACAAGCGGCGCCCAGCCAATGTTCGAGACTCTGCCTGACATTGGGGCAGCACTTGAAAACCTCTCGTCCCGTTCTCGGAAGACTCAGTTCTTATACGCCTGCGGTATAAGCGTGGTTTTAGCGACGCTGCTCTGGTTTGCCCCATTCACCTGGCCCGCAGCACCCACCCCGCTTGTTTCCAGAACCGCCGCTTTTGCAGCGTTCACTTTGTTATTCGGCGCAGCATTCGTCAGCGCCACCAGCAAAGTATCGATTTATACTCCGCCACTTCAGGGCACTGACGAGCCCGCTCATTTATCAAAATATTTAAGTTCGCAAGAGCTCATCGGCTGCGGCGAGCTGCCGCCTGAGATGGCTGTCTTAAATGCTCAGCTGAAACCTCTGCGTCACTCTCCGGCCAAGCGCTTTACCGCTGACATGCTTGAGCTCCCCACAGCGGATAGCTTAATTCCGGAGACCGATGCCTGCAGGTACAATTCCAGCTACACTTTACTCCCCTCAGTTTTCGCCCAAAACCTTTCAGGCAATCCGCTTTATGATGTGATATCAACTCGCCGGGCATTCAGCCGCGCAGCCTTGGCTGGATTCCTATTTTCGATTGTGCTCGTGTTTTTCGGGTCGCCATTCTCTTGGCTTAGCTCCGACGCTTCGCGCTATTTCAAAGCAGCCGGATTGATTTCGCTTATTCAGACGGCCTTCCTACCGCAGACGTTGTGGTTTAGTTCGACTGTGAGCCAAGATTATATGCTGATAAACGCTGGGCTGTTCCTTGCTCTTAGCTTAGGCTTGCGAATTCCAATTTTATCGGAACTAGGGTTCGCGGTCTGTCTCTGGGTGGGGTCGAGCAAAGGGGTTTATTTGCCTCCGTTCGCAGTTTTAATTGCCTGGCACTACTTGTTTGTCTTGAAGCGCGCGCCAAAGCCTTTGATTACTCTTTTCGCTGCACCGGCAGCGCTGGCAGCGTTTGTAATTGTCGGAATGCTCCTGAGAAACACTTACTGCGCGAGCGAATACTGTTACGGACTGGATCGCGGCGGGCTGTTCCACAGCTTAGATAAGTTCAGCAGTGAAGCGGCGGTGATGTTTTCTGATTTTAAAATATTGTCTATTCCTCAAACATTTTACCAAAGCTCTGCATTTGGCTTGTTCGGCTGGCTTGACACTTCGATGTCAACAGCCAGCGCGGTGCGCTACTCGGCGCCGCTCTCGGCTTGTCTGCTCGTTGGCCTTATTTGCTTGGCTGCCTTTCTGATTCCTCGGTTCAAGTCGCTGTACCCGGGTGAGGTCAGCCGGATAGTCAGTATATTAGCGCTGCACTGGGTAGTTTCTGCCGCTGCGGTCTACTTGATATTTTTGGTAATGCAGCAGTGGTGCTCTAGCGGAGGGTATTTTGGCTGCGGATATCAGCGGCGCTATGAGCTGCCGCTATATGCGCCAATCTCTGTAGGGATCATTTTCGTTTCCCTGCTGTCGTCATCAAGAATTCTAGCAGCCTGCGGCTGGCCTAGGCGCACTGGTCCGCTGCTCGCTGTACTTGTAATGTTATTTCAGTGCTCTGTCGCAGGACTCGCGTATCAGGCGATGCTCCACAGTCTCATAGCTCGGTACTTCGCTGACGAGCGAGCGATCGAGGAATATATGGTTCAGCTCGAACACTTGGAACTTTGAGTAAAGTCTGGCACTATCCGCAAACAGTCAGGAGACCGCTGCACCATGCTGCTAGGTAAACACATAACAGTAGTTCTACCCGCGTATAACGCCGAGTTGACGCTCCAAAGAACTTATATCGAAATTCCACACGAACTTGTTGACCGTGTGATTTTGGTCGATGATCATAGTTCGGACAACACTGTTGCAGTTGCGAAGCGGTTGGGAATTCGAGAGGTAGTCTCCCATCAGCAGAATCGCGGCTACGGCGGCAATCAAAAGACTTGCTACAGGCGAGCCCTAGAGCTGGGCACAGATGTAGTTGTCATGCTGCATCCCGACTATCAGTACTCCCCCAAATTGCTCACGTCGATAGCCGCCATGATCGCGAGCGGCCATTACGACATAGCTCTCGGATCACGAATCAT
>JAUIIP010000204.1 GCA_030431555.1 bacterium
GAGGATTTGCAAGCTGCTCCTTCACATACTCCTCAGAGCGTCTCTCAAGAACACCATCCAAGCCCGGGCCAACTTTACCGCCACCGCCACTGAACTCATGACATCCGATACATGCATTTTTACTAAAGAGTTCCTTCCCGAGTACCGCTGAGGCCGTATCACTCCCTGTGCTGAGCTTCTTGGTATCGATCACGGGATTGTTACTTGCTTGCAGAAACTTCAGCACCGAGCTTGCTTGTTGACCAGTGAGATATGCAGACGTCCGCATATGTGCAACAACGATACTCCAGTCGTTGTCACTACGCTCATTAGGAGGTCTAAAGTTGTGGCAGCGCCCGCAGTGCTGCTCATACACCAACGCTCCGCGAACGATATCGGAACTCGCTTCTTCGGCTTTTACGTTCAACGGAATCAAAATTAAAACAAAAAAGACTAATGTGTTTTTCATTGTGATTGCCCTCCCTAGAATCCAACGGCTAATTGCGACAGGAACCGATTATCACCAAGGTCGCCTCGACCGTCATTTAGCTCATACGCGAATTTGAGAGGCGCTGACTCAGCTAACCAGTAGGTTAAACCGAACGTCGTCTGGTCAACATCTCCCTCGACTGTTTCGGCTGTTCCAAACCGCACAACGAACTCAAGCTTTCTAAGCGAGGCTGGCAAAGTGCTCTCGAGTTCGTTGCGTCCGAGCCGATAAGCCGCTTGACTATAAAACCCGTCCTGGTACTGACCTGAACGCCCTGCTCGATCAACAGACAGATTCACGTACTCCCCTCGAAGCTCAAGCCCACGAAAACGAATTTCGGCATCCGCTCCCCAAAGAAAAAAGTCGTCATCTGAGGAATATTTACCGCCCATTCCTGACCATCCGACTTCCGCCCCAGTAAACGGTATAAAACCAATTCGCCCTCCCAGGGCCTTGTTGTTATTATTGTCTTTGAAGTTCTCGCCAAACTCTAATTCAACGAGATCACTATGCTCGTCGCCATCAGCTCGAGCTAGCATTACGTCGTCCTCGCTATGCTCATCAGCTACTTCAGCTTCTTCACTATGCTCACCCTCGACCTCGAGCTCATCGCCGTGCTCATCAGCAGTCTCTTCTTCTTCACTGTGCTCAGCCTCGGCTTCCGGACCGTTAACCACATAAAACGCATAGTTGACCATGCTGCTTTCACCCAACTCGACACCTCCGCGCGCCTGCACACCCGTGTCGCTGAGGACGGGGATAATGCCCGGGCTGACTCCCCCACCGCCATGCGCCCCATATATCGGAGGAAGCGAGGGAAGCTTGTTTATCCACTGAGGATGAAGCCGTTCACTAAAAGCGTTAAACGGTGTAAGCATCTTTCCGGCAGAAAGTATCAGATTATTGTGGGCAAAGTAGTCCGCTTGAACAAATTCCAGCTCGACTTCGGTTCCGTTATCATCCTCCAAGGTGATCTCCAACTCGGAATTGACATGAAGATCCTCGAACAAACGAAAATGTAACCCTGGATTAAGGCTCGCCTCAAAAGTGCTCGAATCGTCCTGACGGTCTACGAAGCCTGCTGACGAGTAGCCTGACACCAGAAACTTAGAACCCGGTTCCTTATCAAAGGCTTCGACGACTTGGCTGACTAACTTTTCATCAACTTCACTTCCTTTGTTAGAACTCTCGACCTTCTCTAATTTACTTTTTGTCTCTTGCTGCTCCTGATTCAGCTCTGAAAGTGCTTTTTGCATCTGCTCGATAAGCTGTTGTTGTTTACCGACTTGTTTGCGCAAGGCCTCGACCTCGCTATCTGCAAAAACTGACTCGGAACCCATGAGCACAAATACAGTAACGCTGAGTAACAAGGACTTCTTCCTTAATCTCATCCTGTGAACTCTCCTATTGCGGATTTCATGTTAACAATCCACATCCACACATCTCGGGATTTCCCATCTTCCATCGACCATTTCCGTTGAGGGACTAGCAACGCCTGTGCCAAAGCTCAGGAGAAAAATCTGCTTAGATTAAGGGCATTTTGGAAGGGCGAAACTAAAGCCTCAATGCGCATTTAAGAATAGTCTGAAACGGGCTTACAAAATTAGAAATTCTTAGAGCTTTGGTCTTTTTATTTTCGACTTCTTACCAGGGAAGCAGTCGAAAGGGTGAGTCTTCTTCGACAGCGTACTCGGGAGCTTCCGCGAGCAGCTCAACAAGTTGTTCAGCCCAGGCCTGAATGTGGTGTTCGGCATGTCGATACGGGGTTAAGCCTGCAAGATCAATCGGCGTGATGTGATCAGACTCGCGGTCTTTAAACATCAACAAGACTTCTTTTGTATCGGCATCGACGAAGCGACCTTCAATGGCAATACTCCCACCAGCACCGAGTGAGGCAAGACTACCTCCAGGCACAATGAATCCCGCGACGTTGCCTGCCGCATTTCTAACAATATCAGTTGGCACTAACTCGACTATTGCAAGCTCAAGCACCAATGTATGCGGCCTTGGTTTATCAATAAGTCTAAAGGGACATTTATCAGACTCCCTAAAAGTCTCCTCAAGAACGCGCTTCATGCGCTTTGCTAATCGCCGAACGTCTCGCTTGATCTGCACCGTCGATTTTATTCGAATATGTTGCCAGTCACCAGTTCGCATAAGATAGGACGTATCGACTTTTCGAATATGAAGGTTCTCGTAGCGTTGGTGTCGAGCTTTATATTGCTCAGAGATCCACACGGCATGAAACGGTAGGCGATCTGATGATGTGAGCTTTTGCGGAGATTTTAGAAATCCGGCATCCGGCGCCGGGGAAGCCTTAAAGACACCACAGGCAGTGACAAAAACGAATGATACCAGAACAAAAGATGAGAACCGGAGACTCTTGAGCCGTCCAACAGGGCGCTCGGTCAGATGAGCGATCGAACACCCCACATTCCGGGCAATCATCGCTCTTGCTCCTTTTCCCCACTTAAAGCCTCATAGCCAGAAACAATATCTAACAGCTCAGCCGTTATTCCGTCTTGGCGCAATTGATTGCGCCGCCGAACCAAGTCATCCAAGAGTTCTTCGATGTTTCTCTCAGCACGCTGCATTGAGGCAAGCCGACTGGCGTGTTCGCTTTGAAGTGATTCGGCAAGCGCTCGATACAGGGTTACAAAAATATGCTGCCGCGTAGTATGGACAAACAACTCCTGCCAACCAGCTCGGTAGGCTGGAAGCGAACCACCGCGCCATGGGCGCTCGACATAGCGATCCAAAAACGATTTATCAATCGGAAGAAACCAACGAAACTCAGGACTCATAGTTGCCGGACCCGTTCTTCGATTGAAGGCAACCCCGACTTTCTGCACTTTCCCTGACCGTCGCAAATCCTCCACCTTTGAGACCATCTTGTGCACCAAGGCGGTAATTCCCGCCGTCGAGCTGGGAAGCGTAAATGCTCCTTCCTGTGTGATTTCTGCCTCTTCCAAAAGCGGCCCCAGTCTGGCACCGACCGCAATTATACGGGCTGTGATCGCATCAGCACCATCCGCTGCAAACCGTTCCCTCAGCTGGGTTACAAGCTGCTCATTGAACGACCCGCACATACCTTGGTCGCTTCCAACGACAATCAACACTCGTGCTCCGGAATCTGACGATAAAGTGCTCACTAGCCCCGACGGCTTGTTATTGATTAGATAACGAAACCCAGTCTCGACTGTCGTATTGTATTCACCAATAGCCTGCGCTGCTCTCTCGAATTGGCGGATACTAGCTGATGCATGCACCTTCATCGTGCGAACAATCGAGAGTAAATCACTGGCGCTTGCGATTTTTTGCTTAAGTAGTTCCCGGGTCTCCACGCTCACCTCTTACCAAGCTCACCGCTTTGCGTGCGATCTCCGCCAAAAGCTCAGAATCACGTTCCGTTAAGTTAACTCCTCTAGCGACTTGCGCTTCAAGCTCCGCACCTCTCTCGCGGAGAACCTTTAACAGCTCGGCTTCAGCCTGTACTAGCTGAGAAACGTCGAGTTCATCAAACACACCTTCATTAACCGCGAAAAACAAGGCGATTTGTTCGGTAGCAGATAGAGGAGCCGCACGACCTTGCTTCAGTACCTCACGAATTCGATAGCCTCGCTCTAGTTGCCGTCGAGTTTGCTCTTCGAGTCTGGTTCCGAAACGAGCAAAAGCTTCTAGCTCTTCGAACTGCGCATACGCAAGCCGCAGTGAGCCTGTAACCGCTCGGTAGGCTCGAAGCTGTGCCTTTCCGCCAACGCGCGAAACTGACTTTCCTACATCTATCGCTGGCAGTATGCCTTTACGAAAGAGAGTCGGTGACAAGTAAATTTGCCCGTCAGTGATAGAGATCACATTTGTTGGAATATACCCCGATATATCCTGCGCTTCTGTTTCAACTATCGGCAGCGCCGTGAGCGATCCTCCTCCTGCTTTCTCATGCAGCCGGGTGGCACGCTCAAGTAGGCGCGAGTGAAGGTAGAAAATATCACCCGGGAAAGCCTCGCGCCCCGGCGGACGCCGAAGAAGCAGCGAAAGCTCTCGATAGGCTCGCGCATGACGGGTCAGGTCATCATAGACAACCAACACGTCACGCCCCTTGCGCAAAAAATACTCACCCAAGGTGGTAGCAGTATACGGAGCGATATATTGAAGCCCCGGCGCATCCTCTCCGGTCGAAACAACCACAATCGTATGCCCAAGGCTGTCTTGACGCTTAAGTTCTGCGACCACCTTTGCCACCGAGGCGCTCCGCTCCCCAATCGCACAGTAGATGCAGACTACGTTCTTATCGCGTTGGTTGATGATGCTGTCTAGCGCAACGGCGGTCTTACCCGTTTGCCGATCCCCTAGGATTAACTCGCGCTGACCTTTCCCAATTGGAATCAACGCATCAATTACCTTAATCCCTGTTTGAAGCGGTTCTTGAACCGCCGCCCGACTCGTGATACCAGGGGCATTCTGCTCAACGGGCAGGTGCTCCGCCGCTGGTATTTTCCCCAATCCATCAAGGGGACGCACTAGTGGGTCGACTACCCTTCCTAAAACACCCTCTCCAACGGGCACACTAAGCACCCGGCCGGTGCGCTGCACACTCATGCCGGCTTCAAGCGCATCACTCTTGTCCAACAGAATTGCCCCTACCGCTCCCGGGTCGAGATTAAACGCCATGCCATAGAGTTCTCCAGGGAATCTCAGCAGCTCTTCCGACTGCACGCGCGGCAAGCCGTCAATATGCGCTATGGCGCTTTCAATCGAGCGAATACTGCCCACCTCATCCACCGGCATCCCACCCTCGAAGCGTTCGGCGACTCGGTCGGCGACTTCAAACGCCTTATTCACTTCTTCTGTTAAGCGTGAGCTACTGTCTGTCATCCCGCCTCTTGTCTTATGCTTTCATGCGTCCGTTGTGATGCTTCTCCGGTCTGCCCTTCCAGCTCGCGTGAAACCTCGCGTTCGAGCTCATCGAGGTATTGGTTTAGATTCCAGGAAAGGTGATAACCACCACTTAGAATCTCAAAACCACCTAACAGATTTTCGTCGTGCTCGAAGTGAACCAGCCCTCGTAGGGGGGTGTTCGCTCTCAGACTCTCTTCGATTTTTCTGCGCAGCTCATCGTCTAGCTCGAACGCACTGCGAACTTGGATACCATTGTCTTTACCTTCTTGTGCTCCTGCAGCAAACTTCGCTTTCTCCTCATCGCTTAGTTGCGACAATCGCTGCACAAGCATCTCGGCCATTCGCTCTTGAAGCGATTGACCGGCAAGGTCTGACAGCGCACTATTGGCAATGAGATACACGTGATGAATAGTTCTTTGCCTGACTGAGCGAAGAAATGCCTCTTTCTCGTAAAGGAGCCCCTCCTGCCAGCGTCGCCGCTTCTCCGAAACATCCCGTTCAGCAGCTTCAAGCATCTCGCGCTCCTGTCGAGCCGCTTTGTCCTTCGCTTCCGAAAGAAGCACGCTTTCTTGTTGCGTAAGCGCGTCGAGCTTTTCTCGATACCGCTCTTTCTCAGCTTCGGCGTTCGTTCGTGCCTCTTCAGCGGCACTCACGCGCTTCTTCATCTGCTGTTCTCGCTCGTCCATCGCCCCAACGATGCGGTCGAAAAGTACGCGTTTGAGCAGCACGACAAGAATGAGGAAATTAATGCCCTGCGCAAAGAGAATGAACCAGTCAAATCCCATATCTTACTTTGCTGCTTGCTCTAGCAGGTAATTCCAGAACGGATTTGCAAAGATTAAGATCAGCGCAACGACCAAACAATAAATAGCAGTCGATTCCACCATTGCAAGTCCGACAAACAGGGTTCGCGTGATCGTGCTTGAGGAGTCCGGTTGTTGAGCAATTGAGCTCAGTGCCTGCGAAAGTGCTCGCCCTTCTCCAAGCGCCGGACCGATCGAACCGATGGCAATTGCTAGCCCCGCAGTAAAAATCGATATTCCACCGATTATTGTTAAACTATCCATAGATATTCTCCTCTTGTTGTTTGTTACACACTGCTACTTCGCTCCTCCTCCGAGCTTTGAAGACCCGAGATGATATAGACCATGGCAAGCACGGCAAAAATATAGGCTTGTATTGCCCCTGTAACGAGACCAAGAATTTGCATAATCACGGGGAAGATTAAGGGCACTATAGACAAAAGAATGGCTGCGATCAGTGAGCCGCTCATAATATTCCCGAACAAACGCACCGCGAGCGCAAGTGTTCTCGATAGTTCGCCAATGATGTTAAATGGGAGCATAAAAGGGGTTGGTTTGATGTAATTTTTCAAATACGGTCCCACACCATCTTGCGTGATTCCATAGTACGGCACCGCAAAGAATACGCACAAAGCCAGTGCCGCAGCGGTATTGAGAGAGCCGGTTGGCGGCATAAAACCGGGAACCACAGACAGTAGGTTTGAGAGGAGAATAAAGAGAAACAACGTCCCGATAAACGGCAGGTACCGCTCTGCTGAACCACTTCCGATCTCAGCTATCTGCGAGCGGATCATGGCCACTACAGATTCTAAGAAATG
>JAUIIP010000205.1 GCA_030431555.1 bacterium
GTAGTCGTGCAGCGAGTGGTGGGTGCTGCGGTCAACTACCGGCTTGGGAGTGGTTTACTCCTGGGGACTTCCGGGAGATATGCCGCTGCCTGCCGACATAAACGGAGACGGCTGGGCTGACCCGGTTGTTTGGCGTCCTGTAAACTCCGTCTGGTACATGCTTGATGCGCGCTCGGGTTATGAGTTTATTGCGTCGCAGTGGGGTTTCTCCAGCGATTTGCCGCGCACTGCAGACCTCGACCGAGACGGTAGAGCCGACACGATTGTTTGGCGGCCTTCGGAAGGGATTTGGTACACCAAGCGCTCCGGCGGCGGAGTCGGTGTAATTGGCTATGGCGGGCCCGGCGATATTCCTGTGAGCGGACGGATCAGTTCAGTGTCTTCAGAGGATTTTGCGGTGTTTCGTCCGGGCAATCAAAGCGCGTACATCCGCACCGAGGCCGGCGAACAGATAACAAAGGACGCCAGCCCTCCAATTCCATCATCTGGACTGCAGGTCATAACGCCGCCTTTTAAAGCGATCCAGTAAATCTTTATTTTACGGCATGGAGTCGAAAGCGAACTCAACTTTGCCGTCGCGAATTCTGCGGCGTATTAGTGATGCGACGTAAGAACCGCCGCCTGCGGCATTGAATTCGACCAATCCATGAGAGTCAGCGCTGGTAGCGTAGACTGAGGAATTCAGATTTTCCATTCCAAGTTCGTTTTCTCCGAGCAGCACTTGCTGCAGTGAGATTTGTGCGCCCTCGGCGAAGGTTTTTACCATCACCGGAGTTTGCCCGCTTGAAGCAGTAGCGACTAGAGCCAGGTTTTGCATATCCAGATTCGTATTATACGAAGCGAATTGCAAAGGCTTATCGACGCTTTTAGCACCGGCAATATATCCGCTTTGAACCACATTTTGACTGCAGTCGTGATAGTAAACAGTGCTTGATGCGATAAGCGCACCTGAGGAAAGAGTGGCAATAGCAGCGACTCCCCGCTTCCAGCCGCCAAGCATGGCGCCGGCGTTCAAGTGAACCTGTCCCTTAGCCGGAACGACTATGCTGGTAGTTCCGAGTGGGATGCCGGTTTGGGAGAAAAACGATACAAACGCAGTAGCATCTTCAGGTCTGACGTTGGCTATTTCCAGCCAGTTGTTATCGAACCAGCATTCTCCGCTGTCGCGGCTGATTTGAGCATACTGCACATCCCCAGAACCGTGCCTGCCGTGACTGAGCATGCCGAAGGAGAACAAGTCTCCGCCGACAAAGACCTCTGATGAGACGCCAAATCTAGACACGGAGAAAAGGAAGTCGGCGGCACCGTCATTGGGAACAATCTCGTTAAGATAGACATCAGCTCCGAATTGATTGCCCGCAGGCAAATCGACTGAGCCAAAGGCCGGCAGGTTAACAGTCATAGAACTAATTCTCTGCCCGCTTTGGCGATAGATATTGTGAACGAAGCTGCGCGGCTCCGAAGAAGTATTACTGAGTTCGGCCCAAGTCGCCACGGGCATTCCTTGCCCGCTCGGATCCATAGAGTTGGAAACGGCAAACTGTTTACCGAGCGCACTGTTGCGCACGCGCCTGCTGTAAGCAAACGAAAAGCTGTCTCCTCGGAAGTGTCGATACGTGCTTGTGCGGGCCAGAATGGTGCTGCCCGCAGGAAACGACAAACGAAGTAGACCATAACTGTTAGGTGCACCGACAATATCGTTTACGTCTATGTCAAGCTGCGAGGACGGATAAACGTCGAGAAGGATCGTCTTATCGATTTGTCCGGCAGCGTTTAATACTTCGATTTGTACAGGGGTCGCTTGAGTGTCAGGAGTGTTCAATTCAAGAAACGTGCGCTGCTCTAAGTATGTATTGAATCTCACATAAGCAGGTGAGCTAATATAAGTATGGTGGCTGCCGGGATCGTACGGGCTTGTAGCGTCCTGAAGTTCAATAGAGTCTTTTACGCGGTCAGCGTCGCTGTCTAATTCAAAAGTTCCGACAGTTGCGCGCAGGCCGCCGACTTGACCACTTAATGCAGTTGAGCCGTCAGTTCCGACTGCTTCAACTGAGTAATAATAGCTAACACCCGGAACGGCGCCGCGGTCTTCGAACTGTTCTGCTGCTATGCCTTGCGCTACTTTATCGCCGAGTGAGCCAGGGTAGCGGGAACGATAAACGCGGTAGCTGACAGCGGATGCGACTTTGCTCCAGCTAAGATGAACAAAATCAGAGAACGACCCGGTGCTGGCGTTAACAGAATCGGGAGCGGAAACAGAGCCGGATGCATAGCCGTCATCAATGTTGCTGCAGTCGCCTGGCGCTCCGGAATTGTCGATGTTAGCCGAGTAGTAGTAGGTGGAGCCGGGCACAACAGAATCATCCAAGAAGCTCGTTTGATTAAGATCGCTTAGAACTGCGATGACATCACCGCTGCAAGCAATTGGAGTGCTTGAGCGAAACAGCACAAGTGAGCCGCTTTGGCTGCTGTCCCAAATTTGCCAGCTGACTTGAACCTCCGCTCCGAAAGCGCCGTCAGAGGCATAAAGTGCATAGGGGCCGCTAGGCGGGTTCTGAGCAGACGCCGGTCCGGCAAGAGTGCTCGCCGCTGCAAGAAAGATGAACAATAAGTTATCGCGAAGCTTCATCTGTGGTCTTTTCCAAGGTGCTGCCTAAGGTTCGATAAACCCTTGATATAAACCCTTGAAAAATCCGCACAGCGAACGACTGAAAACTGAAAGCGAGAGAATTACTCGGAAAACAATAAATGTCAAGTTGCGGAGGACGGGGACGGACTAACTGCCTGAATATAGATAACTTCTTCTGTCATGAACTTAAAGCAGTATGAAGCAATGGCGAGTACTGAACCGCCGGGTACTCAAAAAGGGCCCCGAGGAAACGTCGAACCTGAAAAACGTTTTGACGGGGGTGGCTGCAGGCGGCTGCGCGAGTATTTCACGCGGACCTACCTAACAGCCTTCTACGACTCGGCGAATAAGCAGAGCCGCGTTGCGGAATCTGTCGCCACGCTGGTAGATACCGTTTAGTCGCACCAGTCTGCACGCTTCAACCGGTACTCCGGAGACTTGGCTGCATGTGCCAAGGCCGAGATCGATCGCGGGCAGAACTGGACGAAGGACGCGCTCGCGTACATCGGAGTCGAGCTGAGACATGCTACGACGAGCAAGCTCCGACGCGAATCGAGGGTGGACTACTGCGGGCAGCACGATCGTATTCGCACAGCTCCCGAGGTGAGGTCCGCGCACTGCGATACTAGTCGACAGGTCGACAATCGACAGGTGGGCGTCCCTCAGCGGGCCGAGTACGGCGTTGTAGGGCTCGAAAATCATGCCCGTACTCACGCCGCTCCGTACCATGTGTGAAGCCAGCTGCTCGATCGCAACTGCACCTCGTCGCAGAACGGCCTCGTCAATCCCCGTGTTGCCGGAGGCAACTAGGATCACGCCGCAAGCCATCCTTTCGGCGACCATGGTCGCAGTTGAGGCGCGAATGCTGTCCGCAAGGGCAGCGAGAACATCGTCCCGGGCGTCGCTGTCTTCTGAAGTGAGCAGCGCAGCCACGGCCAACAGAATCTCGACATCGAGGCCGGATATAGTTCCGATTCCCGAGGCGAGACCTGTGCTTGAACTACTTGGTTGCATCGTCGGTCCCTTCCGTAAAAATCCTTTCGTGTGAGTGTCCTACGAGACGTTTCCACAGGTTCTTTATGCGGATGCATAAACAACCTGCGGCAAAATACTTCCAGCAAAAAATGATAAGGAACGAGCGATTGCGAAGCCGAGACTATCTATCGCTCGCTAATCTGAAAAGTCCGGGAAACACCTAAATTCAGTGCAAATTTGGGCAAGGGGAACGCGTATACGTAAGAACCAATGCCCACGGGAGTAATCGCCACCTAAGCCGCCGAAAGCGCCATGCGCATCCGGCTTGGAGCGGCCTCGGCAGTCACCACGAACCAGCGGTTCGCAAGGTTGGCCTCGAAGAACTGAGCGGGACCGTCGGCGTCGACTATCACGCTCGGCGCAACGAAGCCGCTGTCGTCGGGGACGAGTATGCCGCCGAGACTGAGCGTTTCCATCTCGAGCTGCTGGCGGAAGTGACGCAGATCGTTCGGAGCGGGCTCATTCCGGAGTCCCGCTTCGACCGCACGCTCCAGCCGCAGTTTGACTCGGTTACGCTCGATGCCTTCGGCACCGCTAATGCCGAGGGTGGTCAGCACGACTTGTTCGGCCAGTCCGGGAAGTCCGATGCTGGCTTCAACGATCATCTCCGCCAGTGCCCCCTCGAGCGCTGGCGGCATGTCCGAATCTCGCGCCCAGGCGAGTCGGTGGCTGCATACGACGGTCCAGAGGTACTGCGTGAGTCTCGAATCGACGCGATCGAGCAGGGGGGAGTGCTTCAAGCCGAAAGACTCCCCGAGCGCGATTCGAACTCTCAGCAGGCCGGAGCTCATTCGGCGCAGCCAGCGAGAGCGCAGCATCGGAAGTTTCGGCGGCTCCCATCCGATGGGATCGCTTTCGCCCGGCGACGCATCGACGTTGCCGATGGAGCTGAGCGCAATCGCCGCCGCCATTCGCGCAGCTGCCGGACTCTTGATTGAGTCCAGCTCCGGCATGCCGACGAGCTGTTCAGCGATCAGCGATGCCAGCTCCTTGCGCGGAATCAGGAGCATGACGAAGCGGTCGAGTACTTGCAGAAGCTCACTCCTTGAGCCGACCGGCTGCGTCAAACCCTCAAGCACTTCGCGAACTACGAATGACCTCGGGTCAATCATCGTTCACCTCCGTGGAAAAAAGGAAGCACCAAGGTGCTGTAAGGAACCCTTAAAAGACGCGTTCCCCGTGCGTCCGGCAGCGCCGCAGCCGGCAAAATCCCGGACGCAGGGGTAAGTTAAGAACTCAGGATTAGGTCGGGAAAGAGCGCAAAGAAGCTAAGCTCAATACCATTATCGTAGTGAACGCTGGGCTCTGAATCAAGCTGCCAAGATGCTTATCTAGCGTGAACTTCGCGCAAAAGGCCGAGGCGCGGCGAAGAACTTGCTCGTACTTCCTCGTAGACTCGGCTAACAATCGAATTGACATCGAACTTACAGATTTTGTGCAGTTCTGCCTGAGTGCCGTGTTCGACAAAAAAGTCGTCGATTCCGAGGCGGCAAATGCTGGTGCCTGCGGTCAGTCCGCTATCGGCCATAAACTCAAGTATCGCTGAGCCGAATCCGCCTTGAATGGCGTGGTCTTCAACTGTGACGACCAAAGCGTGTTCGGGAATCAATTCACTCAGGAGCTGCTCGTCAAGCGGCTTAACAAACCTGGCGTTGATTACTGAGCAGTCAATGCCGTGATCCTTAGACAGGATCTCAGATGCTTCCATGCAAAACTGGACGGTATGACCGAAGCCTATAAGCAGCGCATGTCGACCGTGGGCCAGTCTCAGAAGTTCTGCTCTTCCAATCTCAAGCGCCTGTGGTTCCCGGCTGCAGTCTGCGCCGACTCCCGCGCCGCGCGGATAGCGCAGAGCAATTGGTCCGGTGTCATGGTTAACTGCCGTAAGCATCATGTCTCGAAGCTCTGCTTCGTCTTTCGGTGCCATGACGGTCATGTTCGGCAGCATTCTAAGATAACCGATGTCGAATACCCCGTGATGTGTAGGTCCATCAGCACCGACCAAGCCGCCGCGGTCCATCGCGAACACTACAGGTAGCGATTGAATGCAAACGTCGTGGATAACTTGGTCGTAGGCACGTTGAAGAAAGGTGGAATAAATCGCGCAAACGGGCTTCATGCCTTCACAGGCTAAGCCTGCGGCAAAGGTTACCGCATGCTGCTCTGCGATACCGACGTCAAAATAGCGATCAGGCATTTCATTTTGCAGCAGGCTCAAACCGGTTCCATCAGGCATAGCCGCAGTAATGCCTACAACTCTGCTGTCTTGACGGCAAAGCTCAACAAGTGTTTCACCAAAAACCTTGGTGTAGGCAGGCGGAGTTTTCCCGGGCTTCTTCTGAAACGCACCGCCATTTACCTCGAAGGGACCGACTCCATGGTACTTTACCGGGTCAAGCTCTGCCGGTTCATAGCCTTTGCCTTTAGTTGTCATCGCGTGAATGAGCACCGGACCGTCCTGCTCCTTGGCTCGCTCCAAAGCGTCAATCAGCTGCTCGACATTATGTCCGTCGACTGGGCCAAGGTAGCGAAACCCGAACGCGGTAAACAGCATGCCGGGAGTCGATAAAAATCCCTGAGTCGCTTCTTCTGCCTTATCCAGAGCTCTGTAGAACGCTTGTGGGATAACGCCTCGCTCGACCAGCGACTTGAAGTGTCTTCTTGCACTGGTAGTTAGCTTGCCGGAAAGAGTCTTTGAAAATGCCCAGCTCATCGCACCGACGTTGGGTGCGATCGACATCTCGTTGTCGTTGAGAATTACAATTAGCTTTCGGTGCAGCTGGCCCGCATGGTTGAGCGCTTCAAACGCCATTCCCGCAGTCATCGCACCATCACCGATTATTGCAACGACATTTCGGTCCTCGGATCCCGGATATTCGTGGTGAGATGCTTCAAGCATTCCCGCTGCCGCCGAAATGCTCGTGCCGGCATGAGCGACTCCGAAAGTGTCGTAAATACTTTCGTCACGCTTGGGAAATCCAGAAATGCCGCCAAGCTTACGCACCCTAGGAAGTTCGTTTCGGCGGCCCGTTAAGATCTTGTGAATGTATGCTTGGTGTCCGACGTCCCAAACGATTCTGTCGTGAGGGCTGTCCAGTACGTAGTGTGCCGCGACAGTCAACTCTACTGCTCCCAGACTCGAGGCGAAATGGCCGCCAGTCTGGCTGACTGTTGCGATCAGATCGCTTCGCAGTTCTTCGCAGAGCTGCGCCAAATCTGCGCGATCGAGCTTTCGCAAATCTTCCGGCGAAGTAATCGTATCGAGCAAAGCGGTTTGTGGGGAAACTTTGTTGGTGCT
>JAUIIP010000206.1 GCA_030431555.1 bacterium
CTGCGATGGCGAAGGGGGTTCCTCGGTGGAAGGCGATTTTTAAATATCCAGTTCGTATAGCGATTAATCCACTATTAAGTTCGGTCGGGTGGTTATTGCCTGCCGTGATTTCGGGTGACATTATTGTTTCGGTCGTTTTGAGCCTACAAACAATTGGCCCTCTATATTTCCGTGCATTGTTAAATCAAGATATGTTTTTGGCAGGTGCAATTCTAATGTTCCTCGCGGTTTTGACCGTCATCGGAACTTTGATTTCTGATCTGCTTCTGGCATGGGTTGATCCACGAATTCGATATGACTAAAGAAAGGAGGCTCTGATGGCTGATATGGATTTAAATACTCCCGATGCGCTCACACACGATACCAAAGCCATTCCAGAAGATACATCGAGTTATGCGACGGCTTCGCAACGTCAATTGATCTGGCGAAAATTCCGCAAGCTTGGACTTGGCCCATGTTTCGGTGGTTCCATGGTCCGTCCAGCAAAATAATGGCTCCGTCTCAGTCGTTTGCGGAGAAGCTCCGAGAACACGGCTTCGCGAATGTCGATATATGGTCGCGTGGAATTGATCTGACGCAATTTGCGCCCCGAGAGAGGACTTATCCTGAGCAGGATCGGCCGATAGTTATGTACATCGGCCGAATATCGAAGGAAAAGAATGTCGAAGCCTTTCTCGAGGCGAAGGCGCCGGGGACTAAGTATCTTGTCGGCGACGGGCCGATAAAGAAACATCTGGAAAAGAAGTATCCCAGAGCTCGCTTCTTGGGATACAAAACCGGCGAAGATCTTGCACGGGCATATGCCAATGCAGACGTGTTTGTGTTCCCGAGTAGGACTGACACTTTTGGGAATGTGATTCTTGAGGCACTCGCTTCAGGGGTGCCTGTCGCTGCTTTTCCGGCAACAGGACCGATCGACATTTTAACCGACTCAAGATACGGCTGTTGTGACGAAGATTTGTCCGTTGCAATCAAAGAAGCTCTCGAGAAAGGGGACTCCGGTGCTTGTGTTGAATACGCTAGAACTTACACCTGGGAGAACGCTACACGGCAGTTTGCCGGGTTTCTTGTTCCAAACGCAGCTTAAGCTGCCTCCAAGATTTCTATTGTGTGTGTGCTGATCGATATATCAACGGGAGTGTTGCCGAAATATTCCCCGTCGATCTGAACAGGATATGGTTCGTCACTGGTTATTTCGAATTTGCTGCCGCGGCATTTCACTGCACCTGATGAGCCATTTACATTAGTGCCGACTAAATGTCTGAGCTGCCAACGAAAGAATGATATGAAAGACTTGCAAGGGAAAAAAGACGCGTCGAGGATGTCGTCCGTACTTACGGCGTCTTTGTTGAAAAACATCTTTAGCGCGTACTGCTTGTTGTTCGATACAACGAAAAAACCTTCTTGGTTATCGACAATTTTTTTTCCATCTACGGAAACAGACAGCCGCGGCGCTTTATAGCGCCTCAGGACTCGCAAGCTGGGCGCTATATATCCGATATGGCCTATCGGACCCACTCGCCTTGAGGCAATCTCTTGAATTACGCATGAGTCAAACCCCACACTAGCCATTGTAAAGAACGGAGTCCCGTTTATTTCCCCCACATGGTGAGTGGACGTCTTCCTAGCTTTAATCGCGCTCAAAACCCTGTCGAAATCAGCTGTCATCGAGAATTCACGCGCGAAGAGCGATTCGTTCCCCGTCGGAAGCATGTAAACCGGGATGCGCGTTATTGCTAAAGCATCGAGTAGGGCAAGGAGGGTTCCATCTCCGCCGGCGATGAGCAGGACGTCGAGTTGTCTGAGGAAGTCGACAAGCGATTTATCGTAGCTGTTGGCTGATTCAACAAGAGCACAGTCAACGTCGTGGTCTTTTAAATAAGCTTCAAGCTTCTTTGCGACGCGAGGGCTCAGGCCTTTGCCGGAAGCAGGATTATATTTGATGCCGACTTTCATAAGCTAACACGAGTAAGATGAATTGCGAGCACATCCTGCCACACCACGGAGGGTGTGTCTCGCGTTTGATTCGAGTAGGAGCAGGCTAGAATTATCCAAGCGATATGCGGCGAATGTTAAAAAATCGTTATAAGCCGAATGCTTACTGGGGTGAGGTGCAGTGGGAAATGAGCGCACGTGCTCGGCGTTTGCTGTCATAACATATAGGTGGGGAGTTTCGTCATTCTTCGTTCGACTGGGGATTTTAGCGAGGTAAAACGAAACCTGAGAGGAGGTTGCATGGGCAAGTGGATAGCAGCTGCGGTATTTCTTACGCTTTGGTATGGGCTTCCGCCGATAGTCGATAAGCTTACTGAGCAGGCTGTGCAAGATGTTGATATAAATCACGCTGCGTACCGCTAAGGCTTTAAGGGCTACATAGGTACTGCTAGAGCCATTACCGGCCCCGAATTAGCGGGGTCCAGTAGTAGTATGGTCTCGACAATGCCAATTGCTGTTGCCGCCACAGGTATCACGAACATATGGCGAAACGGCTGATACCAGGCGCTTAGAAAGCAAACCAGAGGCATTCCAAGAAGTGCAGTGATAAAGCACGTAGATGCGAGCTGCGGCTCTACTCCGAATGCCCAGACTGTGCCTGCGAAAAGCAGATTAATGAACGCCATTCCGAAGCAAGCAATGTGGCCGAGCCGCAGCAGACGGCGAGTGAAGCTGTGGTAGCCGTTTAGAAACTGTTCACGGTGAAATCCAAGGCCGAGAGTGGCTCCAGAGAAAACGCCGACTAGCATTACTGACCAGGCTAGACGGATGTGCAGGAATGCGAGTGAGGGTATCATGCTGCCAATACCTCCCGAGTTGAGAGCATGCCAAGATTTTTCTTCGCGTTGCCGCGAAGCTGGCCAAAGAAAGCGTTGCGGCGAGTATTGACTGCCTCAGCGGAGTACAAACTACCCGCCAGGCGATACAAGCCATAGCGAAGATCACTGGCACTCATTCGCTTGGGCCTAAAGTTGACGTCAAACAAAGTGCAGCGATCCCAGGCATAAGGGTGTGTCAGTCGGCCCTCTCGTTTCAAGCGTTCGTACAAGGGGGTGCTCGGAAAGGGTGTGAGAACAGTTATCTGAACATCATAGGGCAAGGCTCGGGCGACGAACTCATGGACATCATCGAAAACTTGAGTCGTATGCTCGTCCAGGCCAAGGATGAAGCAGGCGTTGACACTGATTCCGTGGCTTTGGATTGTTCTAATCGCCTGCTCGTAGCGGCTAAACTGGCGAGCTTTGAAGTTTGTCCGCTGTTCAATTCCCTCAAGCGCAGAGCCGCTGGGGCTCTCAAATCCGATTAGTACCTGCCGGCAACCTGCTGCAGCCATCAACTGTAGCAGCTCAGGATCGTCGGCAATTGAAATATCGGTTTCGGTAAACCACTTTACCTTTAGCGGGGCCAAGGCGCGGCATAGCTGTTTGCCCCAGCGTTTATCGACAAAGGTGTTGTCATCCGCAAACTCGATAAATGGACGTTTGTTTAAGCGTTTAATTTCCAGAATATCACGGATTACATGTGCTACCGGTCGCTTGCGATAAGTATGGCGCAGCATGATGCTTGAGGCGCAGAAGTCGCACCGCCAGGGGCAGCCTCGGGAAGTTTGCACAGTATATCGGTTGTAACGCTCAGGATTCAGTAAGTCATAGCGAGGGATCGGGAGATTTCCAACGTCAACTACACCGAGCTGGTTAGCATACCATATTTTCCCACCGGCACCGCTGGTGACTGCGTCCACGACTTTAGGCCAAACGTATTCGCCCTCTCCGACGATAACGTGATCTACGTGCTCTTTTGCTTCTTGCGGTCTTACGCTGGCATGCAGTCCGCCAATTGCGGTAACAACTCCCCGGCTGCTGAGTCGCTTGGCGACATTGTAAGCTTCGAAGATCTGTGCTGAGAAAGTGCTAATGGCGACTAGATCGCAGGAGTATAGCTCTTCAGGCTCCTTCCCGTCTTCTTCTGCTTCGTAGTAGTAAAGCTCATGACCATCGGGCGTTACCGCTGCTAAGTAAAGCAGACCTAGGCTCGGCAGGGATGCGACCACCTTGCTGCGATCTACAAATCCCGGCAGGGTCAATCCCAACTCAAGTAAAGCAGTGTCTCGGACTCGAATTCCACTCATCGCTAGAAAACCAATTTTCATTTCATCCTCCTTCGTTCGCCTCATGTCCCAGCTTAGCGTGAGACGAAAAGATAACAGAGGACGTATGTGTAACAATGTTACAAATGGCGGGAGATTGTGGGGCTAGAGCAGCAGAGCTTTCATGTTTACAGGTATAATCTGTGTCCGGTTAAGAAACATCGGCTTAGTAAATAGCGTTACATTGTTACAAGCAGTGCACTATGTAGCGCCGTCGATTTCAACGAATTCCACCATGAAGCGGCGAACTCGCTGACCCAGCTCTCGCAATTCTGCGCTGCTGCTGCAGTTCGTAGGAATTTGCGGCCCCACTCGCACTTGCACGGGTCCAGGGCGAAACAAATAGGAGCCTTTGCGTTTAATCGAGAACATTCCGCGAACTGCTACCGGCACGATGGGATAACCCGAATCTCTAGCCATTCTGAAGACGCCGTATTCGAATGAGCGAACTTTGCCATCTCTAGTTCGGTGCGCTTCCGGGAATACTAGAATTGAAAGACCCCGCTTTCGACGATTTTCTGCCGCCTCCGACAGCTGGCGAATAATCTTTCGTGGATGCTGACTTGCGTCGACGGGTATTCCGCCTGACCACTTCATCAAATAGCCGTAAATCGGAATTTTAAGCTGCCAGGCTTCCATGACACCGCTGTAGGCTTTCGGAATGACGCATACGGAAAGAAGTCCGTCGAGAATGTTGGTATGATTGAAGCAATACATGCTTGGAATATCGGGGTTGAAGTTGGAGTCATATTCGATCTTGAGCTTGCCAAAGGTAACGATGATTATCATTACTCTAAGGAGTGGTCTGGCGACGTAGTTGAAAGTCGTTGAAAACGGCAAGATCGCTAATGCCAGGCGGATCAGGATAACCGAGATTAAAATCCAGAGCGAGCCGAAAACCCAGTAAAATATCGAGAAGAGCAGAACGAAAAGCTTGTGCATATCGGTTTGTCGGATCTGCGAAATCGTTTATAGTTATCTTTTATGCCATGAATGTTTTTTACGGTAGGTGTAAATCATGCTTTCGAATGTAGAACGTGCCGCGGTCTTTCTTGAGGAGGAGGTAAAGGACTTTGCCGATGTGGCGGTCGTCGGCATTAGCGGCGGGGTCGATTCTGCTGTTGTTGCCTCCATCTGCTGTGCGGCTTTGGGTGAAGCAAATGTCTTTGGGCTTTCGATGCCGTACGATGACGTCGACGCCTCTACTTTCAATTCTCGAAGTGCTGAGCTAGCGGATAAACTGGGCTTGAATCATCTGGTAATGCCGATCGCTCCGCCGACTGACGCTGCTACTCAAATAATCCACGAAGCTGTCGGCACTTCGACTAAATATTCTGATGATCTACATAAACTTACTCTAGGTAACAGCCGCTCTAGAATGCGCATGCTTTACCTTTATGCGGTTGCCGGAGAATTGAGCTACAGATTCGAGGAGAGTAAGAAGCACAAGCATGTCGCTCCGGTCAGAGGCGAGCTCTTTTCGAAAAGGGTTCGTGTGATGGGAACCGGTAATGCCTCGGAGGATTTGATAGGCTACGATACCAAGGGTGGGGATGCTCTCGCTGATTTATTTGTGATTGGAGACTTGTTTAAGTCCGAGGTCTATCAGCTTGCAAAATATTACGAGGTCCCATCGAGTATATTAGAGGCTGCTCCCTCGGCCGGACTGTATGAAGGTCAAACTGATGCGGTCGAGCTGGGTTATTCTTATGAGGAACTCGAACCTGCCTTGTCCGCGCTGCATGATGCGCTGACTAGAGGAGTGGCAGACTCCGAATTGTGCACTAGTCTTCCCGAGTTCAGTGAAGTGGATCAGGCAACGGCGCAGTTTGTCGTAAAGCGCTTCTTGGGTAATGCACATAAGCACCGGGCACCGAAGGTAGTGCAGATTAGACATACCGAGTTGGTTAAGGACATTTGGCGGCAGAAAGCTGCCGAGAGTTGAGCAAATAGCCCCAAAGGGCTTGATTCAAGACTTCTGACGTTACAAACTAGAGCGTCTAAGCGAGTTTCCTAGTATTTATGTAGCATAATTGAGGCGGACTATGTCAGCGCATGAACCAATATTTATTTGCAGTCCTCTACGCACACCAATTGGAAGTTTCGGTGGCACGCTGGCTTCGGTTCCGGGACCCGACCTTGGAGCGCATGCAATTCGCTCTGTGCTTGAAGCGACCGGCATCAGTCCGGAGAGCGTAGATGAGGTCATTATGGGCTGCATTTTGACTGCCGGACAGGGACAAGCTCCTGCGCGCCAGGCGGCGATAAAAGCTGGGCTGCCCAATACGACTCAGGCGATGACTATCAATAAGGTCTGCAGTTCGGGACTAAAGGCGGTTATGCTGGCCGCCGATCATGTAGCGCTTGGGCATTCTCAAGCAATCATAGCCGGTGGATTCGAAAACATGTCCCAGTCTCCTTATCTTTTGCCGGCGATGCGCAACGGGGCCCGACTGGGTCATTCCAGTGCGCAGGCCAGCATGATAGTCGATGGCCTGTGGGACCCATACAACAACTATCATATGGGCAACGCAGCAGAGCTTTGCGCCAGGGAAAACAACTTATCGAGAGAGATGCAGGACGAATTTGCGCTTCAAAGCTACAGTCGTGCGTTGGCAGCGATCGAAGAAGGAAAATTTAAGGACGAGATTGTTCCGATTACGGTCGTCCAGCGCAAAGCTGAGATACAGTTTTCGGAGGATGAAGAGCCGAAGAACTTGAAGCGTGACAAGGTCCCTTCGCTGCGTCCGGTTTTTG
>JAUIIP010000207.1 GCA_030431555.1 bacterium
GTCTTGGAGTCTGTAACGATCCGCATTACCTTCTTGCGAACCTTTTTTGAGTCTTCAAACAGCCCAATGTAGTTGTCGTAGCTCTTCGACATCTTACGCCCGTCCAAACCAACAATGACGCCTGTGTGCTCCTCGATTAGAGGCTCCGGCAAAGGGAAGACGTCCCCGTATGCATTGTTAAATTTTTGAGCGACTTCGCGAGTCATTTCTAAATGCTGCTTCTGATCTGCACCGACCGGCACCTTGGTGGAGCGGTACAGCAGGATATCGGCAGCCATTAACACCGGGTAATACATCAAACCGGAATTAACCGTCTTAGCTTTTGACTTTGCATCTTTGAGCGAAGTGGCGCGTTCAAGAAGACCAAGTGGAAATTGGCAGGCCAAATACCATGTGAGCTCACAAACCTCGGCGACATCGGATTGTCTAAATACAATCGCTTTATTTGGGTCCATTCCGATAGCCAAGTACGCCGCAGCAAGCGAGAGGGTATTTTCGCGCAGCGCGGCTGAGTCCCACACCGTAGTGAGCGCATGCAGGTCCACGATGCAAACTATAGTGTCGAATTCCTGCGATAAGGTGACAAACCGCTTCATCGCTCCGAGGTAATTACCTAGATGAACCTGTGCCGCGGAAGGTTGAACCCCCGACAGAACCAGCTCCTTTTTGCTGCCTGACATTAGCTGCTAATCCCCCGCTTCGCCGTCTCGGCGTCTTAACTCATACAACGTTACCGCGGCCGCCTGGCTCACATTAAGCGACTGCATTTTTTCGCTCATCGGAATGGTCGCCAGCAAATCGCACTTTTCCGCAACGAGCCGGCGCAGTCCTTTTTGTTCGGAACCCATGACTAACACTGCCGGTCGCGGGACTTCAAGCTCAGCTAGCTTCGATGACCCGGGGCCAAGCGTCGTTCCTAAAATCCAAAACCCCTGCTTTTTAAGTTTCTCAAGCGCCCTAACGAGATTGGTAACGCTTACGTGCGGGACAACATCAGCACCACCCTGGCTGACCCGCCGCGCGGCGTCAGTCAAAGGCGAACTACGGTCCTTATGCATCACGACTGCGTCGACATCGAAGGCCGCAGCGGCGCGAAAAATCGCGCCGACATTGTGGGGGTCGACTACTTGATCCAGCGCAACGATTAGACCCGTTCCCGCCAGCGCAAGCGCGGCCGCCTCGTCCAAGCTAACATCCGGACTGGGGTTTGGACTGGTTCGGTCTCGACTCACTTGCTGCGGGCTTCATCCGAAAAATAAGAATGAGTGCCGTGGGCTTCCAGTGCCTTTCCTATGCGGTCGATAGCAATCGCATAGGCGCCAGTGCGCATATTGCACGAAAGCTCCGCTCGCTTTTCATCAATTGCGTGAGCGGCGACTCGCATTATTTCGTTCAACTCTTCGTGAACCTTTCCAACCGGCCAATAATACCCAGCTCTGTTCTGAACCCACTCGAAATAACTCACAGTCACACCGCCGGCGTTGGCCAGAATATCCGGGACAACAATTTTGCCTTTGGAAAATAGTGTTTCGTCGGCATCAAAACTCGTAGGTCCGTTGGCCAGCTCGAGAATCACGCTAGCCTTGATCTTGTCGGCGTTTTCAGAAGTAATCTGATTTTCTAGGGCTGCGGGCACCAGTACATCTACGTCAAGCTCAAGTAGCTCAGCATTTGTAAGCTTCTGGTGCTCAACGACCTCACAAACAGATCCTTCGCAGTAAACTGCTTCGAGCTTATTTGTCTCATGCTTCACTTTGTAGACACTTTTTGGGTCGAGTCCATCCGCTTTATAGATACCGCCTTTGGAATCACTTACTGCAACGATCTTATAACCTGCCTCAGAAGCTAAACGCGCAAAGTGGTAACCCGCGTTGCCGAAGCCCTGAATGGCGATTGTCGCACCTTCTTTGACGCCTAAACTTTCTCTTAGTGCTTGTAGAACGTAAAATCCGCCTCGACCGGTCGCATCGTCTCTCCCCAGCGAACCGCCAAGCTCAAGCGGCTTGCCGGTTATTACAGCCGGTAGATGCTTGCGCATTATGATGTTGTACTGATCGCTCATCCAACCCATTACTGTTGAATTGGTGTAAACATCCGGAGCAGGAATGTCGCGGTCAGGTCCAATTACGTCAGCAACGGCATTGATAAATCCGCGGCTGAGTCGCTCAAGTTCAAGTTTCGACATGTCTTTCGGGTTAACACGAACTCCGCCCTTCCCGCCTCCAAACGGTACCCCGACGACTGCGCACTTAATTGCCATCCAGAACGCGAGAGACTGCACTTCGTCCAAGTTCACATCGGGGTGATAGCGAATACCGCCCTTTGCAGGGCCTCGTATATCGTTGTACTGAACACGGTAGCCTTTGAACATCTTTAACGCGCCGTTATCCATTCGAACTGGAATCGCAAACGAATGCACCGCCTTGGGGTATCTCAGCAGTTCGATGGTATCTTCCTCGAGCTTGACGTGCTTCAATGCCTCGTCCAACTGTCGAAGTGCGTTTTCAAATAGCGGCATGGACATGTTTTGAGTTCTCCTATTTGGCAATGCAAATCCCTAGCGAGCGCTGAACGGAACCTACAAATTAAGACTAAACTTCAAAAGGTTTAGCTGGTCAAAATCTCTACCTAGAGCAATTCTCATCGAGTAGCAGCAAATTTTATCAAGAATTACCCTGGATGTATTAAAACCGCACGAAGTTATCGAGTTTTATATCTCAAATAAACTCTTCTGTAGACCTCAAATGTGTCTTCAACCACATCCTCCATCGTTCGAAAAAGCTTGGCTCCGCGCTTAAATCGGCTGAACCGCTGAGAGTCGCGACGAATCCGTTCTAGCTGTCCCCTTGAGTCAGGGCTCTCTGAACGGACCAAGCGCTTTAGCTGCGGGACCTGCGTGTTCTCCAGGGCCTCGCTCAAGGTGACATTTATAGACGACTCGTCCTGCGGTTTGCAGAAAAATGCCCTGTCGTCCGCGGGCAGCAGAGGGCGAAGATACTGCGAAACAACGACCGGAGTCTGCAGCGCAAGCGCACCGAGCAACAAACCGGCCTCAGAAGGTCTAAGGTGCGGAGCAAGCACTACATCGCTGTGAAACACCGCACCCGGAAGCAGCTCCAGCGAAAACCTAGGAAACACTTCATAGTCATCTAACGAAATGTCCTCACCAAGCACATTACCGACTGCGCGCTTACTTAAGCTGCCGGCGGAGAGAAGTAATAACCCACGTCCGCGTGCACCCTCGCCCAACGCAGACCAAGCCCGCAGCGAAGCTTTAGCGGCTTCGTCGAGACCGGATGGAAGCGGAACTATCACGCAGCCGGCTCTGGACTTTATGCGGTGATCCAGCGCAGGTGAGTAACCGGATTCGACGGCATTCGCGGCCCGCGAGAATACCTTGTCCAAACCCGGCGGCACGACTGAGATCGCTGTCGGATCTATCCCTTCTTCCCGGTAAACTGAGGCCGCGGACTCCTCAGAAGGTACAATCACATGCCTCGTATTGACTGACTGAGTCTGCAGGCTGTCCTGCTTTACCGGCGGCGGCTCGGTCCTGTTTTTTTTAGGCAGCTTGTCGAACATCAGCCGAGATCCGCGGTGCTCCGGAGGCGTAACGATCAAGGGTGTCGGCAGCCCAAAGAAGCCCTTAGAATCAAGCGCGTGCATTACGTCGATTTGATCAAGCCAGGAGTAAAACAGCAACAGCAGTTGATCAAGGAACACGCCTAAGGGTCCGAAGTAAGCACTCGGCAAAACGCGAAAAAGGACTCGGCTCCTCGCCCCGTTTGGCAAGCGCCTGAAGAACTGGTTCGCCCCGGTAAGAGCCCCGCTATCAATAGCCTCTGAAGTTAAGACCGGGCCGAATGACAAATCGTAAATGAACTGACGAGTTAGCAATTCGTGCGAGCCGTAGAAAACGACCTCATCGTCCATATCGGAGGCAGCTAAATGCTCGATAATGCTTGAAGCGAAGCTGCGAGATCGCTCGAACGGAGAAAAGCCCGTCTCTGCCCCTGCCCGAAGATATATCCCTGCTCGCATAATGACCGATAAACGCGAATTTTCCCTGTACGAACGGCGGACTATGTGCAAAATTAACACTACGGTGCACAGCCGCTTCGACACTCCCAGGCAAGATTATTACATCTCTCTAGTAGGAAGGTTAAAGTGATAATACAATGTCCTAATTGCCAAACTAAATTTTCACTGGCGACCGAATCTCTTGGCGCGGCAAGCTCCCCTAAATTTCACTGCTCTCGCTGCGACCATGTGTTCGCGATGGGGGACGCCTCAACAGACTTTGCAGACAGCCAAGAGCAATTCGAGCAGGAAATCGATGAAGAAACAGACTTCTCCGAGTTAGAGACCGACTCGGACGATCAGACCCCGTCTGACGAGATAACGACGGAGAAACCCCTCTCTGGGCAGCAGCTTGACCTGATTCCTGAGAAGCAAACCGCCGCCGCGCTCGATTTTAGCGCCGGACGACTGATCGACACTCTTCTTGACGAAGATGATTCTCCGCTGATTACGGCCCCCTGGCCCGACGAGAACAACGGTGCACCGCTTGAAGCCGATATGCGCAAAGCATTGTCCCAGCAGCTTGAAATGCCGCAATCCGGCCGCGCTGCAAATTCATGGGCTGCCGCACGCGCAATCGTTGAAGCTGCTATCGAAGACGAAGATAAAACGGACACGCAAGCTCCAGCTTTTGAACCCCTACAGCGAGGTGCTGAGGAACCATCCGACGTTGATGCCAAATCGGTTACAGAGTCCGAGCAAACGAAGGAGTCTTTCATAAAGGGCATTCTTGAGTCTCCGCTTTTCGACCGGGACACGCCGCTCAGCGCTGGCGATGTGGTAGAAGATAAAGACTCGGTTTGGCCTAAAGGCTCTGCCGACATATTGACTGATTTTGACGGGGACTTCGAAGAGTTCGACGAGCAAGAGCTGTTGGCTGAACTTGACGCAACGCCCAATATTGCTGTTGCTAGCCGCCGGATTGGTTTGGCTACAGCAGTTCCAGCCGCAGTGTGTCTTTTACTGTGGTTGTTCAGCTCATTTCTTGTTCAAACTCCTCAGGTCGCAGATACCCTGCTTTCTCTTACGAAGCGCGAACTTCCGGCACCTGCACCGCGCGGAGTCAGTCTGGACGAGCTACGGCCGAACTTCGTAGCACTTGACGATGGACGTGAAGTAGTAGAAATCACCGGTTCGCTAATTAACCAGACATCAACTCGATTCGGCAGCATCAAAATTGAAGCCAGTTCGTACGACAAGAAAAACCGACCGATCGACAGAGTTATCGTTCATGCAGACAACTCCCTGAGTTCGGTGAGCCGACTTGCTTCCTTGAAGCATGACGATATCAACTCCCTTCAGTCTAAACGGCAATCAGAAAAGTCGCTCCTAGACTCCTACGGCAGGCGCCCGTTTCGCGTGGTATTTACCGACGACAGCGGAGAAGCAGCCTGGTTTAGCGCGAATATATACAGTGTTACTACGACAGACTCCGTTTAGGCTCCGACTGCATCTAAAGCACTAACGGCTATCGCGCGTGCTGCTGCCACGTGGTATCATCGTGATACCCGTTGAGTTTAAGTTAGAATTCAAGCGAAAGAGCTTACTCGATGCCATTCGAACCACCGGACATTGACGGACTCGATTTCCCGAAAGCAAAGAAGCGAATTTCTGTAGACACCGCAGCAGGAGTTGAAGCCTTTGTTCAACTATTCAAGATAGCTGGACCGATACAAGCTTCCTCCATCACCATCGAAAGCGTTGGAGAATCAAGCAGTGTCGAGCTTCAAGACGCTGTCGATGAGACGTCAACGATAATGATCGATACTCCGATTTTGGAGATCTCGCGCGCAATCGACAATCGGTCTTTCTTCTGGCCAGACCTTGGAGACCGCCTCTGGGAGAGCAATAGTCGAACCAAGCGCCGTGTGATGTTTATCGGTTCCGACTCGGCGCAGTATCTAGCCGACATCGAGTCGCACCACAAAATTGGAAAATCGCCTGAAAGAATCCTAATTAACAACATAATGTGGGGCAGCTCATTCTCACTCGAGCACCGCTTTGCCCTGACTGAGCGCAACAAAGAACTCCTGCTTGAACTGACCTCCGCAGACACAGGAATAATCATCGGCAATCTATTGGAGCCTTGGCAAATATGCGGCGCAGCTGTTGCACTCGCGCTCCGACCCGACGCCTTGTTCGTATCCGCTGTTGAGGCTTTGGAGTCCCCAACTCGACTGTTGGATTTAGCTGCAAAGCATCTGGTTATTTTGGGAGCCGAAGGACAGGATCCCGTTGAACTGTTGACCAAGACGATGGGATCATTCCACCCCTTGGGTGCAGGTGCGCGAGCAGCGAGTCTGCTGGTCGGTTCTCTGACCCATATGAGAATTCCCCGCGTCTGCACCGGCTGCGCAAGGTCCGCTCCGCTAGATCCGGCGACGATCAACTTCTTGCCGGAATCGCTGAGACCAGCGCGCGAAAAGCCTTATATGATTGGTCGAGGTTGCGACGCATGCAGACAAAGCGGTTTCAGGGGCAGCATAGGAATTGACTCAATCGTTCTGCTCGGCAGCAGACTGAAAGATGTTTTAGCTGCAGGCAGTCCGATCGACCAGGTCACCGAAATTGCTTACAGGGCAGGCACACGCTCAATGACAGAAGATGCGGTGCTGAAGGCGACAGAGGGGCTAACAACACTCGATGCTGTTGTTAAGGCGGTCAAACGCCCAAGCGCTGCTTTCGAAGCGTCGATTCTCAGCAGTCACGGCGCCGGCGAAGGGACTACCCTGAAAGACCAGCAAATCGATTCCTCCTTGGCTTCGCTGGGAGATGATTTCTTCGTATCGGGAGGGGGAAC
>JAUIIP010000208.1 GCA_030431555.1 bacterium
GGATGCAGTTGTATTGGGCCCTGGTTTGGGGCAAAGCAAGGGGGCGCACTCAATTGTTTCGCATGTGCTGCGCTTGTCCGACACTCATCATTACCCTGTAATCATAGATGCGGATGCAATTAACTTGATATCTAAAGACAGCAAGCTTCGCTCGCTTGTGCCTCCGCATGCCGTGCTGACACCGCACCCCGGTGAAATGGGAAGGCTGACAAAACGATCTGCATCTGAGGTTCAAGAGTGCAGACTTGAACTCGCAGCGGAGACCAGTGCGGAACTCGGGTGCTGGCTAGTGCTAAAGGGTGCAAGAACGATTATCGCCGGCCCGACGGGGGAGGTGTTTGTCAATCCGACAGCTTGCGAAGCTCTGGCGACTGGTGGCTCCGGTGACGTGCTTTCCGGTATTCTCGGTGCGTTTGCGGCTCGAGGTATTGCTCTGGGTGAAGCAGCCTGCGCAGCAGTGTTTATCCATGGCTTAGCCGGAGAGTCCGCAATGTCGGAAGAAGGCGGCAGCATCGGGGTGGTCGCATCGTCGCTGATAGAGCGTGCGCCTAAAGTAATCAATTCACTCCTGGCTGTTAGTCCACCTCAGCGAATCTTTCCTGGATGCGCACGGGCTGTGCTTCAGGCTCCTGCTTAGAGCGGTGAATGAGCTTCCCTGCAATTAAACTCTCTGATGAAGCTGCAACGCGAAGGCTTGCCGCACGAGTGGCCAATCTGATTGAGGCTGGAAGCTTTGTGGGTTTGGTAGGCGAGCTTGGCAGCGGCAAAACAGCATTTACTCGAGGCTTTGCCGACGCTTTTGGCTGCGAATCGCAGGTCGCAAGTCCGTCTTATGTGCTGGAGCACATCTATAAGCCGAGCAGGGAGAAAAGGGGAATTCGCAGGATCAGTCACTGGGATCTATACCGACTTGAGCCCGAATCCGAACTGGAAGAGCTGCTGGATCACCGAAACTCCGGCGATACTGTGGCGCTGATAGAATGGGCCGACCGCTCAGAGGTACTTGAGCCGTTTCTGGATTATCTGATAGAGATACGGTTTCTTTCGGAAGAGTCTCAGGAGGCCAGGCAAGCGCTTATCAGGCGCTGCCCGCAGGAGCACCTGAACCAGCTGCTCTCCGGGGATAGTTTGGAGCGTTGAGAGAGTCATGCCTGATTTGGTGGTGATGAAATTTGGTGGCACCTCGGTCGGATCGTCCGAGCGAATCGGCGAAGTAGCGAAACGGGTTGCCCAGCATAAGCGAAAAACCGGCGACGATGTTGTTGTTGTTGTTTCAGCAATGGCGGGCGAAACAAACCGGCTAATCGAACTCGGCCGTAAAGTAGGCGGAGAGCGCTACTCGAAGCGCGAGTATCACCAACTTGTCGCTTCTGGCGAACAAGTTAGTTCTGCGCTGACCGCTATCGCGCTGGAACGAGAAGGATTTAAGGCGAAGTCCCTGCTCGGCTCTCAGGTGCCCGTGCTGACTGAGTCGCGGCAGCAGCACGCCATAATCAGCGACATTCCGAGCGGCAATATCCGGAGTTTACTATCGGCCGGGATAACCCCGATCGTAGCCGGGTTTCAGGGAATAGACAGCGACGGAAGCTATGTGACACTAGGTCGCGGAGGATCGGACACAACAGGGGTCGCGCTAGCGGCTGCGCTCAATGCCAAAGAGTGCCAAATTTTAACGGACGTTGATGGGGTTTATTCGGCCGCACCTAATATTTGCAAGTCTGCAAGGCTGCTCGCGGCGGTCTCGTATGAAGAGATGCTGGAGCTCGCCAGTGCCGGAGCAAAAGTACTCCAAACCCGCAGCGTTCATCTTGCAAGAAAGTTCAAAGTTCCGGTGGTCGTTGCCTCTAGCTTTTCGGACTGCCGAGGCACCTTAGTAATCGAGGAGTATGAAGGTATGGAAGACAACGTAGTATCAGGGATAACTTGCCTGCCTGACCAAGCAAAGCTCACTCTGCGAAACCTGCCCGACCAGGCGGGTGTTGCGGCGAAAATCTTCGCCCATATCGGCGAGATGGGTTCCGTCGTCGACATGATCGTCCAGAACCAAGGCGCAGCCGGCAGTGCTGCAATTAGTTTCACGGTGCCCGAGGCGGAAGCAGATTCGACCTACGGCGCTCTGGTTGCTTTCGTTAACGAACAGTATCCCGGCGTGAACGTAGAAATTGCTAAGAATATTGCGAAATTGTCAGTTGTCGGGGAAGGGATGCGGGTGCATTCCGGCATCGCCGCGCAGATGTTCGACGTACTGGGTAGAGAAGGAATCAATATTGATTTGATTACTACTTCTGAGATTAAGATTAGCGTAGCCATACAGCAGAAGTATTCTGAACTGGCGGTTCGGACCCTTCACGAGCATTTCGTTGAAGCTGTGCACTAACTCAAGAAAACTCTTTGAAAAGTAGGGCGGATAAACTAATATTCCAGCCTGGAGGGGCATTTTTACTGCTCCACCAACCGACGTTCAATTGGTTAGGGGATTTTCAGGAGAACCTACGTGGCTGCAAGAAAGAAAACTTCCGCGAAAAAGAAAACAGCTAGCAAGAAGACCGCCAGCAAGAAAAGCACCGGCAAAAAATCCGCCGCTAAGACCGCCGCCAGTGCTCCGGCTCCGGCAGCTAAAACGATTCGCGTAAAGAAGCCGTCTAACGAAACACAGTATAGTCAGACTGAATTGTTTGACTGCATTCAGAGTGCATGCGATCTGGAAAACCGCCGCGTCGCTAAGGACGTATACAGTGCATTTGCCGATATGATTCAAGATGCGCTTAAGAAGGGTTATAAGGTTCCGCTTCCTGGTATTGGCAAGATGCAAGTGCGCCGCTCCAAGGCTCGTATGGGACGCAACCCGGCGACAGGCGAGATTATCCGTATTCCAGCAAAGAAGCGAGTTCGGCTGACTCCCAGTAAGGTCTGTAAAGAGGCAGTGCTCTAAGAGCAGCAGCTTTTAACCAACCATCCAGGTGTCACCGGACTGAAACAGGTCTGAAAGGGTTGCATCAACATCGTGAGGCTCGGACGGCTTTTCGTCGTCTGAGCCGTGAAACTGTCGCTGCATTATCCCGTCAAATGTCTCGCGTTGCTCCTGATAGAAGACGCCCATAGGGACAGGGAATCCTGGAGTGCGGTCGATCTCTGCAAGTGCGTGCGCGTGCAGCCTGTTGTGACGGTCGTATACAGTTACTCCGGCAGCGATGGCTTTGTCTTCGTCTCCGGGCTCGAAGCTGATAAGTTCCGCTCCGCCAGCGGAAAGAGCGATGCCTCGATCTTGTTCTTTCCCGTAAATAAGCGGTTTGCCGTGTTCAACTACAAGCTGATTATCAGGCTTTGTTGCGCGTTCTCTGACAGAGCTAAAGGTGCCGTCATTAAAGATGTTGCAGTTTTGGTAGATCTCAACAAACGCTGTTCCTCTGTGCTCGTTGGCCTCGGCGAATATTTCTAGCGAGTGTTTAGCATCTATGTCCAAGGTCCTAGCGACGAAGGACGCGTTTGCTCCCAGCGCCAAAGTGATCGGATTTATCGGCTGGTCGACCGAACCGAACGGAGAGGATTTAGTGACCTTGCCAACTTCTGATGTCGGAGAATACTGCCCTTTGGTCAGGCCGTAGATTCGATTGTTAAACAGGAGCAGCACGATATCGAGATTGCGCCGGAGTGCGTGAATCAGATGGTTTCCACCTATGCTCAGTGCATCGCCGTCACCACTTATCATCCACACTGACAAGTCAGGATTGGCCGTCTTTATCCCTGTAGCCAGTGCGGGTGCTCGACCATGAATCGTATGAAAGCCGTAGGTGTTCATGTAGTACGGAAAGCGGCTGGAGCAGCCGATGCCAGAAACGAAAACGTAGTTGTGTTGACCGCTTCCCAGGGTCGGAAGAAAGCGCTGTACGTTGGCGAGGATAGAGTAGTCACCGCAGCCGGGGCACCACCTCACGTCCTGGTCCGTTTGAAAATCCTTGGCCTTGAGTTTCATTTCGTCTGTTGATTGTGTGCTCAATTTGTGTGCTCCAAAGCTAGTGCGGCTGGGCGAGCGACTTGATCGCTTCTACCACCTTGGAAGATCTAAGCGGCTGACCTCGCACGGCGTTGTAACCCTTGGCGTCGATCAGGAATTTGTCACGTATGATAGATTTAAGCTGACCGGTGTTAATTTCGGGAATCAGCACATGCTTAAATTTCCTGAGTGCCGGCTCCAAATCTGCGGGCAGCGGGTTTAAATAATGCAAGTGCAGGCGCGAAACGCTGATGCCTTCCTCGCGGCAGCGCCGCTGAGCTTCGCGAAGGGTTCCCTCTGTGCCGCCCCATCCGAGGAGCAGGATCTCGCCGTTGTCGTCGCCGTCTATTTTAATAGGCGGGATTTCCGAAGCTATGCGGGCGATCTTCTCAGCGCGAAGTGCAGTCATCTTTGCGTGGTTATCCGCATCGTAGGACACATTGCCGCTCAAATCCTGCTTCTCAAGGCCGCCGATACGATGCATCAACTCAGGGGTGCCCGGCACAGCCCAGGGCCGCGCTAAGCTTTGCTCATCGCGCATATAGGGCATAAACGGTCCGTCAGGGTTGTTGGTCTTGTCGATTCTGCGGTTGATAATCTCGGGCAAGCTGCTCGGATCAGGAATTTGCCAAGGCTCTGAGCCGTTGGCGATGTATCCGTCGGACAGCAAAATAACTGGTGTCATGTACTTAAGCGCAATCCGACAGGCTTCGTAGGCCATAGAAAACGCGGTTGAGGGTGAAGATGCTGCTAAGACGCAAACAGGCGCTTCGCCGTGCCGCCCGTGGAGCGCAAGCAGCAAGTCGGACTGTTCGGTTTTCGTAGGCATGCCGGTCGAAGGTCCGGCACGCTGGGTGTCGACAACTACCAAAGGCAGTTCCGTGCAAACCGCAAGGCCGAGTGCTTCGCCTTTGAGCGCAATACCCGGACCGCTTGAGGAAGTCACGCCGAGCGAACCGGCATATGATGCACCAATTGCGGCGCAAACGGCTGCTATCTCGTCCTCTGCTTGAAACGTCATTACACCCAGGCGCTTGTGGCGGGCTAGTTCGTGCAGTAGGTCGCTTGCCGGCGTAATCGGGTATGCGCCAAAAAATACACTAAGCTTGCTTTTCTGTGCTGCAGCTACGATCCCGTAAGCCAGTGCCGTGCTGCCGTTAATATTTCGGTATAAGCCGGGCTCTAAGTCTGCCGGTTTAACGCTAAAGGACAGATCGAAAATTTCTGTTGCATCGCCGTAGGTATAACCGGCCTCAAGTGCGATCTTGTTAGCGTCTGCCAGTTCGGGCCGCTTCTTGAACTTTTTGTCAATCCAAGCACGAGTAGCTTCGCGAGGACGATCAAACATCCAAAGCATTAGACCGAGTGCGAAAAAGTTCTTGCAGCGGTCAACTTCGTTGGGAGTTAGGGAGGTGTTCGCGAGTGCGTCTTTAGTAAGACGTGAAATCGGAACTACAAACACTCTGTAGTTCTGCTTAAGATTTTCGTCATCGCAGGGATTTTGTTCATATCCGACGCGAGACAGGTTCTTGTCGGTGAAGGCGTCCTCGTTAAGCACGATTATGCCGCCCATCTTGACGTCCGATAAATTAGCTTTCAAAGCCGCAGGGTTAAAGGCAACCAATACGTCTGGCACCTCACCCGGGGTGAAGATTTCCTCGCTGCCGAAATGAATCTGGTATCCGCTCACTCCCGCCAGGGTGCCTGCCGGAGCTCGAATTTCAGCCGGAAAGTTAGGCAGAGTTGCAATGTCATTGCCAGCCAGAGCCGATTCATTCGTAAATTGGCGGCCCGTAAGCTGAATTCCATCACCGGAGTCTCCGGCGAAGCGAATGATCACGCTGTTGCGTTCAGTGCGTGCCGAGCGGCCGCTTCCTGCTAATTCTTGATTACTAATCACAGTGCTCTGATACGTTTGAAGGGTCGCTGTCAGCGAATACCCTTATAAGTTGATCCACAAGAGCCGGAAACTATCACAGTTGTCGTGTCGGTCATAGCAAATTTCCTAGCGAATAACTAGCGATTCTTGCCGCTGTGTGGTAGGTCTAACTCCGCGCGAGTGCCTGACAGAATGTAAAACCTTCGTTGGAGGAGTTGTATATGGCGACGCGACGACGTCTGATAAAGACCGGAATCCTTGCCGGCTGCGCCCTGCTGATCTGTGCGGGGGGAATGCCCGAGACCGAGCAGGATAGCGAAGCCGCTTTTAGTGGTCGTAAGGTCATCAAGGAATTAACGCTGCGCAGTGAAGCAAGAAAACGACGCGCGCAAATAATGGGCCCGCAGCCTGTGCCCAGCGGTGAGCCCGAGGCGCGGGCCAGCATGAGGTCGGAGCATCCTGATAGCATCGAACGCGGAGCCGCAACCCAAGCAGAGTCGGTAGTCGGCTCCGGCAGGCGATCGGGCACGCAAGAGGTTCAAGCAAAGACCCGTAAAGGTGTCGGCGCTGGTCTCGCGCATCAGCTAAAGCTGCATGGCTATGACGCTCAGCGAGGCTCTGATTACGTTAAGCTCGTAGTCCGAACCGATGATTTTATCGATTACGAGACGGATGAACTTACGAAGACCGGAGAGTCCGAGCTCGATGAGATTTCAGAGATCCTCAGGGATTTTTTCGTGGAACGCATCTCAGTCGAAGGCCATACCGACTCTTGGGGTGATATCGAGACCAACGTGCTTGCTTCGAGCAGACGTGCCGACCTGCTGGCGTATGCGCTTTCTGTGCGTGGAGTTCCCCGTGATGTTATCGAGTCCACAGGAC
>JAUIIP010000209.1 GCA_030431555.1 bacterium
CTTATATTTGAACTAGACCTGCTGCGACGTCATCGACCTTGGTTTAAGAAGTTTCGCGAGCAGTACGATAGAGATAGTCGACCTCCCAGACGTCACGCCGGAGACTATGGGCAATTTGGCAATTTTGAGTGGTTAATTTATACGGCGTATCTGTGGTTGTTCCTAGGAGCACTTTCTGAGGTGGCTGCGCTTTTCTCATCTGCTGCGCCGTCGCCCAGCATAGTCCGGCATTTTTACCTGCTCGGATTCGTCACTCATCTAATACTGGGCATGGCGGTTAGAATCATCCCAGGATTTATGGGCAAGAACCGTGTAGCTTACCCAAACCTCGTCCGACTAAGCTTCGCCCTAATACTAGCTGCTGCGATCGGTCGAACGCTCCACGTGCTCGTCCCCACCTATGGCAACATCCTCACTCGCTGCGCATACGGCTTCTCGGGCGTGTTTGCCATGCTGGCAATAGCGACACTCGGACTCAACCTTTTCGCTACAATTAAAAGGTGACTGTCGCCTTTTCAACCAAGTGTTTCATTAAGCTCTGGAATTTGTGAATTAAACTCAAAAAGCGGTATTCCCTTTAATTCTCAGCTACGTATGTTAGGCTGGAAACGGGTGATAAGACCCGATCATTTCCATTTAGTTAATCGGAAGTCTCAGGTGCGGTTGTTTTCTCAGCGGAGCGCGAAGCTGCTCCCCCGGGGAAACGCCGGAGTATATTCTGGTTTTTTTGCGTCTTCAGCTTCTTTCATAGCAAACAACCGCCCGCCGTCCACCTAAGGGCGCCGAGCGGTTGTTTGTCAGAGTGAAAGGAGCACCCATGAACACCAACGACACAAAGCCTGCTCGTCGACGGAAGAAACCACGCAACAGCGTGGCCGCCTTCCTCACGCCCAAGCCAATTCGGTTTGCGGTGGTTCGTACTGTGTCGGATGCGCGCCGATACTTGAAGCGCGGATGGTGTCCGATAGAGTGCAGCTTCGGTCCTACAACCGTTGAAGATGAACTCGCTATGGATCACCACGGCGCCAATTCCGATCGCGAAGGCGTCGCCATTCGCGCATATCGCGATCACTTCGGCGCACGCCGACAAGATCCGCGCTTCGTCGTCACCGGGATGCCGGATGAGGACCTCAGCTTCGCTGCAGCCTCACTCGCCGGTGTCATTCCGCATCCGAGCCTGGTAGACAAGCTCGAAGGTGCGCCTCCGGATATTCGCGACATCTGGTCGAGAGATTTCTCGCTCGTAGCGGAGATCATCAACCGGGTGGACACGGATCACTCCCAGGCCCGCCGCTTGGTGGATGACCACTGGGGACGCCTGGTGCTGGCTTGGCGCTTGCTGACCAACGCCCGCATCTGGGACGTTACGGCGTTTCATGATGCGGTCGCCCGCTGGAGGACCCTGCTTACGCAACGGTCGTTCGAGCTGGCGAAGTTGGCGCCCAGCCTGCTCGGCACGCGCATCGCAGAAGTTGAGCGCGCGCCCGTTCACGTCGTGTCTGAACATGTTGCCGTCATCGACTGCTCGCTTTGGGGATTCTCCAGCGTGTATCTCGATGTCTGGCTCAAACATGCACCGATCGTCCTCTGCTACTACGCAGACTTCGCAGATCCGAGCCGCGGCCGTGTCACCGTCTGCATCAAAGACGAGGCGACAGCGGTCGAAAAACTCGGCGATGGCGGAATGCTTCGCCTCTATCCCAAGCTGAAGCCAAAGGGCTGGGGTGGTAGGGAGCTGATCGGCGGCTCGAACCGTGACAAACCACTCACGTGGAATCACGCTCTAGCCGCAGCAAAGGCAGTTGATGCGTTCATCAAACGCAGACTCGCTGCGAGCAAGGGAGCCGGCACATGAGTGCACTTGAGGTCAATTATCGATGTCGGTCGGCCGCGCAAATCCGCGCTGCCGCCGACATCGGATATATTTAGGTTGTATCTCCGGCTCCCCGCCTTTAAAGACACTCTGTCTACAAGGCCAGCCTCAGTAATAAAAAATCTATTTTTCAATAACCGCACATGCCAGACGTGCTCCGGCGTTGCCTGTGGGCTGAGAGTGCAGATCGTCGGCATCGGCGTGGACGATTAGACCTCGCCCAACGATGCTGTTGTCTCCCTCAAGTGATAGAAAAGGAAACACTTTATCAATCGAGGCCACGCCGTTTTGATCCGCCTCAATATTTCCCATATCTCCTGCGTGCTTCTGCTCGCTTTGCGGCCCACCGTGCTTGCTGCCTCCTGGATTGAAGTGACCGCCTGCCGATTTACCGTCACCCGATGAACAGTCGCCATTTTCATGAACATGAAAACCGTGCTTCCCGGGAGCAAGACCACTTACCTCCCCTGTTACACGAACACCATTTTTCACTTCAGTAAACTTGATTTCCCCCTTGGTGCTGTTGCCGGTTGTCGGCTGCAACATCGCTTTGGCAGTCTTGCTATGGTGCGAAGAGTCGATTGTTCTTTCGGCGGTGGAACAGGCAGCAACAGTCAAAACAATGAATAAAAGGCCAGCCGATCTTAATGCTGCGCCTCGCATGTTTACCGTTGGTCTAATAGTAATCATAGCAGTCCCCTTGGTCCGTTAAAAAGATCACACAAAGCGAGCGTAAATCGCCGGTCCAACATACCATAACCGGCATTCCAGCTCTCAAGCAAACTAAGCTTCTGCTTGCCAAAGGTTGCCGCATATGACGCTGCTCATACTACACGGCGCAACACCTCAAGGACATGGCAACATAAATCGGGCTGAGTTGCTTAGCGGTCTTCGAACAATTAACCGGCAACACCGCCGCCAAGAACTTTGTAAAGATTAACCAAGTTTGCAAGCCGCAAACGCTCAACCTCAATTTCCTGACGTTGAGCAGCGAACAAGAAGCGCTGCGCATCAAGAACAGCAAGAAAGCTATCGACACCGAGCCTGTAGCGAGACAATGACAGATCGTATGACTCCTGCGTCGCCTCGACCAACCTCTGCAGAGCCTCAAGCTCGCCGTCCAAGGTGCGAAGCGCTGCCAGCTCGTCAGCCACTTCACGAAAAGCCGTCTGAATCCCGGATTCATAGCGTGTGATTGCGATATTCTTCCTAACGCGCGCAAGATTCAGTCGCGCGAGGTTTTCCCCACCCTTAAACAGCGGCAGCGTGATCTGAGGAATGAAGGTCCAAGCTCCTTCAGCGCCTTTCGTAAAAAGTTCAGAGAGATCTGAGCTAGCGTAACCATAGCTTCCAGTTAACGAGATACTCGGGAAGAAGGCTGCTCGAGCTGCTCCGATTTGCGCGTTCGCAGCGAGGAGCGAGTGTTCGAGCGCTAGAATATCGGGGCGAGATAGGAGAACTTCAGAAGGGATTCCCACAGGCAGACTCTCAAGCAGCTCTACATCATCTAAGGTCGTATCCTCTGGAAAAGAATCTTCCGCCTTCGTACCCATGAGAACGATCAGTGCGTTCTTGTCCTGCTCAACTATCCTTAAGAACCGCATGCGTTCCACACGCGCAGTTTCCACCGCCCGGCGAACTTGCACTAGATCAAGCCTCGAAGACACTCCACTTGTATAACTGCGTTCAATGAGTTTAAAACTTTCAGTTTGGGCACGAAGTGTTTGTTCCGCCAGGGAGAGAATTTTTCGATCCGCAAGCCACTGCAGGTACGTGTTTGCGGTCTCAGCAATAAGCGAGATCTGCACAGCCCGCTGAGCTTCCTCCGTTGCTAAATAACTCTCAAAGGCTGCTTCGTTTTGACTTCGCAGTTTTCCAAATAAGTCGAGCTCAAACGCCGAAGAAACTAAATTGGCAGAGTAGAGATCCGTCTGCACCCCTATACCACTGCCGGAAGAAACCGCTTCAGGGTATTTTTGGCGAGAACCCCTTCCTTGAATATCAATGCCTGGTAGGAGGTCAGCCCGCTCTATCCTGTAGAGAGAACGCGCCTCTTCTATACGCAAAGTGGCAACTCTAAGATCACGATTATTGGCAAGCGCGGTAGCCAACACATACTGCAACGGCTGCGATTGAAAAAACGATTTCCATTGTATGTCGAATGCCTGCTCTCCTGCCGTCTTCGGCCTAGCGCCTGCAGGGAGATCCGTCCACGCATTACTTACCGGAAGCTCAGGCCGAGAATACTCCGGAATCATCGTACAAGCCGATCCCAGCAACAGCCAAAAATACAACAATGCAACACGATGCAAGCGAAGACGTCTCATCCAGCCTCTCAAATCCTCACCTCTTGCGGCGCCTGCTGCGTCTCATGCTTCAATGAGTTTGAGGGGAAAGTGCTTTCTTCATCCCCAAGATCCTCGTTTTCCTTCCTGCCAGAAAGCCGCTGTATGCTCACAAAAAACATCGGAACAAACAGTATCGCGAGAGAAGTGGCTGCCAACATTCCGCCGATAACCCCTATTCCGATTGCATTCTGACTAGCTGACCCGGCACCGTTCGCTATCGCAAGAGGGACAACTCCTAAGATAAAAGCGAATGAGGTCATCAGAATAGGTCGGAAACGAAGCTGCGCAGCCATCATCGTGGCATCAAACAGATCATGTCCGTCTTGGTACAATTCCTTCGCAAACTCGACAATCAAAATAGCGTTTTTCGCGCACAAGCCGACGGTTGTAAGCAGTGCTACCTGAAAATACACATCGTTGTTGAGACCAAACAGGAGCGTTACTAAAATAGTTCCACAGATCCCCAATGGAATTGCCAACAACACAGCAAATGGCACGGACCAGCTTTCATAGAGCGCGGCAAGACAGAGAAAGACAACAATAATAGAAAGAGTGTACAACATCGGTGTCTGCGCGCCGGTCAATCGTTCTTCGAACGAAAGACCTGACCATTCTATTCCAAGCCCTTCCGGCAGTTCGCTCACAATTCGCTCAATTTCCTGCATCGCCCTGCCTGAACTGACGTTACTTGCCGGTGAACCTTGAAAGTTGAGGGACGATACGCCGTTAAACCTCTCGAGCTTTGGCGATCCATAGGTCCAACGAGCGGTCGAAAACGCGCTAAATGGAACCATTTCGCCTCTATTGTTCCGCACGAACCACCTATCCAGATCTTCAGGCATCATTCGGAACGGAGCATCTGCCTGTAAATAGACCCTTTTGATTCGACCCGCATCGACGAAGTCGTTGACATAGGTTGAACCCCACGCGGTCTGTAAAGTCTGATTCACTTCTGAGACCGACAGGCCGAGAGCGGTCGCCTTTTCGCTGTCGACGTCTATTTTAAACTGGGGGACATCATCAAGTCCGTTAGGTCTGACTCCAACCAACAAAGGACTTTGCGCCGCTTTGGACAGAAGCTCGGCTCGCGCATCCATCAGCGCGCGATGCCCTAGAGCCCCCCTGTCAACGAGTTGAAAATCGAAACCGGAAGCATTCCCCAACTCTCGAATTGGCGGTGGGTAGAACGCGAAACCAGTGGCATCCTGAATCCTTCCGATCGCGCCCATCGTTCGCTTCGCGAGAGCAAACACCTTTTGCTCTTCACCTGGTCGTTCAGACCAGTCCTTTAATCCAACGAAGCCAAAGCCCGCGTTTTGCGCCACGCCCGCAAAGCTAAAACCAGTAACTGTGAACAAATGATTGACGACTTCCGACTCCTCACCCAAGATATAGTCTTCAACCTTCTTGGCACTTTCCAGAGTTCGCTGCGCCGTAGATCCTGCCGGAGTATTCAGCATCAAATACATTGTTCCCTGATCCTCGTCCGGCAGGAAAGAGGTCGGAATACGAACAAAAAGTACAAACATTCCTGCCAGAAGGATTGCATAAATCACGAAAAAGCGACCGACTCTGTGCGCGACATAGCCGGATGTACTTTGATAACCATCTCTTGCACGATTAAACATGCGATTAAACCAGCCGAAGAATCCGCCGGTTGCTTCCTGGTGACCCCTCTTAACCGGCTTTAAAAAAGTGGCGCATAGAGACGGAGATAGAACTAGCGCTACGAGGACTGAAAGCGCCATAGCCGACACAATAGTAATCGAGAATTGACGATAAATCGCCCCGGCGGAACCGCTAAAAAATGCCATCGGGACAAACACGGCGGAAAGCACAAGCGCAATGCCGACCAGCGCGCCGGTAATCTGCTGCATAGACTTGCGAGTGGCTTCCTTAGGTGACAATCCCTCTTCGGCCATCAAGCGTTCGACATTTTCAACGACAACGATAGCATCATCAACAAGCAGACCTATCGCCAACACCATCGCAAACATCGTGAGAACATTGATGCTGAACCCGAACAACGACAGCACCGCAAACGTACCGAGGAGCACCACCGGAACTGCGATACTAGGAATAAGAGTTGCTCGGAAGTTCTGCATAAAGAGATACATCACGAGGAAAACCAACAGAACGGCTTCCAAGAGAGTATGCACTACCGCTTCGATCGAAACTCTAACGAAAGGAGTGGCGTCGTAGGGATAAACTACCTTCACTCCAGGAGGAAGGAACGGGGCCAGCTCCGCCATTTTCGCCTTAACGGCCTCTGCCGTATCGAGGGCGTTGGCTCCGCTTGCCAAACTAACCGCCAGGCCTGCCGCGGACTTTCGGTTGTAGCGAACAATTCTAGAGTAACCTTCCGAGCCCAGTTCAATTCGCGCTACGTCACGTAGGCGTACTTGAGAACCGTCTGTGTTCATTCGAACTATGATGCGGGAAAAATCATCAACTGTTTCCAACCGAGACTGCGAAGTAATACTGGCGTTTAGCTGCTGACCCTCAACAGCAGGC
>JAUIIP010000210.1 GCA_030431555.1 bacterium
GGGTTGGCTTGGTAAGAAGGCTGGCCGCGGATTCTACCGCTACGACCAGTAGCCGCTGTGCGCCTGCTTTTATTTATTGCACTGCTGCTGCCCGCAGCGGCGATAGCTGACGGTGACTCTCCTTCCCCGATCCAGTTCGAACCTTGGAAAGAGTTCTCACCCGGAATGTCGCTAAGACAGCTAGAGCGAAATAATCCGCCGCTTGTCGCGTACTTGTTGCGCGCGGAAATTTCCAGGCCAGAGATTACAGTATTTGTCACTCCTGGAAACGGCAGTGAACCTAAAGATGCTGCCGCACGGAACACGACTGAAGCACTGACCGATTTTAACTGCGCTGCTGCCGTAAACGGCTCCGTGTTCAAGCCTCTGCCTAAACTGAAAGGCGATCCGGTCGACATACTTGGTCTTGCGATCTCAAGCGGTCAAAAGTATTCGGAACCTAATAAGTTTGACGCGATACTTTTCCCCTCACAGCAGCGGGGCTTTATTGCTAGACCACCATTTAAAACGAACGGGATCCGCAACGCTCTAGCGGGCTATCACATTATTCTGGAGCAAGGCCGTATTTTGCCGAGCAGTGAAAAGCGCCATCCGCGCACCGCGATTGGCCTCAGCAAACAAGGCGGAACTTTGTATGTTTTGGTGATCGATGGTCGACTGCCCCGCTACAGCGATGGGGCCACCTTAGCAGAGGCCGCCGGTATTTTAGCGCGCAGCGGTGCTTACAACGCGCTGAATATGGACGGTGGTGGCAGCACCGCGCTTGTAATTCGAGATTCTTCGGGGAAACCTAAGCGTCTAAACCAACCAAGCGGAGGTTTTGAACGCCGGGTCGGCAACCACCTTTGTATACGCACTCCAAGCAGCTACAGCCGTTAAGCAGTCGTTCGCAAAGCCGCAAAAGCAGCCTCAAGACATCAAAGGCACGTTTAGTGGTTGATACTACGTAATGTAATCCCTCAAATTTAGCTAAATCGGAAATCCTTCCTGGATTCAGGCGAAATAAACCCCGTATCTTGGTGACAGGGTTTGGGTGCGTTTAAAGGAGGCGCTCCCCATGATTGCGCGAAGTTCATATACTGTAGGCAGTTCATCTGCACAGCCCGGCCATGGCGACATTCTTGAAATCGCCCTTGGCGGACTATTTAGGGAAGAAAGTATTCTCACGAGATCCCTACGTTCTCTTGCAGGCGGAGTGGTCGAAGTTAGCTTTATATTTCCGGATTACGAGAGAACTGTAGACGACCTCGGACACGTATCTGCAAACCAAATTAACGAAGCAATTGTTGAAGGCATGAATTGCTCAATCGCTCAGGCGATTGCCGAAGGAAGGTTTCCGCTACCGGTAGATTTGCAGTGGTATCGAGCGCACTGGTCAGATTGGATAGTCAGCCGTCAGTTCGTCGAATACAGAAAGATGATCCAGCCTGCTCAGGTCGCAAGGCTTCAATTCAGTATTCTTGGCGTCGAACTCAAGTCGTTCAAACGAGAGTTCTACCGCTTAACGATGGGTCTGAACGGTTTCCTCAGAGGTGAAGTTGACTGGCTGATTGAGAGCACTCACATCAGTTAGTCAGGCAGCAGTGCCTCCAAGTACTCTAAACCTTTCAGTCACTTAGCTCACAGGCAGCGACCTGTGAGCTTCCCTGCAACTTTTTGCGGCTGAAAGTTTGCAATCCCTCTCTCAACTTGTCAGAATCACGCTGCCATCATTGCTTGAGGTAATTACTATGAAAACAGTTATCAAGCTCATCATCTTCGCACTGCTGTTTATGGTCTGCGCTAGTTCCAGCGCCTACTGTCAGAACTTAAAAGCAGAGCGAGTAGCACCCGTGAAGGCTCAGGCAGAAGCGCTCAACTTCGATTGCTACTACGGATTTTATCAGTGTCAGGTACTTGCACTCGTTCAACCCTATTACTGCTCGTTGGCGAGCCAACGCGTTGAGCGATGTGACTTGGATTCTGCCGACTCTTGCCGACTGCCTCGAATAGAAAAGGCTGCATCGGCCCAGCTAATTCCATGTCACCACGGTGGAGACAATATTGACGTCGAAGACTGCATGCTGCAGCTGCTTCAGTGCGTAGCTGGATAGCGAAAGACGCAATTGTTACCGGTTGACGGCGGTCCGCTGTATGCGGAAACCGATCTAAGCAGATTCCCGGTCGAGCCTTGGAACACTGGGAGCAACTTCATCCTACTGGCTGTAGTAGTTTATTGGGCGATCCAGCTCAGCAATAGCAAGTCCCACTCTGTTGCTTTCGCAGTCTGCCTATTGCTGACATTCAGCTGCTTTATTGGCGGAACGGTTTATCACGCCACTCGCAGCCATTTCATTTGGCTGGTCCTAGACGGACTGCCCCTGCTTGCCCTGTTTGTATTCTTAGCCGCTCACAGCCTATACAGAGCAGCCGCGAAAAACATACTCACCACTTTTCTATTTGCCTGTGCGCTGTGTGCTTCAGCATTCGGCGCCAGATATGCGGCCTCAGGAGTCCTAAGCGCCGCAAGCCGTACATATCTATTCCTTGCCGTCCTCGTCGCGGGTTCGACGCTCATTCGTTCATATCTTGAGCATTGGAAAGGCGCCGTCGAGCTGGGCGCAGCGGTTGTACTGTTTGCTGCAGCTCTGACTGCGCGTGAATCTGACTTCGGCGAACTCGGTCACCTAAGCCCGGTGGGCACGCACTTTCTCTGGCATATACTAGGTGGCTGCAGCTTATTTTTTGCTTTGAAGTTCCTGGCTGAACTCGAACTTGCTAGCGTACAGCCAGCGGAAAAATAAAGTCCACGCCCCCCGAGCCGGTGTACTTCAGCCTTAGCATCTCAGTAGAAATCCCACTGCCGCTTACCGTCATCAGACCAAAAGCATCCGGCTGAGTGTTAAAAGGTGAATTGTGCAGCGCTATGTCAGTGCCGGTCTTCGGCGCAAGACTAACCGTGTGCTGAGAACTGATACCTGCCTTAAATGTCGTAACCGTAACTGCTTGAGGCGAACCGCTCGTATTAAAGACCCTCAACCAATTCTGCATATTAAGAAACAGGTTCCATGAACTCGTTTTCACTCCGCTTCCAGCAGAACTCGATTGGGAGCCGTACATTCCTTCGATTCGTCCCTGCGCGTCTCGGAAGTAAAACATGCTCTGGGCAATCAGGCCGCTATCGTTCGAACTCGATATTCTCGCGGCACCTGAAGTTCCCGCCGACAACAAAGCACTGGCGTCGACGTGATACTGCCCTCCGGGAGCCAGTTCCACGGTAAGCCCTTGGCCCAGGACAGCGCCCGTATTGTCGTAAAAGACTACAGTTGCGGTTGTGGAAACATTCAATACATTAATCAACTCTATCCAGTTCTGCCCTCCAGCTCCACGCGAAATCGGAACCCATTGCTCCTTCATACCGACCATCCTAGCGCGCAGCGGAAACGAGAAAAGATAGTCGCTGGGAACTTCCCCTGAGGCAGCATTTGAGCCGTAACGCACCAGCAGCGCTTTATAGGGACTAGTCGGATCGCTAGGTACAATCACGTTTGTGCCGGTTACTCCAGGGCCTTCGCCGTGCCCTCCGTCGGTGTCAACTCTGCTCATTGGTGGAACTTGTATTACTTGCGAGGACAAGAAGTTCCCGGACAGATCAAAGCGCTGCACAGTAAACTGCCGAGCTGTTGTCGGATCTAGATTAACGATGCTTAACCAGTTGTAGACAAGGTAGTCCAACTCCTGTGCATTAGTGCTGGGCTGATGCGTGTTGAACCCGACACGTGAGGTTCCATAGAGGCTGCCCTCAATCGGAATCGTGAAACCAAATGAGTAATCATCACCCGATGCCTGAGCTTGCATCCTCCGGTAAGTGGCCATTCGTGCATCCAGGTCTCCACTCCACTCGAGTTTTACCAGTCCGTACTCATTCGCAGGGAAATTCGGAATGCTGTTGAGGATGAAGTCATATTGACCAAACGCCGGCACAGCGACCGCTCCCTGGTGCAGGACACTGCCATTGTTGCGATATACCGTTAAATTCACGCTAATGCTGCTGGAGCCGCGGGAAACCAACTCAACGATATTGTCCATTTCCAAATAACTGTTCCACAGCAAGTAAGCGGGACTGACGGGCAACTCTGGGGCACCTGAGCCGACTGAGGCAGTACCGCCGGAAGAGCTGCTTGAACTACTGCTCGAACTGGAGCTGCTGCTAGAGCTAGTGTTGCCGGACGAACTCGAAGAGCTGGAAGAACTGGTGCTCGAGCTTGACGAGCTAGACGAGCCTGCCTGGGCACTTACACACTCAACTACGAGCCCGCCTACCGTCTTCTCATACATTTGCCGATTGCCGGCCTCGTCGCTCACAATCACGGTTAATACATCGGAGCTGCTCATACCGCTCAGACTGATCACTGTAGAGCCGTTTGAGAGATTGGAGATCGGGACGCCGGTCGAAGTTCCGTTTAGCAGCACGTCCAGCGTTAGAAATTTTCCGCTTCCCGGCCAAGCGCTGTCATCCCAGTAGCCGACCCTCAATTGCGTCGGCGCACAGCCGGAATCGGTAAGCGCGCCGTCTACAGTCGGATGATAACGGTCGAATCGCGAATTGTATGGACCGGTCTTATTTCGCGGCATGTTATTGTCGATCCAGACACCAAGTTTATGGACCCAGCCGACTTCGGTCGGCTTCGTGCCGTCGCAAAGTGCGGGGTCACTCGCATGGCCGGAATAAAAGCGGTAGCCCCACTCACCCGTCGCGTAATTCGGTTGATATTTGGCAATAGTGTTGTCCCGGCCGTCGCTACGCTCACCACGGGCTGCCCAAAACGCAGGACTACCCAAGGCCCCGGCTTTGCTGTTAGCGTAGTTGCGGGCCTTCAACTTTGCGTAAAGGTCACTTTCATTCACGTAGTCGAGCGCAGCAAGCGCGTCCGAGTCACTCGAGATACCGCTGTTATGGCACCCCCCGCAGTTAGCGTCGAACTGCGGCCATATGTCAGCTTTCCACTCAGGGATATGGCGAGCTGCTTCTGCCGAACTCAGCAGCACCGGATTGCAGTTAGCATCGTAATCTATGTACTGCGTGCCGCCGACCATATCCAGGGCCGGGTTATTGTCCGCGTAGGTTCCGGCGTAAGGAATTGCTTCGCCGGCTTCATGCTGATGACAGCCCCCACAGTCATTCCTGGTTTCCCGCGGCTTGAGGCTGTGCCAACTTCTAACATCAAGTAGGCGCAGTCCGTACTTGCGGTCCAGCAAATGAAACTCAAACGGCGTGTTGGCAGGTATCTTAGCGCTAAAAGATTGATCAATCTGGTCCTGAACTTTGTAAACGCTCAGCAGCATCGCTGTTTCTTCATGACCGTCATCAGTCTCGTAGTCCGGATCATAGGTCGCGAGGTCCGGGCGATTGCTGGTTATGTTTACAGCTATTCCAAGAACTGTGTCTTCAGACAGGTATTCGCAATAATCTTCCTGATTCTGAACATACGTCAGCGCATCGAAGTTCTGGTGAAAAAGATCGTTTTCCTGATTTATATTTTGATAGGCGTCATTCGGGCTGTACGGGTGCGAACCGCCGGGACTTAGATAGCAGTCATACGGCTTGCGATCTGTGTTCCAAACGGCCGATGTCCCTACTTCTGCAAACGGGTCGCCCGGTGCAATCCCATTATTGGGATCTTCAATTGGCGGTGAATATTCCTGCTGTGCATCTCCAGTGCGCTGTTGCCAGCTTATTACCGGAGTCGGCCACACGAGCGAGTAAGCATTCGAGCTGTCAGCTATCACAGTCCGCAAACCACTGCCTGCTCCCAGATTAACTGGGTCATGCGGATGGAAAGGCTTTAGGCTCGGTCGATAGCTGATACGTGAGTGGTAAATGCTTCGATTTCCGTCGGGGTCCAGCAGGCGGCCATTAGCACTCGTCGGAGTGTAAGCCATGAACAGCTCATCCGGCCTTGCGCAGCGTGGACTACTGATCTTGCCGATGTATTTCCCATTGACTTTGGGAGAAGGGTCATCGCCGCCCGGTATCCCAGAACTTAGCGTATAAGCACCGACCTGAGCCGGCACCCACCCCCAGCTCGTGTGATTTTCGTAGGTATTGAGACCGGCTTTAGCCATGTCTTGCGCGATCAGCCGGCCGAACCCCTCATTGTTTATATTGTAGTAGCGGGTCATGACGACATAGTCGCCGGGATCTGTTCCGGTAGTCTTTACGCAAAAAGTTGCCAAATGAATCAGTTCGGGGTTAATCCCGTAACCACCGATTGGATACCACTTGCCCTCAGAGTTCATCCCCTGCAGATGCCACAACCTCCCTTCTTCAGTCGAAGACTGATAGGAAAATGCCAGACCGTTCCTAAGCGGCAGCGGGCTCAATGCGGAAGTCGTCGTGTAATACTGAAATTGTTTGTGGTTCGACAGTTTACCGTCAAAACCGATATCTGCAATGTAGAGGTTAAAGTTGTGATTGGCCGTTCCCATAGAACGGTTCGAATTCTCAAGTCGCCGTTCATCGCTCACATAAACTAACTTCAATCCTTCGACTGTGCGCATCTCCATCGGGTGCATATAAACATTACCCCAGTAGTTGGGGCCCGTGCTCGACGCTAGCGTAAGATTCATCGCGTGCTTGTTCTTGTCCGCTGCATTCTGCTTTCCATCGCCGTCAAGCACTCGTGTGCTTAACCGCAGTATCGGCAAGGATGCCGGATCGATCCCGGGGTCGTTAATAA
>JAUIIP010000211.1 GCA_030431555.1 bacterium
GGCACCCTTCTACCCGGACTGGGCGAGGGCGCTGCGCGGTCACGATCCCCGCATCAGCCACATCTTCGATCGGGACTACGAGCTCTGCGAGCTTCCCGACGGCGAGGTAGTTTCGGTGGTCGGCGGCGGTATCACTGCGGCTCAGGTCGCATGCTCGATCGCCGACTCCGGTCGCAAGGTCATTCTGCTCACCCGACGCCCCCTCAGCGGCGGTAGCGGCAAGGGATCCGATGACTGGAAGGACAACGAGATGCGTCTGCGGGTACTCTGCTCCTGCGAGTGGACCGAGCGCTTCAATGTCCTGCGCAAGCACGGCGACCGAGGTACGGTGCCTCCGTGGGAGCTCGAGCGCATCGAGACGCACATCCAAGACGGGCGCATCGAACATTCGGTGTGCAACGTCGAAGCGATGGTGCCGACTGCCCTGGGCGTGGAGTTGATCAAGCGCGATGGTGCAACGGTCCACTCCCACGTCTCGGTGCTGGCGACGGGTCTGACTTCCGAACTGCCCTCGTGGCTGATCGGAAGCGCTCTGGCTGCCGGACTGCCGTTCGACGCGCTGCGCCGTCCGATACTACAGGACAACCTGCAGTGGGGCGACGACACGTGCATCTTTCTTCACGGCGTTCACGCAGCTCCGGTGGTCGGTCCGTTCGCGGCCAACATCTCCGGAGCCCGCATCGCCGCGTCGATCTCGATGCAGAGTCTGAACTGTCCGGCTACCCGCAGCTAGTGCAGCAGATCGGAAGAGGTGCGAAAAACACCACTTCCCCCTGTCAGGTTCTTTAAAAGGATGCTCCATCCGCCTGACAGGCAATTTATCAAGCTCCTTCCAATACAAACAAAAAAGGCGCCCGACGGCGCCTTAGAACCGAGTGAACGGGCACTATCCCTGTTTCTTCATCGGCTTTCTGACGAGCGGAAGCTGCGCAGAGATTTGGGCATTCACCAGACGGGAGATCTGAGACTCCACCTGAAGAAAACGCGCTGCGACAATGGGGCTTATTTCCTTCTGAAGAGTGCGAGTGAAATTCCGCCGAGCTTCGAACTGATCTTCTTGAATGTTCAGAGCCCGTTGAGTCAACTCTGCAGCGGCAGCAGGAGTCATTTTCTGAAACTGCTTGCCGTAATCGTCAATAAGTTTCAGCTGACGATCGCCTATCTTCGTCATTTCCGTTTCGTAGTTCGAGTACAAGTCCCAGAACTTCTCAGACTCTGTTTTCGTGAAGTTCATTGAAGCGGCAAGAATTTCCTTCTTGTCAGTGCGCAAATCCGAGCGCATCAACTCCACTGTGTCATTCAAAGTTTGGGCATTCGCATTCGCAGCAAACAAAAGCGCAATCAGCATTACGAATTTTTTCATTGCTTTCTTTACTCCTTAGTATTGGTTAATACGTTTTAGGCCCGACGCCTGCGCCTTGCCGTTCTGTACTTCTTCTGCGCGCCCTGCAGCTCTCGATTGTTCTCCCCACTCAGCAGTGCTTCACAAAATTCTGCAGCATCGAACTCTCTCAAGTCGTCGACCCCCTCACCAATCCCGATGTATCTGATCGGCACCCCGAGCTCCTTGCGAATTGCCACGACGATACCACCTTTCGGAGTGCCGTCGAGCTTGGTGATAACAACTCCTGTCAGTCCGGTAGCTTCGTTGAACTGCCTTGCCTGTTCGAGCGCGTTCTGGCCGGACGAGCCGTCCACAACCAAAATAGTTTCATGCGGGGCACCGCCTTGTTCCCGTGATATCATAGAAGAAACCGCGCTTAACTCCTTCATTAGGTTGGAGCGCGTATGCAGTCTACCCGCGGTATCCACAATTAACACATCTACATTCTGTTCTTGTGCCTGATGAACCGCTTTGTACGCGACCGTTGTCGGCTTTGCGCCTTCCTCGTCTACAACCACCGGAGCACCAACGCGCTCTCCCCAGATCTGAAGTTGTTCGACCGCCGCCGCTCGAAACGTATCGCAGGCCGCGAGCATAACCTTAGCGCCTTGAGCTGATAGGGAGGATGCAAGTTTTCCAATTGTGGTCGTCTTACCAGCACCGTTTACCCCGACCACCAGTACAATCTTCGGCTGACCATCAACCCCATTCGGAGAAATTGCGGCCGGTGCCGGATCACGAAGAATCTCCTCGATACTATCTCGCAAGAACAATTTAACGCGATCCGCACTTAGGTTTGCCTCATCGCTGAGCTGCTCTTTAGCCTGTCCCAGAAGCAGTTGGCTTGTTGCCACGCCCATGTCAGAACTTATCAGCAGCTCCTCAAATCGTTCTGATGTTTCGCTGTCTAGCTTACTGCTGGCCCCAAACAACTCACCGAGCCGGCCGAACAAAGCGCTGCGACTCTTGCTTAAACCACTGTGCATCGACGCGCCGCTTTCGGCGCCACTTGTTACACGGGGTTGTTTTTCAGGCTTTTTTTTTACTTCCGTAGGGCCGGATTCAAGACGGCTTATCTGCTGCTCAAGGGCATCGATTCTTCGACGCAGCCGCTCTACCTCACCGTGATCCGAATCACTGCGCTTGAGTGCTGCTACGACCACGAGCAGCAATGCCCACACTGCTAGGACGAAAGCCAAGAGAGCAATCGGATCGAATGCGCCAAGACCAAAAGTTGCGAATAGAGAGATTAGCGACTCCATCTTAAGAACTAGGCGTTTACCGCAGCCGGTTGCTCGAGCTGCCGCTCCGCCTCATCAAGCGCTACAGTAAGGGCCGTAGAAACTCCTTTTTCCTGCATCGTAATACCGATAAGTTTGTCGGCCGCTGCCATGCTCTGCTTGTTGTGAGTGATAATCAAGAACTGCGTTGACTGGGCGATTTCTTCAATAAGATCAAGGAAGCGTTCAAGGTTAGCGTCATCAAGCGGCGCATCAACCTCATCAAGAACACAAATCGGGCTAGGGCGATGCAGGAACATCGCTATTAGCACCGCTGTCGCAGCAAGCGCCTTCTCACCGCCGGACATCAACTCCATACTGCGAAGCTTCTTACCTGGCGGTCGCACTGTCAGCTCGACCCCGCTAGTCAGTGGGTCTTCAGGGTCTATCAACTCCATGAAACCGGCACCCCCGCCGAACAAGCGCGGAACCAATACCTTAAACTTCTCATTGACGGACTCGAAGGTGGAAAGAAAGCGTTTGCGCGATACATCCTTGAGCTGGCGAATCGTTCTCTCAAGGGTTCCGACCGCTTGCTCCAGATCGCTGCGCTGAGCCTGTAGTTCTTCTAATCGCTCTTCTTCTTTTTTGCACAGAAACACCACTTCAGGGTCAACGTCTCCCTCTCGTTCCAACTTCTGTCGCAGACCTGCGCTCTCGTTCTCGAGCTCACCAATCCGATCACTGAGCTGCCCTTCGCCGCCGGCGGATTCGATTATTTCCCTGCCCTGGCTTAGAGTCGGCAGAAGAATGCCCTCTCCGTGACGCTGCTTAATGTCTTCGTGGAGCATCGAAAGCTCCATCGCAATCCGATCTGCGCTGAGCGTGATTTCTCCATGCTCGTGCTGGAGATTCTCCCTCAGCCGACGCGCAGTCTCTACCTTGTGGAGCAACTCACTCAATTCGAGTCTCAGCTCCTCTCGACGCTTGTCTTTGTCTTTTATTACCTTGCTGAGTTCATGCTGCTCGTCGAGCAGTTCGTGCTCCTTCTCGAAGTCGGTCGACTGAGTTTCAGCAGCCGCGCTTGCTTCCGCATTTTGTTCCCGCAGCCGCTTCTCATTAGAAATCAAGCCTTCACGTTTTTTCTCCAGCTCCGCCAGCTCCAAGCGAAGTTCTTCGATTCTTTCGGATTCGAACCTGGCCTGCCCTTCGTACTGCGCGATCGACGCGCGCAAATCAGCTAGCTGAGAAGCAGCTTCTCGCTGGGCCGCGGCATCTTTTTCGCGTTCAGCGCGGGCCGCAGCAAGCTTACTGCTAACCGCCGCCTGCTGCTGCTTTTGCTCCTCGAGCTCCTTCAGTAGGGCTTCAACTTCGCGCTCTACTCTTACTGCGTGCTCTCGCTTGCTCTCCAATCGAGCGTGACTGCTGTAGATCGATCCGGTCGACCCCGAGGAATACCAACCCCAAGGTGTAACTACTTGACCACGAGTGCTTACCGCTCGCGCACCGCCGCGTGCCGCCTCTGGACCAAGCTGATCCATGACCTGAAAACCCTCGGCTAAACTATCAACGACGAATACATTGCCAATTATTGCCTGAAGCGAGCTGCGCGCCTCACCTTCGACTTCAACACAGTCGATAAGACGCTTTGTTCCCTGCGGCGCCTCAAGCATGGTTTGCAACATGGAATCGGCGGCATCTTTGGCAACCGCTCCGATCCCATCACCGCTAATACCTAGCTCGCTGAAGCGTTCGCGCAGCGCACCGAGCGAGGCTCCCATCACATAAACGGTTTTATCAGAGACGACTGCCGCAAAGGCGTCAGAGTATTCAGCAGATACTCTAACCTCATCAAACAGATTCTTTATAGACTCATCGGAGCATATACGTGCCAACTCTGCTTCGGTTTCTGCAGGCTTAAATTGGGCCAATTGCTGCTCCAGGGACTCAATTTCGCCTCTAAGCGCAGCACGCTCAATTTGCCGTGACTTTGCGTCGGCTTCGGTTTCGGAAATGCGGCGATTTATTTGGTTTAACTGCGACTCAAGTTGTGCGAGATTATCATCAGGCTCTCCGCCCAGTTTTAACTCGCCCTGAACCCTGGTTAGCTCTGCACCGTAGTTGGCACTTTGCGCCTGCGCCGCGTCAATCGCTTCGCGACGCCGCTGCATTTCAACACCGACGATTTCCTTTCGCTCATCAATCGATCTCAGGCGCTCCCGAACTCCTTCAAGCTGCCCTTCGAGTTGAGCCTTAGCGAGCTGAGATCTGGTCCTCTCCTCAACTAATTCGTGTATGCGGCTCGAAAGATCTTCTTTGCTTCGACGCAAGTCGCCGAGTTCGATCTCAAGTTCCTCCAGCAGCCCACGGGTGCGCTCCTCTTCCGCACGGAGCACGTTCACTTTACTTTCGCTGTCGCCTATCGTCTGTTCGAGGCTAAGCTGCTGTTTGCCGACGGATTCTTTGCGGCCGATTAAACCCGCGGCTTTATGCTCAAATACAGCTATTTCGGCAGTGCGCAGACTATCCTTCAGCTCATCTCGCCGTTTCGCGCGGTTTGCTTGTCGTCTTAAAACGCGGACCTGCTTTTCAACTTCAGAAACAATGTCACTCAAGCGAGCGATATTATCGCTAGTGCGGCCCAGTTGGCGCGTCGCAGCTTCTATTCTCACCCGAAATCCGGCGATACCTGCAGCTTCTTCGAGCAGCTGCCTGCGCTCGGTCGGTTTCTTGCTGATTAATTCGCCAACTTGCCCCTGCTGCACAATACTTAAGCCGCGCGCACCCAGCCCAATCGTGCGGTAAAAATCCACTAAGTCACGCAGGCGGCACGGAACTCGGTTAATGAAATATTCACTCTCGCCCGATCGATACAAGCGGCGGGTTAGCTGTATTTCAGCGGCCTCGAACAATCCCGGCACAACCTCTCTAAGTTTCGCCAGAGAGCTTCTCAGGACCTCCTCGTCAACTTGCTCTTCGTCCCCTCGTTCGGAGTCCTCGTGATGCACGAGTTCACGCTCTTCATCCGACAATGAAGCGTCAGCTTGTGCGACAAGCTCACGCATTTTTGCCTCTTCTTCGTTCTGCTGTGCTTCGAACCAGCCTTCGTCAGGCCGGATAGTAATCGAAACCTCTGCCATCCCGAGCGGTCGCCGCGAATCAGAGCCGTTGAAGATGATATCGTCGAGCACCGAGCCACGCAGCTGCTTGGCGTGCGTCTCGCCAAGCACCCAGCGCAAAGCGTCTACTATGTTTGATTTTCCGCAGCCATTAGGCCCGACGATGCCGATAAGCGGCTCGTCGAAGTTCAGAACAAATCGCTCCATGAACGATTTGAACCCAAAAATCTCTATTCTACTGATGCGCATTGAAACTCTGTCCTGCCCGAAGTTTTCGGCGAGTAGTTTAACAAGCTAGTAGTAACGGTTCTGGCTTTTTATCACCAGCAAGAAATAGTCTTTCACCAGCTAAGTGCTGGAAAGTAGACAAATTTAGGTCTGCGCGCAAGGCCCGCGAATTAGCGAAAAATTAATTAGCCTGTACTTAATTAAGACAACTTATCGAATTGATGAGGTTTTCTCCGCCCTGCGAAGAATTCATTCCGACCAGCTCGGTCACTCTGCGGCCGTCACGCATGCGAAAAGCCTCAACAATCTGCTCATGAACTCTGATGCTTTCATCAATCGCTTCGGTGTGACTTAGCGCGATACGATAGCGCTGGAATTGATTGACCAGGTTTCTGATTATTTGGGCCAACCGCTCATTGCCGCAGGCGTTTACAAAAATTTCGTGAAACTCGTTGTGGACCGGTACCATTCCTGCGATGTCACCGTTCTGATGGCGGCGCTTTAACTCACGGTTCAGCTCCTCCATTCTGTTGATTTGTTCATCGCTGATGCGTTCGACCGCCTTTTCCGCAGCGTAAGATTCAAGAACACTCTTAACTTCGTAGAACTCACGAATGTCCTTAACTGTAATCGGAGTAACAACGGCCCCTCTACGGGGGCGAATCACAAGAAAGCCCTCAGACTCGAGTTGTCTAAACGCTTCTCTCACAGGGGTCCGGCTCGTCTGGTATGCCGCAGCAATTTCAACTTCCTGCAAC
>JAUIIP010000212.1 GCA_030431555.1 bacterium
CAGCACCGGGAGCAACAACGTCCTCGTTAATGACCCGCAGTGACCTGAACCCCATGTTGCTCTCGTCGTAGTACGATCCAAACGAAAACGTATGCTTGGCATTGAGCCAACCATGGTTCGCGTGACCTCTCTCGTCAGAAACTCTTGATGTAATCATGACTCCTGTCCCTATTTTATCTTCGAAGCTGCGCAGTCGTTTCGGCAAGCTCCCGACCAAGACTTAAAACAGCTTGGTTCTGCTTATCGTCTTTCAAGCTTCCGTCTTCCGAGAATGCCTCGTTCGCCTGCGACACGGCGATCTGTCTCGGCAAAACGAAAACATTTATGCCGCTAAGAATAACTCTCAGATGGGTCAGCGATCGAAGGCCGCCGAGCTTGCCGGGCGAGGCACTCACAATCGCCGCAGTTTTCCCCGAAAAAGCCACCAATCCCGGCTCGTCATCGCTCGGCCTAGAGAGCCAGTCGATCGTGTTTTTCAACAGCGGAGTCGGCGCGCCGTTGTACTCAGGAGAGGCAATTAACAAGCCGTCACTTTCCTTGAACTTCTGACGCAGCTTCTTGACATTTTCCGGATGACCTTGCCTCGCCTCAAAATCTTGGTTGAATATCGGCATAGGGAATTCCGCCAAATCTATCACCTCGACGTCTGCACCGGCGTCTCGGGCACCTTTGACCGCGATCGCGAGAACCTTGCGGTTGAACGAACCCTCACGAGTACTTCCTGCCACTGCAATTAACTTCACTTGCTCGCTCATTAACTTGCCTCCCTTGCTATTGCTCAGCCTGTAGACCGAGCTTTTTACATATCTTTCGCAGCTGATTTTGCTCTGCGATGGTCAGAACTGAAAACTCATCAACTATGTTTCCGACATGATCGGGCACTGCTTGAGTCATTAGCTTCGCCCCCTGCTCCGTGAGCGCCACCCTAACGACCCGCCGATCTTCCTTGCTTCGAATACGCTTTACGAGACCTCGCTTAACCAGCCCGTCGACCACCTGCGTAATATTGCCGCCAGTTACGAGAAGCTTTTTCGCTAAGTCACACTGACGCAGCTCCCCTAAGTGAAACAGCGCTTCCATAGCTCCAAACTGAGCTGTGCTTAAGTTATGACCGCTCTCGCGCCGCCCAATGCGTGCATTAACCGAAGCCGCACAGCGCATCAGTGCGATAAACGCGTTCAATGCTCGCACCTGCTCTTTATTTCCCTCAAAATGGGTCGGCATGCTTTAGTCCTTAATTGTTTAGTTCTAAAGTATCACCACGCATAAAGCTAGTCAAGCGCAGGATAAGAACCTATCTTCGCAGGTAGAACCAGGGATCTGCCGGTCGAGCGATATGCGAAAATTTATATTTGAGCTTAGAAGGCGCGAGTCAGTTCTCGGCCCGGGCTTAGGCTTAGCGCTGCTGCTCTCATCCTGCAGCCCGAGCGTTGTGGTGGAGAAGCCTAGAGCCGAGAATTTCCCGAAAGCCACGGTGTCTGCGAGCCCCTCGATCCCCGACCCCCCAGTGACTTTCGAACCGGACGAGCCGCCGCGCAGGGATCTGTTTGAACTGTCAGCGCCACTACCCGCTCACTCGAAGTCAGTCGAGACCCTTGTAATGCCGGACTATAAAGTGCTCAAGGAAGCGCCGTACTTTGAGCTGAAGAATCTAGAGCAAGAGCTGATCACACCTGACGATTACCAGGGACAGCTCCTGCTGCTAAACTTCTGGGCCACTTGGTGCGCCCCCTGCCTTGCTGAACTTCCCTACTTCGAAAAACTAAGCAGAGATTTTGGGCCAATCGGCCTGGATGTGGCCAACATAGCGGTCTTTGATCGCGAGGCAGCCGTCACAAAGATTCTCAACGCCAAAAATCTGCAGCTGGACGTGTTGCTCGACCCAAACGGATTATCGCTAGCCGATTTTGGTTTTACGAGCGTCCCGGCCGTGGTGATAGTAGACCGTGCGGGATTTCTGGTTGAATTCCCTGATCCTGAGACCGGAGAACTAACAACTGAAGTAAGCGGCTCACGCGACTGGCTCCACCCCGAGTTCGTGGAATTCCTCAGACGATACCTTCAGTGAAAATTAGCAACCTTCTGATGTGCCGCGCTGGCCTTCGCGGCCGATAGTGCTACCGCTTCTTCATCCTCTTCCTGAGCAGCCGCCTTTTCGTGCTTTAGCCTTACACTGAGAGTCTGTACGTTGGTCTTCAAGCCGTCAATCTGGCGGTAAAGCAATTTAAGCTCGTCCGCTACCGTGAGATAACCCTTCTCTCTATTGGCCTCCAAATCCTGAACCTCGGCTTCCGTTGTGGTCTCCGCGATGCTGTTAAGCATCACGCCTACAAAAAGGTTTAGGATGATCATCGTGCCCAGCAAAACAAAAGATATAAAAAACAACACTGACAAAACAGGGAACTGAGCAGATTGGGCCAACTTGGCTGCTTCCGGGTAAATATCATAGCCGTAATTCGCACTGCCGTACATTTGGATGTACATAAGGTCGGTCCAGTCTTCGAGTGTCAGCACTCTGAACAATGACACTAGCGCTATTTGTAGATTACCAAAGTGGACCGGATCGTTCTTGCCGAACAGAAAAGTACCGACCACTCCATAAACGTAAAAATGGAGCATAAGCAGCATACTGACGTAGCCGATAGAAGGTATGGTTCTTACCAAAGCCTTAACCAGCACCCGCAGTTTCGGCAGAACGGTTATCAACCTAAGCATCCGCAAAACACGCGCTACTTGATTCCAGGGAACAGGCTGCGGCGCTAACGGCAGCGCGCACAGAGTGATGATTACGAAGTCGAACACGTTCCAGCCGCTGCGAAAGAAACGCCACGGCTTTGAACCATATGCTGCGATTCGAACTGTCAATTCGAGGAGAAAGAACGCGATAATCATGTGCTCAAGCAGATCGAACAGTTCCGGCGCTGCTTGAACGAGCGCTTCGTTGGTCTCAAGGCCGACCAATAATCCTGAGCCGGCTATTACAGCCGCAGTGGTGAAGCGAAACCGCTTCGAACGCGCAACCCTGCGCAGCAGACGTGTCATGACTGCATTCCTCGCCAAAAATTGGACTACAACTCGCAAGCAATTGTGAGCGAAGAAACCGTGACCACGGGAGTGGAATTACCCACTCCCGAAAACGCTTAGCTACCTGAATAAAACCACGCTCTAAAATGCAAACTAGCAGAGCTGCTAATTTCCACAAGCTGCTGTCAGAGGCTGATGACAGCTTTTCTCTAGAACAATTACTCTAGGCTCGAGAGGATTTAAGATGATGCGAGCAGCAGCAAGCCCCTAAAATGCAAGCGCATAAGTGTTGACGTGCTAGTTCACACGCGTTGGCTAAAGAAATACAGTTAGCAGGCTGTCCTTAGAGGAATGCCAATCGAGGTCGAAAACCTAGTAATCAGATCGACTAATTAGCACCGGCCGGCGACTGGCTTTGTCTGTATTTGAACCGGCTACGAAGTTCGTCTCTCCAACAATCCGTGCACGAACAACATTGCAGCTTTCTCTCGTCGCCAGATTTTGGTCAGTCTCAAAGCCGTATGGGTAACCCGCCGGGAATGAAGCGATGTCGTCATTCGCCCGCGGCGCGGAATCTCCAATGCTCACATCGAAAATCTCTACCGTAACGAATCCGATCACTTCCCATTTGTGGCTGGGATTGGGCGGCGCTCCGCTCGAGTCCGCGCTTCCCGCGCCAGAAATGCCGGGGCAGGTAGTTTGCTCGTCGTCGTCGACATCTGCGATCACCGGGACCTTGACCTTCCATACCGGAACATCGTCCGGTATCGCGTGACTCGCTTCATAAGGAAGTGTCGCCTCCTCTCCGTTTACCACGCTGTCAGCCGAATCGAGCTGCATTCGCTTCGAGCTGCAAAGTCCCTGATTATGTATGACTTGAGTTGCCGCCATGTCGTTAAGCCAAGACGCATGGCCGGGACTTGCGTAATAATAATTGAGATTTCTAGCCAGGGTTCCTAGGTTGCTGTCGGCCACCTCCACTCGTGTCTCATTTGGGGCCGAGGCACCGGAAATAATGGACCAGAGGTCTGATCCGGACACGCTGGCGCTCAAACCGTCGCCGAGAATATAAAACCGATCTCCGATCTTAGTTCGAATGTCCAGGCGATCGACTAAGGCTTGTGAGAGGAGAGATTGTATATCAGTCTCGCTGATACCGGGCCCGGCGCCCTGCGTTCCCTCCGGCAGACCAACTACGCCGTAATGATTCCATATCTGAGAGAACTCTTTCTTGTCGTGAAGCGCCCAGTCATCCCCACCAGCAATTTCGTTATCATGGGTCGTAGGCTTCATGTGCTGGCGCAAGCAGTAGTGCCCCTCCTCGCTCGTTGAAAACGGCAGGCCGAGCGCTGCGACAGCGGATGCGGCGCTTGCCGCGTCCGGAAGATAGGTCGTGTTCGGATCGTCGGAATACCTCGCGGGATCATTTTCGCAAGTTCCATAAGGAAATGCAGGTAGAATATTACAGTCACCGGCGGGACAGTAACGATCTGAGCGCGCGAACAGCCGATCCGAATTGCTCACATCAGCCTGAAAGTCGGCTCGTCCGTTGGCACTTCGCTCCATCAAAGCACAGACCGGAATCGCAAACGGTGCAATGTTTTCTTCCTTAACCGAGTCAGCTACGGCCACAGCCTCAACTGAAACCGAATGATCCCAGTTAACAAACGGCAGTTTCATGATCGTTATATGCTTGCGCGTTAGCTGGATTCGAACGGCGTTTGAGTAAACTGCCTGGGGCTTGCCCGGATTGTCCTCTTGCCAGCCGTAAGCGTCGACTTGCTCAAAGCCTGTTTCCGGCGTCCATCTTCCACGCTGGATAACAGGAGGATCGATATTAAAGAACCCCGCCGCGGTTAAGTCACCCCGAAGTAGCAAACCGGCAGTCCCAGAACGCATCGCATCGCAAGCACCCATCCCGTCTTCACCGGACAATCCTCCGGAGCCATCAGCTCTCGGCAAACAGGTCGTACCCAGCTGTCCGGTAAGCTGCTCGTAAAGCTGCGCCCAAATGACCTTGTCAGCTATGGTTAAAGCATTGCGCCAACACTCTTCGCTAGCACACAAAGACTTGGCGGCCGCATGAGCAGCTGCATCGGCCGCCGCTTGAAGTTCATTTGAGACCGAACGCGCGTAAGTCGCATTTATTGAATAGCCGGCAAAAGTGATTAGCGCAGCCGCAACGCAGGCAGCTAAGACGGAATACGCGCCCGTCTCTTCTTTATTGATTTTCAAAAAACCTTTCATACAACCTCCTGAGTGCAGAGCTACACGCAACGCTCCGTAGGAAAAAATGCAGATTTATTTATTGTCATCGCGCTATCGGGCAAACCGAGAAAGTCACAGAAGAAACAGCCAACGGGCATATTGACCGACAGCTGCAGACCCGGCATCCCATTGACAGTTGTTCCGTAAGCCCCGACAGGAATTGGATTGTTCTGAATGCTTGCATCTGCCGGGGACAACTCATCGGCAAACCAGAACGCTTGGACATAGGAGTCAAACTGAGTTGTAGCAGTCGAAATACAATCCCCGCTGCTATATTCATACGCCCCCTGACGACCGGCAAATTCCAAAGCATGCTCAACCAGTGCATGCTGGCTTAAGAAAATGCTCATGTCGACTAGGCCGAAGACAAACAGACAGAATACCGGGAGAAGCTGAGCAAACTCAACCAGGGCGGCACCGTTTTCATTAATTGCTTTTCCTTTTCTCACTTTTCAGCTCCAACCGTTACGGGCACTTGAAAATACGAACCGGGTTTGAGGGAGTCGGCCCTTCGATGTACATCAGGTCACCGTTGGCCTGCATCATGTCAAAATCCAACTGGTTGTCTGACTCCAGAACGAACGTACTCAACACCCACTTACTTTGTTCAAACCACGGAAAGACATTGAACGGCCTTGAGTTCTTCGGCTGCAAGATCATTGAGATTGAGGGAAGTTCTTTCTCGCAAAGGCCGGTTGAATAGTTGAAGTCGAGACACATTATCCAGTCTTGACCAATCCCGCGCTCCGCAATTCCTATATCCAAGTCATTGGTTGTGAAACCTCTGGATTCGGCAACCGCCCACGCTCTGCTGCATAACTCAAGGTGAGCCTCTAGATTTCCCTCAACTGAAGCCTTGGAAAGGTCTCGTGCAATTACACGAGCCACTGTCGCGTAGTCCGAGTGTCCGCGAAAAAAGAATGATGTATCCAGGAAACCAGTAATCAACAGCACAAACAACGACGCAACTATACTAAGCTCCACAGCTGCGGTGCCTGTTTCCGATCCGACTATTTTTCGACTAGCTTGAGGATTCATTTCCTACCTGCAGCAACGACATTAACAACGTCGGCTGGCTAGGCTTCGGGAGCGTCTTCGTTTTATCGCTGACATTCTGCGAGTTGCGGGGGGGGAGTTCTATATCGACACAGCTCCACGTTCCTTCTTCACGCAAGGGCGCTTGATTGACTCCTTCGACAGAGCTTTTTACATCCTGTCGTTTTACTTCACCTGACATACAACCTCCGGCGATGCGCTCCCAAGCGCTAAAACCAGCCTCAGTGACAAGGCTAAAATGTGTTCTTCGCACATTTCTTAGTGTAGCACAAAAATAGACCCGCGCTCAAGCACGACTACCAAGAAAATGCTCTGAGATATTAGCCTAATAATTAAAGGGGAT
>JAUIIP010000213.1 GCA_030431555.1 bacterium
TTGATGAAAGATCGTATTGCTGGTATGAGAGAATCTCTAAAAGATAAAGTTGAAGAAGAGAAAAATCGTATTGCTGGTCGAGCTGAAGAGCTGTGGAATGTAGCGAGTGAACTTTCGCTGTCAGCGCAACAGCGTCGCCATCTGAGTCGCTTGCCGACAGCGCAACGCTTTTCGAATCTTCTCTATGAGACATTAAGATGTCAGCCGGTTGATTAAGCGCGGGCGGTGAATTGCTGACCGTAAGTCTGAATGAGGTAGTGCTACTCCCTACTCCGTCTGACACGCTGACGGTTACGAGGACTGACCCGATGAAGCCCTGGGCTGGGGTAAGGGTTAGAGTCGACCCGCTAATTTCAGCCGATACCTGCCCGGTTGACGGGGGCGGCACGTCGATTAGCAAGTTAGGATCCTGCCAGTATTCCACTTCTACCGTGCCGACAAGGGGAGAATTTGACGGAGTAGAAACAAATCGCTTTACCTGACCGTTGTTGAGGATAATGTACCAGGTGTCGCCCGATTTTAAGTATTTCTCTCCCCAGCCCCGGTAGTTGTAATAAAAATCGCTAGAGCCTGGCCCCGTAAAATTCAATGCCTGGTCTAGAGCATATGCCGCTTGACTTGAACCCTTAATAGTAGCGCTGAACGATAATAAGTCCCCTTCGGCGTCGGACGCGATTAAGTTCCGAGTTAACTGGCCATCGCCGCGCGACATGCTAATATCTGATAGGGGTGAAATTGAAGGTGCCGAATTAGCTGCAAAGTTATGTATCTTGTTTCCATCCAGTGTGCCTGTTGCCTTTTCCGGTAAAAATCCGAAGCCGTTCAGGGCCGGCTGAACCAAGTAAGAAGATCCCTCGGGGCCGGATAGGAAGTACTCACCATTGTTGTCGGTTATCGTTGAGCCGAGCCCAGCGCCGCTAACACTTACGCCTGGGAGAGGCTTTCCACCCTGAGTGATAACCCCGGATATTTTGTAAACTTCGCCGTAATAGTTGGCTACAGTGCTTGCAGTGTTGTTTAGCGTTTGGGCGTTGTCTCTGCTTGAAGTTCCGGTTGCAACTCCTTTGTAGCTTACGTTCGGGTTCGAGAAGTAGGACATTCTACTTCCTGGGCTATAGGCCATTACGGTTCGGTATTGCGCGGAGTCCGAACCGTAGAAGCGATGACCATATGAGTAAGTGTAACGACCAGACCCGCTAGTGTCGCCTGGCGCATGCATTGCACCTTGGTTATGGCCAAGCTCATGTGCAAAAGTTTGAAATGCGGCGCAATACTGATTTGTAACTCCAAACATTCTGCTCTTATACGGACCAATCCATCCGAGTCCGCAATATGCATAATTGTCGTTAAACATAGCAACCGCATCGGCTGCGTGAGTTTCCCGCTCAGAATGAACTCCGTCCCAGTAGCCGTCCGAGTAAGTAAGCCAGTTCAAGTCTGTATTGAAATTCCCGGACTCTTCGCGAGTCAGCTCATACATGTGTGCGAGTTCAAGCGTTATGCTTATTTCGCTGTTCGTATAGGCTGTGTTCGCGTCGGCTACCGCTTGATGTACCCTGGCTTGAATCGCTGCACTCCCGCCGGCAGCATTGCGTGCCTTCGGGCTCCATACAAACATCACTCGAATTTTTACTTTACCGCTGTCTTCCGCTGTGAAGAACGAGTGTGCAGGGGGTGCTTGAAGCTCCACATCTGATTCAGCGGCCGCTTGCCGTGGTTCGTGTGAGTCCACCGTTTTGTGCTCGCCGTCTGCACATTCCGGAAGCTCTTCGGGCTTTACGACGTCAACTACTGTGTTTCCGTGCGAATCATGATGCAGTAGATAGCTGGTTCCATTGTCGAGCGAGAATCTTCCAGAATAACCTAGGCCACTTTCTCCGTCGACGGCCGCTAACGTCATCTGCCCTATTGTTTTCCCCGCAGAATCGAGCATCTCACCGACGAGTGTTCGTGCGGTTGTGCTTGGATTGTCAAACTTCCTCGGAACAATTTGAAATGTCTTTCCGACAACAGGCTGGAATTCGAAGATTTCACCGTTCAGGACGTGCAGATCCACATTGACATAGCGCCTCTGCTTGACCCATGGAAGATTTTGCGGAACTGGAGCGTCATTGTCCTGCTCATTGTCAAAGGTCGGGGAAAGCAGTTGCTTGGGTTTGTGCTGTAGCTTAGTAGCTTCGTTGAAAGGCGCTACGTTGTCTGGACTTGACTCGTCGTCAGACCATGGAGAAACCTGAGGCAGCGCAGCTATTTCGCTGCCCGAGATTGGTTGAAATGTTGGAGGCAGGTTTCCTGAATCGTGCTCAGGACTCTGGATCGAGTTGCTATTCGGGCTCGGAATCGCCAAGATGCAAAAGAGTAGCAGGAGGCTCGCAGCGCAAGCCGCTGCTGCACCTCCGCGTTTAATGCCTTCCGACAGACCGCTATCTGTTACCGCCATTCACAACCCTTTACTAAACCGACAGACCCAGGAGGTCTACGCTGTTTACCTTATGAGAATCTCGCACGTCGCTTTGAGAGTTTCTCCGGCTTAACCCCGTGTAATCGCTTTTCTTTTACGGGGGCAACAGCAGTAGTAATCGCAAGAAACGCGCCAGGCGATTTTGCTGCTAGAATCGGATCGGTATGAAGTGAAACTGTCTGCTTGCAGATCCGAAGAGTTGGTGTTCCGGGAGTTCCGGCGGTGAAAAATTGTTAGGCGACATTTCTTGTCACACGAGCAGCCTGATGCACGGCTGCACAAGCGTAGGAATTTTCACTAGATGGACATCACTGCGAAACTATTGCCGAAGACATCGCTTCTAATTGCTGATAATGGTCTAAGCATGGAGGACCAGGCATGAAGCGAATACTCGTTACAGGCGGCGCAGGCTATAAAGGAAGCGTGCTAATTCCAAAGTTGCTCGCACGTGGCTATAAGGTGGTTGTTTACGATGCCTTGTTCTTTGGCCAAGCCGGCCTTCCGCGGCACCCTTCGCTCGAAGTGGTAGAAGCGGACATTCGCGATGTTGAGGCTTTCAAGCGATCGGTTGCCGGATGCGATGGTGTCATCCACATGGCTTGCATTGCAAATGATCCGAGTTTCGAACTTAACCCCGAGTTAAGCAAGGCAATAAATTTTGACTGCTTCGAGCCAATAGTCAAAACTTCAGTCGCGGCTGGTGTGCAGAGATTTATTTACGTATCTACTAGTTCGGTGTACGGCGTTAGCGACGCGCCTAAAGTTACAGAAGAGCATCCGCTGATGCCCATCACTGACTACAATAAATATAAGGGTATGTGTGAGCCCATCTTGCTTGATTACCAATCGCCGCATTTTACGACGGTAGTAATCAGACCGGCAACGGTCTGCGGCTATTCTCCGCGCATGAGGCTGGATTTGACGGTCAATATTCTAACTTGTCATGCAGTTAACAACCGCAGGATCACTGTGTTTGGAGGTGAGCAGAAGCGGCCAAACATTCACATTGAAGACATAACGGACTTGTACGCGGATTTGCTTGCGCGTCCAAAGGAGCAGATTGCGGGTGAAATATTCAATGCGGGCTATCAAAATCATTCCGTGCTGAAGATCGCCGAAATTGTAAAGCAAGTAGTGGAGCAAGAAATGCCTGAGCTGGGTTCGATTGATATTGTCAGAACGGACAGCGACGATATTAGATCCTACCATGTTTGCTCTGAGAAGATTGCCGAGAAACTGGACTTTGTTCCAAAGCGGAACATTGAAAATGCCGTAAGAGATGTTTGTGCAGCATTCCGAGCAGGACTTTTGCCAGATAGTATGAGCAATCCTAGGTATTACAACGTTAAGTACATGAAGGAGGCTGAGCTCGCATGACAAGTTCTATTGGTAATTACTGTGCTTCATTTTTCACCGAGGAAGAGCAGGAGCTTGCAAAATGCTTTTTGAGAGACGGGTATGCCATAGTGCCTACAGCAGATAGTGAACTGCTTGATGCGATTAGAGCAGAGATTGTAAGGCTGGCAGTCGGGCATATTGGCTGTGCTGAGCCGGAGAACCACGGCGAGTTTTTGAACACAATTCACCAGCACGTGACGCCTGAGCGCTTGAACGACATGCGGCTTGCCGTATTCCAGGGATTCAACGGCAACTCGTGGGCCCGATCAGCTTATTACGCAGTCGCTCGGAATACGTTGGATGTATTGGTCGGAAATGAGCTCGCGATGCAGAAGAATATCAACCTGAGCATTCAGCTTCCAGATGATCGAAGTTCGCTGTTGCCGGTGCATTCGGATGTGTGGTCAGGAGATTCTCCTTTTGAAGTAGTTGTTTGGCTACCTCTGGTTGATTGTTACAAAACCAAATCGATGTTCATATTGAATCCTGAGAAGGACAGGGAGCATCGCGCAGCGATGCACAAGTTCGAAGCGAAGGGCGCAGATAACTTTTTTGAGAAAATTAAGCCTGATGTAGTTTGGCTTGATGTGCCGTTTGGAAGTGTATTGGTTTTTACTCACACTCTCATGCACGGCAATATTGTAAACAACGAGATGGAATCTCGCTGGAGCATGAACTGTCGGTTTAAGAGCGTGCTGTCTCCGTACTCCAGCAAACGGCTTGGCGAGTTTTTTGAACCAATTAACATTCGTCCGGCAACGCTTTTTGGCATGAACTATGATTGGCCGGAGGGGTTCAGTGAGTAACCAGAAAGGATTTCGCGGTTATATTTCTTCACGTCCAGTCCGAGGTGAAATGACTCCGCAGCATATACAGAATATGCTAATTCGCCAGTACGCTAAGCAGCACGATCTCTTCTTTCTGCTTAGCGCGACGGAATACGCGATGCCTTCTTGCTTCATGATGCTAGAGTCTGTCGTGCGGGATTTGGAGAGCTTGGAGGGCATCATACTTTTTACGCTTTTTATGCTGCCGGCTAATCCGGCACGAAGGAGTAAAATTTACCGGCAAATCATTGATACGGGTTCAGCGCTTCACTGTGCGCTTGAAGGAATTTGTCTAGTAGGAGAGCAGGACATCTCTCTTTTCGAAGACTTGTTCATGATCCAACAACTTGCCGTTAACGATAACAGTCAGTCGATTGAGTATTTAAAACGCTTTAGTATTACTGGATAGCAAAGCGGCGATTATTCGAAGAAAACAAAAGAGTAGTCACCTTGGTAACCGCAGCGGTCATACCACCATTTCCATTCTTCGGGGGTGTAGAATGATTCGCAGGTGAGCTGCCAATAGAGCAGATTAGCCTTCTCCTCCTCATTGCGGTACGATTCAACCACGATATACTTGTGCTTCTTTCCTACGCGCTCGATCTCTCGTAGTGCTTTGTCCAGATCGTAACAATACAGGTTATGAAGCGTTAAAATTGAGTATACAAAGTCAAAGCTGTTGTCTTCGTACGGGAGCTCGACGGCAGAGCCGACGTCCAAACGGTCTCTAATCTCCTCTTTGGCATTCGCTACTCCGTACTCAGAGACGTCGATGCCCTGCACTTCGAGGCCGGGAATGGCTTGCGTGAACTCGTACAGCAGAAACGCCTTGCCACAGCCTACATCGAGCACCGTATCACCGGTTTTTAGCTCGTAGTGTTCCGCCATTTGTTGGGCGATGGGAAGCCATCTCCCGTCGTAACGATACCCGCCATAGCCGTATTTGCGATCACCGTCCCAATATTCTTGGCCGAATTTTTTAGCGACCTTAGCTGCCTCTGCTTTGGGATGCTCGGTTACTCGACCGACATAATCGCGCTTGGTTCGCGTGTGCATTTGTGTAATGAAATCAATATGTCCCATCGTAAATTCGCTCCTCGGTCGACATGCCTGACGCAAATTCGAACAGATAGGACTATACGCGGCGCGTGCTCAAGCGGAAAGTTGAATTCCTGGGTAAACAACTGCATCTAATCCTGGCAGAAGGTTTTTAATAAAAAGCTCGCTTGATTCAGGGCTGATATCGAGCTAGCGGTGGGAATACCCCGCGCTATCTACAAGGAGTTTGTTCATGTCAACAAACGGTGCCGCTAAGCCGCCGATTACCCTTCCGGACGACTACGATTACGTGGCGTGCTATTTGACTGACTTCTGTTTTCTCAACTGCAGCTATTGCATTACCGATCACAACGGTACGGGATTCACATCGGGAAAAGACGAGAAGTTCTATCAACTGGATGTTGATTCCTGGGTAGAAGCGTTTCGCCGCATCCGGTTCCCAAACGGTGTGGTGCCGACTCTTCAAGGGGGCGAGCCATTTCTGTATAGGAAGATTTGGGATCTGATAGAACGTTCGCCCGTGCCGGTGGACATTCTGACTGCTCTTCCTCCTGTCGTAAAACGCAGCAAGTTTGAGAAACTGAGCAGCTTGGTCAACTTGAATCGAGGTGCAGTTTATCCGAATGTACGAGTTTCGTATCACTTGGGTCAAAATGATATCGAGGACCTGGCGCGGCGGGTGTCTGAGCTTCAGGATCTTATATCAATAGGAATTTATTTTGTAGACTACCCTGGAGCGCCGGGTGAGGCAGAGCATGCACGTGAAGTGTGCGAAAAGCACGGTGTGGTGTTTAAAACAAAAGAGTATCTTGGCTTTTACGATGGGAAGCTATACGGAACTTATAAGCATCCGGATGCCGTGGTGGGGCATGTTACCAGGCCTGAGGTGCTTTG
>JAUIIP010000214.1 GCA_030431555.1 bacterium
GGTATCTTTCAGTCACATCCGCAGCTTGGCTGGGAGCTGATTCCAAATTCAATTGGCTCTCACAAGGACCCAGAGCTCGAGTTCGATGTTACCTACCGGGTCGACAGCTTGAAACATCGCGTAACACCGGCGCCGTATAATAGAAGCAAAATTGTATTTCTTGGCGGAAGCTTTACTTTCGGACATGGCGTTGATGACGCTCAGGTGTTTTCATACCTTTTGCAGAAACGCATGCCCAATACAAAGATTATTGATGCAGCCGTTCAGGGCTGGGGCACTGCCCAGGCATACCTTAAGCTGCAACAGCTCTTCGATCAGTTTGACGACATAGAAACCGTGGTCTACGGCTACATTGCGGATCACAACAGACGTAACTTCCTAAGAAAGGAGTGGCTTGAGCTTCTCTTGAACTGCTGCAATAGACGGAATCCATACTATTACTTAGAGAACGACAAACTGATCTTTGGCGGCCTCGCACCACTCTCGAAAGGAGTTTCTCCTTCTGATTATGCGGACCTGGCAAGCGAGGAGCAGAGAATTACCGATCGGCTAATACTTGCCCTTAAGAAACTCGTTGAAACTAACGGCGCTCGCTTTATGCTTGTGTTTCTACCGGATAGATCTTCTAAGCAGCTAAGCGAGGGCCTCAAGGCAAAACTCGGAAGTCTCGGCTACCTTGACCTTCGCCCTAAAGTTTTTGCAGACGAATATTTCTATTCGGACCACCACCCGAAGCCTAGTGCTCATAAACTTATAGCTGAAGAGCTAGAGCCGAAGTTTCGAACAAGGCCCGCAGAGGGGTAGTCAGCGTGTATATCCTAAGTCGCAGTGCTGCGAGTTGATGAAAATTCGTCCTGCCATTTTTGCCAAAGCTTCGTACGCTGAGCCTCTGATTCATGAGACCGCAGCCAATCCAAACTACACTCCGCTACGGAGTGGACATTGACTTCGTGCCCTAGCTTTTCGACAAGCGTCTTCATACCTGCCACGAAGTCCCGAGCCGAGTCCGATTTAAACAGCGACTTGAGGCCAATTAACGTTAGAATAGGCTCGTCGTCCGGCCCGGCGACTGCACCGAGTTTGCAAATAACCCGGCAGCTCGGGTCGTCGTGGAAGATGTTGCCGAGGACAATGCCAACACTATTAACCGTCTCAGTTACGTCATCAGTTAGAATCTCCTCAAGCGGCTTTAGCGCTGGAGCAAGCAAAGCGTGCTCAAGTTCGGCACCGCTCTCCGGTTCCGCAATCCAGTAGCGATGAGCTGGTACGCTAAGGTTCTTCCACCACTCATAGATTTCTTGATACTCTTGCTCCTGCTCGTTCACGGGCAAACTCCTCCGATGCTACACCGGATTTCTATCAAACCTCCTCCTTAGTTCGATATGACGTAGATCAGGGATACTTCAAACGCGATCTGACATGTTCATCCCGGGTCAGTAATCGCGCGCCTGACGGCGCTTAAAACAGTCCGATGAGAGCAGTATGTTAGGCAAAGTCACAGCACTTTCGCTAAATAGTAATTTCCCAAGCACTTCTCAGTTGAGAGAAATTCGCTGTTCGCTTGCGCGCAATTCTCGTTTCGACAGGCATCGTGTATTCGATCTTGTAATGGCGAGCTTACTACTTCTGATTTCTCTTCCGATTCTAATCGTCGTTGCTCTACTTATTCTTACTACAGCAGGACGGCCGGTGTTGTTTTTCCAAGGTCGCTTAACAAGAGACAAGCGAATATTTCGTCTCGTAAAGTTTCGAACCATGCGAAACAATGCAGAGGAAACTACTGGAGCCGTATTTACATCACAGCAAGACAAGCGTGTGCTTTGGTTCGGCCACTTCCTTCGCAGATATCACTTAGATGAGCTACCTCAGCTACTCAACGTGCTAGCCGGTCACATGAGTATCGTTGGACCGAGGCCTGAACGACCGGAAATAGCCGACAAGCTTCGAACTGAACTTACAGGCTTTGATAAACGCACACAGGTCAACGCCGGCATCACTGGCCTTGCTCAAATCCACAGAGGATATATTGGTAACTACCACCACTACCGGCATAAGCTGGCACTCGATCGACTATATATTCAAAAGCGCTCAGTTTCATACGACGCGGCACTGCTGCTAAGGACGTCGATCACGGTGGTGTTTCCCAACGGACGCTAAGCACTCGCTGCTAAAGTGACGGCACTTCTATCGGCTCGTCCCCAACGACCTTCCGAATCGACGACCAAAGCCATTCGGGCATGCGATGATGATCGTCGTAGATACGTCCATATTTCTCAACGACATTCTCGAACGATGGCGTCGCCCCATTCGAGAAATGCTGCTTAAACAGCTCCATCGGAATTCCATTAATTCCTTTGCAGATGGCCATATAAATATACAGCTGCACCTCGTCCGGCTGGCCTACGCACTCCCAGGGGATATATCCGTGCAAACCGAGCAATTCTTCCCATATGCGAGTGACTTCAGGCTCCTGAAATAGATCCTGCCCAAAAGCTTCTACGACCTTCTCGTGTTCGCCGAAGGCTGAAAAACCCGCGAAGACATACGTGCACTTCTCGCAACGGCAGCACCATGGCTTCTGAATGTTGCAAGAGTTGGTCTGATACGGCAGGTCCGCTCCAATTCTAAATAGAGTCTCGAAAATTCGCACATCGTGCAGCGCTTTTGTTAAACTTATCCGATCAATGCCGTCAAAAAGAGTTCGATAGAACTCAGAAAGCGCCGTCTCTCCATGAATGCTCTTTGCCCATTGGTGCGCGATCGGTTCCTGGGTGGAACTAAACACAAGATTTGGTGCGTCGGCACTCTTCTCATTCCCGAAAAGCTGGATAGGTGCGTCGAAAACTATTTGCAGCGGAACAAGGGCCATGGACATGAAGAATACTTCTCCCGCTTCTGTCCTGAACGGCTTCTCGACATCGTAAGCGTTGACGCGCTTCGGGATACTGCAATCGACCATCCGCTGTTCCAGCCAAGGGTAAAAATCGTCCAGGTAGCGCAGGACGTGACAGTTCTCATGCGCGAGCTCGTTGTTAATTCTTGAAAAAATCTGTTCCTGTTCTTCAAGGTCACCATAAAGGTCAAATAGATATGTAACTAGATCGTGCGGAATTCCTGCGTTCTTAATTAAAAGGCTGCACAGCAAGCTATCTTTTCCAGAACCTGATGCAACAAATACCTTTTGCTTTTCGCTGTGCTCTGGAAGAGAGAAAATCGGCGATACAGCACGTGAGCCAAGCACTTGCTCGTCATACACAAATTCGGGATGCTGATAGTTAAGTTGTTCAACTTGAAATCTGTGCTCACTCCACTTGCGAGGAATGACCTGTTTCAGAAACGGAATAACTTCCGGCGCAATGAAGGCTTCGAAGTTGCCGAAATGGAAGCGTTTCGGAAGCGCAGCACCGAGTCGAGTTATGCCGACGGCAGCCAAATTGCAGGCAAAGGTCATAAGCGCATCGCCGGATCCTTCCGGATTGAGTCTATCGTGGCGCAATAGGTCGTGAGCGTATTCGATGGTTACCGTGTTTTCGAAACCATCGATATCGTACACGAAGCTGAAACTGCTGGATTGTACGTTAACCTTAGTTAGGGTGACGTCTGATACTTGGAATTTGTTGAAATCCACTGTGCGGCTCCCTTGAGGTTTTCAGTAGTTAAGACTCCTTAATTCTCCGAGAGATTCCGAATGATTTGAACATTCTTGCTCGTTTCAGGACGTCGGAGCAATACCTGACGGTGCCAGCACCATTTCAACGCGATACAAAACAAAATCAGCTGCAAGCGCAAGCACCGCCGCTGGAATGGCACCGGAGAGAATCATCCGCGAATCATTCAACGCTAATCCGGCGACAATTGGCTCTCCAAGACCCCCGGCTCCTACAAAGGCTGCCAAAGTTGCGATGCCGATACTAATCACTGTTGCCGTACGCACTCCGGCTACGATCGTTCGGGTCGCAAGCGGAAGCTGAACTTTCGATAGAAGCTGAAAATCCGTCAATCCAATCCCTCGTCCAGCGTCAACAAGGTCTGCATCTACCTCTTTAATACCGGTGTAGGTATTTCTCAAAATCGGAAGCACCGCGTACAGGAAAAGTGCGAGTATCGCGGACCGGGCACCCAATCCAAGGCCGGGTATAGGAATAAAAAACGCAAGCAATGCCAAGCTGGGAATAGTCTGAATTACTGCGGCCGCAGCTAGGGTGGGCTCCGCCAGCTTGGTTCGTCGAGTCAGCAGAATACCGAGTGGGATAGAGACTACTACTGCTAGAGCAACAGCAATAGCAGTCAAAGCCAAATGCTCAAGCGTCAAATGCAGCAGCTCTGTAAGCTCGCTACGACCGAAGCTCCACCACTGCTCGGCATCTACCTGCACTGCCTCGGATTCCGCGAGCAAGCCCTCCACCTGCAAGAACTCCGCAGCGACTTCGTCGAAGCCGCGCCCTTCGCCTTCAACTTTGTAATTGTAATCGCTCATTTTTCGGTCAGATAGCCGAAATGCTAATTTGTTGAGAATTCGTTCAAGCTCCGGGTGCTTTCGCAACGTCTTTGTGTTTACGATCGGAGCTCCGTCATATGGAGGAAAGAACCGTAGGTCATCCTCCAGCACCCGCACATCAAAGCGCCTCAACTTGCCGTCGGTCGTCCAGGTATCAACAAGATCAACCTGCTTCGAGCGAATGGCCTCGTAGGCGAGGCCGTGATCCATCGTTCTAATATCACCTATTTTTAGTCCGTATGCTTCTGATAAACCGACATAGCCGTCGTCGCGCTTCATGAACTGATAACTGACAGCTGCTGAGAGCTTGTCTTGGTAAGGTATCAGATCGGATATTCGCTGAATTCCCAGTTCCGCTGCACGCTGTTCATCCATCGCAATCGCGTAACTGTTGTTAAAACCAAACGGCATTAGCCAGCTTACTCCGAACTTTCGTCGGAACTGGTTCTTCACAACCACATAAGCCCTTAATGGATCGCTTACCCGCTTCGTACGACCCAGATGAATCGCCCAGCCCGTCCCCGTGTATTCCGGGTAAACATCAATCTCACCGCTCACGAGAGCAGAAAACAGCACTTTCGAGCTGCCTAGATTAAATTTCCGCTCAACACGAAGATCTGTCTTAGCCTCTATCAGCTGAGCCATGATCTCCCCGAGCAGATGATTTTCGGTGAACGGCTTGCTGGCAATGACAATTGTGTCAACTGCTCGATCCGCCCCCAGGACACTGCTCGGAAGCAGCAAGAGCAAAAACACCGCCTGGGTGCATTTCAGATAAACGCTACGCATCGAAATCAAAACTCTGCAAAAACTTCTTAACAAACGGATTGTCTGACCGGAGAATGCTCTGCTCATCACCGACGGCCACAACTTCTCCTTCATTCATTATTGCCACCCGGTCGGCAAGGCGAAAGGCTTCGTGCAAATCGTGAGTAACCAGAATTATCGTCTTACTAAGTTTCCTCTGAAGCTCCGCAAACTCACTCTGGACCTCCCGACGCGTAATCGGGTCGAGCGCACCGAAAGGTTCGTCCATCAACACATACTCGGGTTCAAGCGCCAGCGCGCGCGCAACTCCAACTCTTTGGCGCTGCCCCCCAGATAACTCTCGCGGGTATCGGTCTATAAATCTTTCGGGCTGAAGGTTCACCAGCTCCATTAACCGATGAACCTGTTCCCTCGTGCGCTCTTTATCCCATTTCTCCAACTCACAAAGCAGTCCGATATTGCGACCGATTGTCATGTGCGGGAACAGTCCACCTGTCTGAATGACATATCCGATGGACCGTCTAAGCGTCACTTTGTCACATTCGCGGACATCTACTCCGCCTACGAGCACTTTGCCTTCCGTCGGCTCCAGCATTGCGTTTGCAAGCCGAATCATCGTGGTCTTGCCGCAGCCGCTCGTGCCGATAAGTGACAACAGCTCACCTTCGTGCACCGAAAGATCGACGTGCTTTAGTGCAGAAAAATGTCCACCCTCAGGCAATGGAAATTTCTTTTCGACGTTTTGATACCTTATCAAAACAACACTCCTCTCCCAGGCTCTTATTATCTAGCAATTCACGGACATCCTATCGACCTCTACGAGATCCGCAAGGCGGTCCTCTGTGTATGCACGTCGACGCTGTCTCAAGCCGACGGGGGCGTTTCGCCTCGCAACAAGATTACTGTCAGAATCTGTTTCTATTTGTTTCTAAGCGTCAATATCTGGAGATTCACGGAGATTCGAACCCAAACGGACCGCGCAAGACCTTGCGTTTTAGCAAAAACCACAGAAGCAAATTACTTTGGCTGAGCGATAGGAGCGTGCAGGTAGTAATCGTGGAGCGATTGAATCGATGTCAGCATACAGTTTTGCTCTGATCTCCGTTATCGCTCAGGCGTTCAAGCAAGTCGCAATGCGCGGCTCACTCAAGACCGGCTTAGATGTTTGGCCGGTACTTATTTTCTACAATTTAGCGGCCGCGGTGATCCTCTGTCTGTTCGGCTATATCCCTTCTCTAGAGGGAGTCAACCTCTACACAGGCATATTGACTGTTATCAGCTGCTTTATCTGGGTCGCAATCTGCCTGCTTGAGCTTAAGGCACACGCACATCTAGACGTTGCAGTCGGCGCTGTACTATCG